>CACWLT010000001.1:0-49280 GCA_902761695.1 uncultured Ruminococcus sp.
AGCCGATATGCCGCATGAGCCACTCCTTGCCCACGAAGCCGTCCGAGGTGCAGACGATATTGAAGGGGCGGGGATAGAGGACGGTGGAGGCAATTTTCAGATCGATGAAGGAGGAGTGGTTCATGAGGAAAAGGGCGGGTTCGTTCTTTCCCAGCTTCTCCATGCCCGCCGTCTCCAGGGTGAAGCCGGTTTCCTTCAGGTCCCCGGCGGAGACGGTTTTCAAAAGCCAGCGGAAGAAGGGGGCGGGCTTCACGGGCGGCTTATGGGTTGTCCGGGGCTTTGCCAGAGCCTCGGCGAGGGTCATGTCCTTGACTTTGATTTTCATGATGTCCTCCGGTGGGAGAAATAGAAAGCAAAGACTTCGCCTTTACGGAATCCTCCGCTGCACTTCATAAACTCGACAGGGCATTCCTGCCCTATCGGTGGAGGAGGATGAAGTTTGACCTGAACTTCAAGCAAAGGGGAACGCTTAATCTGCCGAGGGGAACACTGTTTTTCGCTTCGGTTTATCTCGTCGGACACTCCTTCCACCGCGAGCGGTCCCCCTCCCTCTGAGAGGGAGGCAGGAAGACGTCCTGTGCTGACTGAGGGAGTGTCCAATGAATACTTTTGCTGAAAAAGGGGGACTTTACTTCTCCATCCGGAACGCCGGGGCGATGGGGGTGTGGCCGCGGAGGATTTCGGGGATGGAGACACGGAGGCCGCCGTCCGTGCGCTCGAACTTCATGGGGGCTTCCAGGCCGAGGAGGGTCAGCTTGTTCACCTCATGGGGCCAGGGGATGAAGAGGGTATCGGTGAGCTTTTCCTCCTCCGGCAGGCGGACGAGGGCATAGTGGACGTCGCCTTTTTTCGTGAAGGCGGTGATGCCGTCCTCGTTGGGATCCGCCAGACGGGTGCCGTAGATGGCCTCGCCGTTGTCGCGCAGCCAGTCGCCCATGCCGTCCACGGAACGAACGGCGGCAGCGGGGAGGTTTCCGTCCGGCTGGGGGGCGATGTTCAGGGCCAGATTTCCGCCCCGGCAGACCACGTCAATCAGGAGGTGGACCAGCTGGCGGGGGGTCTTATAGCGGTCGGCGAAACGGTAGGAGAAGGCGTATCCCACGGTGACGCAGCTCTCCCACGGGACGCGGATGGGGGCGGTGGGCACGCTCTGCTCCGGGGTGATATAGTTCTCGTTGGGGCCTCCCACGGTGCGGTCCGCCACCAGCAGGCCGGGGGTGACACGCCTTGCCTTTTCCATGAACTCGGACAGGCGGATATCCTGGCCCCGGTTGTCCGGGCGCACCTGGCCGCCGTCCAGCCAGAGGATATCCAGGGGGCCGTAGTTCTCCACAAGCTCCATCATCTGGCCCTGGGTGAACTGGACGAACTTCTCCCAGAGCTCCGGCTTGGCCTTCGGGTCATAGGTGGGATTCCGTCCCCAGGCTACGGGGCGTTCCTGTCCCTCGGCCCAGTACCACGGGCAGTGCCAGTCGGGCTTGGAGAAATAGGCGGCGATGCCGATGCCCCGGGCCCGGAAGGCGTCGAAGGCGGCTTTCACGATGTCGGCGTGCTTATGGTTGTGGAAGGGGCAGTCGTGGGAGGTGGTCTTATAATCCGTATACCGGGTATCCCACAGACAGAAGCCGTCGTGGTGCTTGGTGGTGAGGATATAATACCTGAAGCCGTTCCTGGCCGCCACGTCCGCCCAGACCTCGGGACGGAAGCGGGCGGGGTTGAAGGACTTATTGAGGTTCACGTACTGGTTCCGGAAGGTCTCCGGGTCACTCTCCCAGTCGATCTCGTTCCGGCCCCACTCGGCGTCCTCGTCGGACAGGGGCCAGGACTCGCAGATCCCCAGTTCCGAATAGATGCCGAAATGCATCATGAGGGCCAGCTTCTGATCCTGGAACCACTCCAGCTTCGCCCGTACCGCCGGGTCCTCGGGCACTACGTAGGAATCCTCCCGGCTGCATCCGTGCATGCCTTTGATGATGGCGTCTGCCATGGTCAATCCTCCTGTTTTTCGTCTGGTTCGTTTGCTGCCCGGTACTCCTCGAAGAGCCGCTCCATGACGGCGTCCGTTTCCCGGTCGTTCTTCTTCATATTGACGGGTCTGAGTTCCCGCGTGGTGAAGCAGTGCTTCGATTCGGCCCGGGCTACCTCCCGTCCGGTCCCCTTGTCCCGGATCTCGTAGGAGACGGTCATGCGGACGCCGTTATAGGCCGTGATGACGGGGGTCACGGTGATAACGTCGCCGCTGGTCACGTGATAGAGGTATTTTACATCGACCTCCAGGGTGGGGATGGTGAAGCCCCTCTCCTCAAGGAGGGACATGGGGATCCCAAGCTTCTCCATCCAGTCGCAGCGGGCCTCCTCCATATAGCGGATATAGTTGGAATGGTGGACGACGCCCATGCGGTCCGTTTCGTAATAGTTGATCTTCCGCTCGTAGATATAGTCCAAGGGTTTATTCTCTCCTTCCGTCTTCTCTTGCCGTGAGGATGCGCAGGGTTTCCGCGGCGTCACGGTGGCGCACCTGCCGGGGATCGAAGCGGACGACGGCGTAGACGGCCTGCATGACGGCTCCCGCGCCGAAGGTGGACAGGAGGGTGCCGAAGCCCACGGGTCCGCCCAGAAGCCAGCCGAGAAGCAGCGCCGCGCCCCAGAGCAGGATCTCCACCACGCCGATGGGAATCCGCGGCATACGCCTGCCCAGACCCACCAGCAGGGAATCCCGGGGTCCGCAGCCCTGGCCCTCCCGCATATAGATCCACATGCCCAGGGCCATGAAGACGAAGCCCGCGAGCATCAGGGCCGCGCCGAGGAAGGGATTTTCATTCTCCGGGAAGGGATTGAGGTCGCTCCATAGCTGGACGAGGTTCCCGGTCAGAAGGGCGTCGATGACGGTGCCGAAGCCGATGCGCTCCCCAAGAAGCAGGTCGATCCCCAGAATCAGCACGCTGACGGCGGTCATGGCGAGGCCGTAGTTCAGCGGGGTATGGAGGGCGATGCCCGTGCCGAGGCAGTCCCAGGGGGCAAGGCCGATATTGGCCCATATGGTCAGATGGACGCCGAAAGCAAAGACCGCGAGACCCGCCGCGATTTTCAGCCAGCCGGTCAGAATCCCCCGCCGCGTCACGGACACCCCTCCCCTCCCGTCGGTATTGCCTACAGTATAGCAGATTTTTCCGGGATTCGCAACGGGTTCGGGGAAGAAAAGCGCGGGGATTCGGCGCGGGGCGGATTTCACGGACGCGGGCGGGAACCCTTGACAAGGATCCCCGGAATATGGTACACTGAACCGCGGAAAAAACCGGCGCACCGGATCTGAATGTCCGGGGCCGGACCTGGGAGGATGCCATGAAGGACCGGCAGTATGAGAACAGAGCGGAGGCGGGACGGATTCTGATGATCGCTCCGGACGGATGCGACGTAACGGGGGACGGATCGGCGGAGAAGCCTTTCCGGACGCCGGAGAGAGCAAGGGACGAGATCCGGGCCATGGAAGCGCTGCCCGAGGGCGGGGTGACCGTCTTCTTCCGGGCGGGGGAATACAATCTGGAAAAGACCTTTGTCCTGACGCCGGAAGATTCGGGCCGGGAGGGGGCTCCCATCGTCTGGGCGGCGTATCCGGGGGAGGAGGTCTCCCTGGTGTCGAAGGAGCCGGTCACGGGCTGGAGGCGGCTGACGGCGGCGGAGAAGGCGGGGGATCTCTTCGGGATGTCCGGCGAGGCGCGAGAGGCCGTCTGGGTCGCGGAAATCCCCGTGGGGCGGCGTTTCCACGATCTGTACGAAAACGGCGTGCGGCTGCCGAACTCCCGCATGATCCTCTCGGACGACTGGCAGCACACCTGGCCGAAGGTCCGGGCGACGCCGGGGGACTTCGGGCCGGAAGGGCTCAGGGGGCGCTTTGATCCCGGGGTGCTCGACGGGCTGGACGGCTGGGAGGACGCGGAGATCCGGATGCTCACGGCCATCTGGTGGAACGTGAACGCGGTTCTCGGGGGAATCGACGCGGAAGGCCGCACCGCCTTCATCCGCTCCGGGCTGACGGTGTTCTATCCGGGCTCGATGGAGAACGGGCGGGAATACAATCTCATGAACACGCCGAAATACCTGACCCGGGGAGAATGGTGCGTGGATTCCGCGCGGGGACGGGTTTACTACTGGCCGGAGAAAGGCGGGAATCCCAACGATTCCGTCCTCTTCGCGCCGGGGCTGCGGGAGCTATGGCGGTTTCAGGGGGACGAGGAGGCGCAGGGCTGGCGGCGGCAGGTGCGACACGTGGCGCTTCGGGGCCTGCGGTTCCTCTACACCGACCGGGTGCCCGAGGACGAGCTGGATCCGGGGTGGCTGACGCGCAACGGCGAGAATCCGGACGGCATGATCTACATGCAGGGGGTGGATTCCTGCGCCGTGGAGGACTGCGCGCTGGGGTACTCCGGCTCCCAGGGCATCGTGCTGGACCACTACGCCGGGAACTGCTCCGTCACGGGATGCGAGATCGCCCACGCGTCCTCCGGCGGCATCTATATCACGGGATACGGGCCGGGGGCGGTGGACGTGAACCGACACCACAGGATCGCAGGGAACCACATCCACCACGCGGGGCTCGACTACATGCACTCCTGCGCGGTTCAGATCTTCGGGTCCGGGGACAACGTGCTGGAATACAATTATTTCCACGATCTGCCCTACGCGGCGGTGTCCGTCATCGGCATGATCTGGACCCACATGCGGGGCGGGCCGGACGCCATCGACACGCAGAACGCCTACGGCCAAAAACAGACCATGTACAACGCCCGCTGGAACGAAATCGACCGGAGCGCGGTGAAGGACTATCTCTCGGCCCTTCCCTACCAGCACTCCGGGCGGAATGTGACGCGGTACAATATCTGCGACAACTACATGCAGGTGCTCCGGGACGGCGGTGCGCTCTACGCCTGGTGCTCCGGCCGGGACAAGGTCTGGCGGCACAACTGCGGTTATCGGGCCTTCACCGACGACTGGGGAGTCCGCGCCATACACATCGACGACTGGGAGGGCTTCAATACCATCGAGGAGAACCTCTTCCACGCCAGCGGCGCCACGGACAACAGCCAGACGAACGGCACCCGGGGCGGTCGGGGCGACGGAGAGCGGACGGATCTTGACGTCTGGGACGACACCCTGGGCGACAACGTCTGGAAGCGCAACGTCATCACGGCCGACGCTCTGCCCGCGGGATACGCCGCGCTCCGCGCCGAGATCCGGGAGAAGGCGGGCGGGTGGCTGTCCGTTCTGCCGGGCGGGGACGCGGCTGACGGCGGTGGGGACTGGGGCCGGGAATGACGCTCCGGCGGTGTGGGAACGGCGGTTGTGTCAACGCTCGAAGATCACGCCGCCGGCCTGGGTCGGATGGTCGATATAGACGACCTCTGCGGCGTCGCTCTTATAGCGGAGGATATTCCGGACGATCATGAGGTCGCCCGCCGCGGAATCCGCCATGATGATCCCCATGATCAGCACGGACACCGATCCCAGAAGAATCCCGGCGGCCATGGGGAGAACGCCGAGGAGGAGGAAGGGCATCAGCGCGCCGAAGATATACTGGCCCCGGGAAAGGGGGACACCGCAGGTGCAGTAGGGCGTCAGGTACTGCTTCATGAAGCCGAACTCGATATCCCGAAAATGACGCTCCGTGAAGACGGCCCAGCTCACCCCGTGGATCCCCTCATGGACCACGATCAGGACGATGAAGATCAGAACGAAGAGCAGAAGGGACGCCGGTTGACGAGCCGCTTCGTCAAAGCCGCCGAGGCCGTCCCGGTTCACAAGAAGGAGCAGGCCGAAGCCGATCACGAGAAGGGGGATCAGCAGCACGACGGCGAAGATATTTGCCTTCACGATGCTGACCGTCAGCTCGGTACGCCGGTATCCCTGCTCCGTCATCTTGGCGGACAGATCCTCGAAGCGGCTCAGCCGTTTCCGCTCCGCCTCCGTCAGCTCGCGGGAGGTCTCCCGGGTGTCCTGATTGCCGAATTTCTTTTCGCGCATGGTTTTTCCTCCGGGTAAGCAAAATGAAATCGGCTTTATTTTACCACAAACATATGAACAGTGTGTGTCGGCGGGGGGATTTTCCTGCCGGCGCGGGTCACGGAGGTTTGGAACATGATCCAGAGCATGAATTTTCCCTGTCGAAGGAGTGCGTTCTTCCCTGGGGCAGCTGGGACGCCCTTGCGGATGAGCTCCGGCGTCTGGGGCTGGACGGCGTGGAGGGGATCGCGGATCCGGATTACTACGACGACGCCTTCCCTGCTTCCCTGCTGACGGGCTACCACATGACCTTCTATCCGGACTGGGTGGACTTCTGGCACGGGGATGAAGCAGCGCTGATCCGGAAATTCGGGAGTCTCGAGGGGGCGCGGGGCTTTTACCGCTGTGCCTCTCCGGAGGAGTTTCTCGGGCTGTTCCGGGCGGACTTCCGGCTGGCGCGGCGGCTGGGGGCGAGGTATCTGGTCTTTCACGTGTCGGACGTTTCCATCGAGGAGGGGTACACCTACCGCTGGGAGCACGGAGACAGGGAGGTCATGGACGCGGCGCTGGAAATCATCAACGCGGTTCTTGAGGACGCGGAGCCGGATTTCGACTTTCTCGTGGAGAACCAATGGTGGCCGGGGTTCACCTTTACGGAGCCGGAGAAGACGGAATATCTTCTGTCCCGCATCCGGTATCCGCGGGTGGGGATCATGCTGGACACGGGGCATCTGATGAACACGGAATGGAGGATCCGGACGCAGGCGGAGGGGGTGGACTACATCCTCGCCATGCTGGAGAAGCACGGTTCGCTCAGCCGGTATGTGAGGGGGCTGCATTTTCACGAGAGCCTCAGCGGGGCGTACTGCCGCAGAACCATCGGGCGGGTTCCGGACGGATTCCCTGAGGATTACTACGAGGCCTTCTCGGTCAGCTACGGGCACATTCTGAAAATCGACCGGCACAATCCCTGGACCGATCCCGCCTGCGTGCGGATTCTCGACGCGGTAGGACCTCAGTATCTGACCCACGAGCTGTCCGCGAAGCCCCGGAGATCGCAGATCGCGGCGGTGCGGAGGCAGCTTGAGACGATACGGAAGGGGAAAAAGAAGGAGGACACACCGTAAAAGGCATGTCCTCGTTCTTCTGCCGGTTAAAAATATTCACAACCTCTGAAACTCCAATTATGACAAGACTTTCGAGGTAGTTATAGCCGCGGAATCGAACGTGCTGTTTCATCTGTCCTCTATCGCGCCTCGTGTCATGCGCGTTTCGATCGCTGTTTGCAGGTTACCAGCGCGACTGCGTCGGCGCGGCAAACCGATGAACTTCGTCTCCGACGGAGTTCATCGCATGTTTCAGCTGACGCAGCGTGGTCCGCCGGAGTTGCGTCAGCAACTCCTGAAGAATGCAGAGCATTCTTCAGGCGAGGACTTGGGATATACAGTCGTTTTTCGATACAGTTGCGAGCTGTCAGGTTATGCTCTCCGGCCAAGGGGGACCCGCACGAGGGGCACCTTCGGCCTGAGATGGTGTCCCTCGTGCCTGCCCGTTGCATGACTGCGTCATGCGGCGTAGAGGACATTATTCCTGAAACGCGCAGCGTTTCTTTCCTCATAGTGTGAACACACTATGCTTCAGAAGCGAAAAGGCGCTCAGGCGCTGACCCGTACCCAGCGGATTGCTCCCTCCGAAACGGCGGCCAGCACCCGGTCCCCCGCCCGGATCTCTCCCGCCAGCATGGCCTCGGCAAAGCTGTCCTCCACCAGCCGGGTCACCACGCGGCGCAGGGGGCGGGCCCCGTAAACCGGATCGAAGCCCTCCCGGCTCAGAAGCGCGGCGGCGTCCTCCCCGATCTCGGCCTCCACTCCCAGGGCGGCGATCCGTTCCCTGACCTCGTCCAGCATCAGGGCGGCGATTTTTCGGATGTCCTCCTCCGTGAGGCGGGAGAAGATCACGCATTCGTCGATGCGGTTGAGAAATTCGGGGCGGAAGGTCCGCTTCAGGGCATCGTTCACCGCCGCCCGGATCCGTTCCGCCTCCCCGGATTCCGTCTTCTCCAGGAAGCCCAGCCGTTTTGTCTCGGCAGCCCCGGATGCGCCCAGGTTGGAGGTCATGATGATCACCGTGTTCCGGAAATCCACCTCCCGTCCCCCGGAGTCCGTCAGCCGCCCGTCCTCCAGGATCTGGAGCAGCAGGTTGAACACGTCGGGGTGAGCCTTTTCGATCTCGTCGAAGAGCACCACGGAGTATGGCTGGCGGCGCACCCTTTCCGTAAGCTGTCCCCCCTCGCCGTAGCCCACGTAACCGGGCGGGGACCCGATCATCCGGGAAACGGTGTGCTTTTCCATGTATTCCGACATATCGAGCCGGATCATGGCGGAGGCGTCTCCGAACATGACCTCGGACAGGGCCCGGCACAGCTCCGTCTTCCCCACGCCGGTGGGACCCAGGAACAGGAAGGAGCCGATGGGACGGCGGGGATCCTTCAGGCCGGTCCTCCCTCTCCGGATGGCGCGGGCCACAGCCTCCACCGCCGCGTCCTGCCCGACGATTCTCTCCTTCAGCAGTTCGTCCAGCCGCCTGAGGCGCTCGCCCTCCCCGTCCTCCAGCTTTTTCACCGGGATCCGGGTCCATTCCGTGACGATCTCCGCCACATCCTCCGCCGTCACCTCCGGGGATCGCTCCTCCCGCACGTCCTGCTCCTCGCTCCGTCTGGCCTCCAGCTCGCCGGACACCCGCTTTTCCTCGTCCCGGAGGGAGGCCGCGCCCTCGTAATCCTCCCCCAGGATGGCCTCCTCCTTTTCCGCCGTTACCGCCCGGAGCTTTTCCTCCAGCTCCCGCACGGCCGGGGACGGGGAAAGCCCCGTGAGCCGCTTCTTGCTGGCCGCCTCGTCGATGAGGTCGATGGCCTTGTCCGGCAGGCAGCGGTCGCCGATATAGCGCACAGACAGAGCCACCGCCGCCCGGATCGCCCCGTCGGAGATCTTCAGCTTGTGATGGGCCTCGTATTTGTCCCGGAGGCCGAAGAGGATCCGCTCGGCTTCCTCCGGGGAGGGCTCTCCCACCGTCACCGACTGGAACCGCCGTTCCAGGGCCGCATCCCGCTCGATGTGCTTCCGGTATTCGTCCGGGGTGGTGGCGCCGATGACCTGCAGTTCTCCCCGGGCCAGGGCGGGCTTTAATATATTGGCTGCGTCCACCGCTCCCTCGGCTCCCCCCGCCCCCACGATGGTGTGGATCTCGTCGATGAAGAGGATCACGGAGGGGTCGCTCTTCGCCTCGGCAATGGCGTTTTTCATCCGCTCCTCGAATTCGCCCCGGTATTTCGCCCCGGCCACCATGGCGGAGAGATCCAGGGTCAGCACCGTCTTGCCCGTCAGGGTCTCCGGCACCGTGCCCTCGGCGATGCGCTGGGCCAGCCCTTCCACCACGGCCGTCTTGCCCACCCCGGGTTCACCGATGAGGCAGGGATTGTTCTTCGTTCGCCGGGACAGGATCCGGATGAGCCGCGCCGTTTCCGCCTCCCGCCCGATGATGGGATCCAGCTTTCCCTCCCGGGCGGCCTTCGTCAGATCCGTGCCGTACTGGGCCAGGGTCTCCCCGTGAGAGCCCTTCCGCCTGCCCTCGCGTCCGCCGGGAGAGGAGGGTGATCCGTCCTGTGTGGGAGAACCGTCCCGTCCCCGCTGTCCGCCTGCCCTTTCCGCCGCGCCGAGGATGGCGAGGGTGCCCCGCTTGATGTCCTCCGCCGCCGCGCCTTCCTCCCGGATCAGCCGGGCCGCGTAGCTTTCCCCTTCCTCCACCGCCGCCAGCAGCAGGTGCTCCGTGCCGATATAGCCGTGCCCCATGCCCACCGCGATGGATGCGGAGACCTCGATGATCCGCTTCACACGGGGCGTCACGTCCTTCGGGGTGAGCTGTACCGGCTCGCCGAAGCCCACGCTGTCCCCGATGAGCCGCCGGGTCTTGTCATAGGTGACGCTGTTTTCCTCCAGCACCCGGGCCGCCACACTGTCCCGCTCGGACAAGAGGCCCAGCAGAAGATGCTCGGTGCCCACGGAGCCGTGCCCCATTTCCGAGGCCTCCGTCAGGGCTCTGTTCAGCGCGTTCTGCGCCTTCTGTGTAAAACCGATGGTCATATAGTACTCCTTCCGGAATAATGCCCCTGCGCGGGGCAGGCGGCACAGGGGACACCCGTCCCGCGCAGGGACATATAATCCAGAAACCCGTAGGGTTTCCTTCCTTAATTCTGCCGACCGCAGTCGGCGTTCCCCTTTTCCTGAAGTTCTGCCTGAACTTCACCCTTCTCCGACGGAGCAGGAATGCTCCGTCGAGCAGTTTATAGCTGTTTGTTATACAGGCTATTATAAAAACGCGCGGGGGAGAGCCCTGTCCGAGACAGAGAACTCTTCCCCGCTTCCGTCCTGCGGAACAGCCTTATCCTATTTCGATCGCTCAATCCTTATTATAAACCGTCCCGGGCTGTTCCATGCCGATGTCGTCCTTTTTTTTATCTGCCGCCGTGCAGGCCTGCCGCGCTGAGAATGTCGCGGACGCGGACCGCTCTGGCCTTATCCGGATCCGCAGAGGCGTCTTTGCCCTCCACCGCCGCCAGGGTATGGGGCAGGCAGGTGAACATAGCCTCGTCCACCAGCGGAACCGCGATGTCCGCCAGATTCATCGCCGCCGCCATGCGCATCCGGGAGTAGAGGGAACAGAGCTCGCCGGCCCCCACTCTTCCCGCGTACATGAGCATTCCGTACCGGCGGCAGGCTTCCTCGCTCAGCTCCGCCCGTTCATCCTCGGTGAGAGCATCGCGGTATTCGCGCTCCTTCGCCGTCAGACGCTCGGCGGCCTCGGTGACGGTCTTGGCCAGCTCCTCCTCCGTCATGCCCATGGTCTCCCGGTTGGCGATGACATAGAGGCCGGTGTTAACCCGCCCGCCGTCCAGGGAACGGATGGAGATGCCCTCCTTCGCCATGCGGAACGCCGCCCGGTTGAGCCATCCGGATTCGCCGCAGAGGGGCAGATGCAGGGTCGCGCTGACCCGCAGGCCGGTGCCCAGCAGCTCCGGATTTCTGGTCACATACCCGATCTGATCCGCGTAGGCCACCGGGAAAGCCTCATCCAGCAGGGTCTCCGCCGCGAAGGCCTTCTCCAGCGCCGCCGGAAGATCGTTGCCCGGGGCCACGGCCTCGATCCGCACGTGATCGGTCCCGCCCACGGTCACCGCCACCGAGAAGTCCTCGTTCTGGAACACGGCGGCGGGATTCTTCTTCTCCGCAGTCTCCCGGGAGATGATCCGCTGCTCGGTCAGGGCCAGCTTCTGTTCCTCCCCGGCCTCCGTCAGATCCGTCATGGTCCAGCCGTTCTCCGCCCGGTAGACGGTCTTTATCTTTTCGATAAGCTCTTTCGCCTGCTCCGCGGTCATTTTATCGGTAAAGGGATAATCCTCGAGATTTCTTGAGAGCGCCGCCCGCGCATTCAGCACAACGTCTCCGTCGCGTCCTTCAGTCTTGTACCACATAGTCTGCTCCTTTCGATTCTCCGTCCGTTTCACACTGTCCGCTCCGGTCATTCTGCCTGATCGCCGGCGGGCTTGTCTTCCTCATGCTTTTCTTCCGCTTCAACGGGTGCTTCGGCGGGGGCCTCCGTCTTTTCCGCCGCAGATCCCTCGATCACCGCCGACGCCTGCCGTTCCGCCTCTTCCTCGGCGCGGAGCTTCTTCAGCTCGTCCCGGATGGCGGCCGCCTTCTCAAAGTCCTCGTTGTTCACGGCCTCCCGCTGCTCCTCGATGAGGGCCTCCATGCGGCGCTTCCTCTCGATGCGGCTGCGGTACCGCGCGGGAGCCCGTCCCGTGTGAACCGCCTTTCCGTGAACCCGGCTCACCGTGGGCGCCAGCTCCTCGGCGAAGGTCTCGAAGCACTTCGGGCATCCCGCGCCTCTGGTGGCGAAATCCCGCAGGGTCGCGCCGCAGCCCGGGCAGGTCTTCTCATCCTTCTTTTCCCGTCCGGATCCGGAGCCCAGCGCCCGGTCCGTTCCGAAGAAGCCGTTCAGAAGGCCGTTCAGTGTCTTCATGGGCCTCTGCAGGAAGGGCTCGTCGAAGAAGGAGTCAAAATCGTCGAAGAACCGGTCCATCCGGAAGGAGGGCAGCTCGTCCGCCTCCTCCATCTTCTTGGCGCAGTCGGCACAGAGCCGATAGGTTTTCGTCCTTCCGTTCACGTTTTCGTGATAGTAGTAGGTCGCTTCATTCTTTCCGCATTTTTCGCACAGCATGTCCGTATCCTCCGATTATTGCTCCGCCAACTAACAAACAGTTGACTTAATTGGTATGCTTTCTCAATAAGGCAGTACCGTATTTGGTTCCGGCGGCTGATCCCCGGCAGCATAACTCTTGGTTTGCTGTCACAGTAATAATGTCTGTTGTTATCCGCAGTATATGCCGCTTTGTCCCCGCTTATGCCGTCACATCATGTAAATCATCAGCATCCGCCGGAACATGTCCGCACGGAGCGCGTCTCGCTTTTCCGCCGGGCAGGCGTCCAGGGCGGCCTCCGACATGGCCTGCATGGCCAGCTTGCCTTCCCGCTCCGTCATGATCCCGTGATCCGTGAGATTGCGCAGGTAGGCCGCCGCATCCGCCTCGCCGAGCCCCTTGCCCACCGCCTGGAAGAAGTGCATCAGATACTTGCTCCGGCTCATCTGCACCCGGACGATCCGGATACAGCCGCCGCCGCCCCGCCTGGAGTCCGTGACGTAGCCGCGCTCCGGGGTGAAGCGGGAGGTGATGACGTAGCTGATCTGGGAGGGAACGCATCCCAGCTTCTGGGCCATGTCGTTCCGCCGGACCTCAGCGCGTCCGCCGCCCTCCTCCAGCATTTTTTCGATCATGGCGGCTATGTGATCTGATAGAACCATACCGCCCTCCTTCCTGAAGGACAGCCTGTCTTTTTGACTTTGACTTTCTTTGTCCTTCGCTGTGCCCTTATTATAGTCCAAAGGTCAGGCAAAGTCAAAGTCAAAGAAAGTCAAATATCAGTCATAAAACCGGATCAGCACGATTTACATGGTTATTTCCTCGCTTTATCTCACGTATTCTCGCTTTTTCAAGTTCTTTTTCGCGGGGGAGAACCGGATCAGCAGTCCCCCGCCGCATTGTTGTACGCCTCCGCCAGAGCCCGCCATGTCTTCCGGTCCGCCCGTCCGGTCACGTCCAGCCCCGCCGTCCGCTGAAACGCCGCCACCGCCCGCTCCGTCGTCTCCCCGTACCTGCCGTCCGCAGGGACCTCCGGGAGGGGATACTC
This sequence comes from uncultured Ruminococcus sp., assembly GCA_902761695.1. Taxonomy (GTDB): domain Bacteria; phylum Bacillota; class Clostridia; order Oscillospirales; family CAG-272; genus UMGS1696. Next base: position 13,302 of record CACWLT010000001.1, read on the forward strand.
CCCCGCCAGCTCCCGGAGAACCGCCTGAAGCAGAAGGACCCCGTCCCCCTCGTCCCCGGGACACAGGGAGAGCTCCCGGACCGCCAGATAAACCGGCGCGCGCTTCTCCTCCTCCTCCGCGCAGCAGGCCGCCACGGCATCCCAGGTCTCCCGACCGCAGATCCCGGTCACCGGCAGGCAGCGCTTCTCCTGAAAGAGCCGCACCGCCCGCTCCGTCGCTTCGTTCCACGCGCCGCACACCGGGACCTCCAGCTCCGGGATCCCCCAGGCCGCCCCCAGTCTGCAGAGCATCCGCTGCAGGAGAATAATCCGCTCCCGCTCATCCGTCAGATCCGCCATGTCAGGCCCTCCCCTCCGTGTTCGCTCCACCGGACCGCGCCGTGCCCAGAACGCCGCCGAACTGTCCCTCAGCACCGTACCGTCCTTCCTCCAAAGCCCGGTACGCGTCGGACAGGGAGGCCCAGGTGTAGGACGCCACCGCCCCCGTGGGATCCAGCCCGGCAATCCTCTGCCAGATCCGCACCGCCTCCGCCGTCCGCACGCCGTAGATCCCGTCCTCCGTCAGCCGCGGGATGGCCCCTGAGACTGCCCCGATCCGGTTGAGCCAGGATTGCACCAGCCGCACGTCCTCCCCCCGGCTCCCCGTTCGGAGGGGCGTCCCGGGATAGGGCTTCGTGTACACCGGGAAATAGTTCTCCGGCAGGGAGTCCCGATAGATCATGTACCGCCGGTAAAGCAGCTCCCAGGTTGCCCGGTCCACGATCCCCGTCGCCGCCAGTCCCGCGTCCCGCTGAAAGTCCTCCACCGCGCCCCGGGTGACAGGGCCGAAAATCCCGTCCGTCTCCACGGGCCGCACCGTCTCGTCGAAGCGGGAAATAAAGGAGAGGAAATACTGCAGCTCCTTGACCTCGTTGCCCCGCAGTCCCTCGTAAAGCCGATCGCCGAAGAGCAGCGTCACGTCCTCCGGCGGGACCCCCTCCGCGTTCAGGTCGGACAGCCGCTTCACCGCCGCGTAGATCCGGGCAATGGCATACCAGGTCCCCCTGTCCACCTCCCCGTCGGGCTCCAGGCCGAACTGCTTCTGGAAGGCCTCCACCGCGTCCGCCGTCTCCGCCGAATAGACGCCGTCCAGCCGGGAGATCTTCGGGATGCCGGGGTAGTTCTTGGAGATCCGGTTCAGCCGGGCCTGGATGAGGTAAACGTCGTCCCCGAAGCTCTCCGGGCGCAGCGGTTCCCCGGGATAGCTCTCCCGCACCCCCTCCACCGGCACGTCGGACACGATCTCGATATTGTCCCCGTAATAATACTGAAGGATTTCAAGGGGCGTCAGTCCTGCCCGGGCCAGCTCCACGGATCCCCACTGGGACAGCCCGCCGCACTGCACCTCGATGCCGTCGCAGTACAGGGCGAAGAGGGGCTGCACCTCCCCCCGCCGCCGGATATAGGAATTGAAGACCCCGTCCACCAGCCGGGAGACGTTCTCGAAGATGTCCCGCCCGTAGACAAAGGACTGGTCGATGGAGGTGGAGGCGGTCAGGTCGAAATCGTACCCCCGGCTGGGATAGTACTCCGTGTAGATCCGGTTCAGGGCGAAGCTGATCTGGGCGTAGATATTGGCCAGCAGAGCGCTCTCCGGCCAGGTGGGATAGATTTCACTGGAGGCCACGTTCTTGATGTAATCCGCAAACGGCACCGTCACGTTCCGCGCATCCGTCTCCGGCCGCCCCAGATGCACCGTCACGACCTCGGGGATCACCGGAACCCTCACGCCCGCGTTCATGCCTCCCCTCCTTCCTCCCCGGCTGTTCCCGTGACAACGCCGCCGGACAATATGCCGTTTTTGCTGCCCACGTCCTCCCGGTTCAGTCCCCCCGGCTCCAGGGATTCCGTTCCCGGCGTCTCGTAAATCAGCACCTGATTCCCCGCGAACTCCCCGGCCAGTGCGCCAATGGGCTGCAGGTCCACCGTCTGCAGGGAGACCACCCCGGCAAAAACCGGCACTCCCGCCGCCTCCACGGGATAGTACCCCGCCTTCCGGACCCGCACGGCGTACACGGCTCCCGGACTCTCATCCCCCGGCGAGGCGGAGTCAGATGCGGGCGGCGTTCTCAGCCCCACCGTCTCCGTCAGCCCGTCCCGGCCCGTGAGCAGGATCCGGATCACATCCCCCTCCGTCCCCGGCTCGTATTCGGATATGGTCACAAAGGCCCCCGCCACCGGGATCGTCCCGTTCACCTCCGTCACGAACACCCGCAGCCATCCCGTTTCCTCCATCTGAAAACCTCCCGCAAAAGCTCTTCTCCGCCAGTGTATGCGCGTGTAAGGGATTTGTGCGCGGCGCGGCGGATTTTTCCGGCATTTCTCACGCAGAAAAAGCTCCCATGCGTAAAGCGCGCATAAGAGCTTTTGCTGATTGTCCGGTTCGGCCCGGAAGGTTCAGCTTGTCAGACGGCTGCCGTCAGACGGACCCTGTCAGGTCATGGCGGAGCCCAAGGCGTAGAGGTCGGCTTCCCGGAGGGTGATCTCCATCCGTCCGCTTTTTCCGGCCAGGCCGTCGACGTGCAGGGGGCGGGAGAGATCGTTGCCGTAGATCTCGTCGGAGGCAAACAGCTCGCCGCCGTCGGAATCGGCAATCCGCACCTTTACGCATCCGTAGGCAGAGGTGGAGAAATTCAGGAAAATGTCGTCTCTCTCGAAATGAAGCGTCTTCGTCCGAAGCACACCGCCCTGCCCGTCCGCCCAGAGAGACATGAAGCGGAAGCGCGGCACGGCGTAGGCGAAGATCCCGTCGTCGTCCCACATGTAGTTCTGCTCCGCATAGAAGAGGAAGCGGTCCCCGCGCGGAATGATCCCGCCGAGGGGGATGAAGCACCGCTGGGTCCATTCGTGGCTGTACAGCCCGCCCCGGATGAACGCGTCCCTCACCGGCCTGTCCCAGATATGGCCGTCCCGGGACGTCATGAGCAGCATGTCCGATACGCCGGGGCCGGTCTTGTAGTCCGGGAGCAGCGTCCGGGTCTCCATGAACCGCATCGGCATGGAGATCAGCATGTGCTCCGCGCCCGGGATCGGTCTGGCCGCGTTGGTGTAGAGGTGCTCGCAGATGCCGACGCCGGGGTACTCGTTCGGAATCGTCGGTCCCCAGTGGAGGAAGTCCTTCGATTCCGCCGAGGAGATGCACCGCCAGCCCGAATAACCCTCGTCCGACCACGTGCGGAAGTAGGCGCGGTATACGCCGGCCTCCGTGTCGTAAAAGGCCATGTTCATGGAGTCGAAGACGCCGTCCGTAATGACCGGTCCCTCCGCCATGAGGGTCCAGTCGATGCCGTCGGGGGAGGACCAGGCGCGGAGTCCGCCGGTGGACAGAAGCCCGCCGATGGCCTTGAAGCGCTCCCCGGGCCTGCAGGCCGGATTGGTGTCGAGGAAGGGGGCGAAGTTGTGGCAGTTGATGTCCATCCGGACAATGTTGTTCTCCCGGATGCCGTCGTAGTCGATCCGGTTGACCGCCGCCCGCTCGAAACGCACGCCGTCCTCGCTGAGTGCCAGGCAGGAGGTCTGCTTTTCGTCGTAATCGCTCCTGTCGTCTCCCGGAAATCCCCGGTAATAGAGCATAACCCTTCCCCCGTCGTCGATGACGGAGAGACCGAGTGAGCCCTCCTTCTCCCAGGGCCTGTCGAAGGGGAGAACCATCCCCAGCTTCTCCGGCTTTTCATACCGGAAGTGGAGCCCGTCCATGCTGTCGATGAGGTACCTGTCGGTCAGAAGCTCGACCCGTTTCCCGAAGTTGATCATGTTTCCAGCCCCTTTAAAGTTTCAATGAGTTTTGCCATTTTCTTGGTGTACACCTTCAGGGATTTCTCCCAGGTGGACGCGTAGTTTTTGTTGGCGATGGTGTTGATGATGTCGCCCACGTCGCGGCTGAAGATGTAGTTGTTGTATTCCTCCAGCCAGAGGTTCCGCTCGTAGACGGCGTCGTCCACCACGTCCCCGGTCTGTTCGGCCGCATAGAAATCCTGCCACTGCTCGCAGGCCGCGAGAACATTGAAATCGACGCCGCCGAAATCCTCTTTCGGGACCGGTGGGGCGGTTTCGGCCTCCGTCTCCTCCTCCGCGGCGGGAGCGGAAGGGGTGAGGGCGGCGGACGTCTCTTCCGGCGGGCTGTCCGTTCCCGCACCGCAGGCAGCCAGAGAGAACAGAATCGAAAGGGTCAGCAGAACAGCAAGCAGCTTCTTCATGAGTTCTTCTCCCTTCTGATCAGGTATCTGAGGCCTTCGGCTTAGAGGGGCATCCGTGCGGTCAGTCCCCGAGCTTCGCGACCTTCTCCATCATCTTTCCGAGCATCTTGTTCATCGCCTTGTTCTGCTTCTCAAACCACGAGGCATAATTCTCGTTTAGTCCCACCGAAAGCGAGATGTCCGTGCTGTTCAGCGCGCCGGAATAAACGTAGGAAAAATCACAGTGGACGTTATCGAAGACGATGTCCAGCATCTCGGCGGACTCCGGATCATTGACGTATTTCTGGGACAGGGCAATGTCGTAGTACGCCGGCTTGACGTCCTTCCACGACTGGTATTCCAGCGCTTCCATCAGAACGGCGCTGCGGTCGGGATCGGGTGCGTCGATCGGGATCCCCGTGACAAAGACGGAGGAGACGGATCCGTACCGCTCCTGCTCCTCACGGAACTTCGGCGGGGTCAGAATGCCGTAGGATCCCATTTCCCGCATGTCGTCCTTCTGCGCGTAGAACAGCTGGTTAAGGAAGAACAGAGCCCGGCCGGACGTGAACGCGATCCTCATGTTGTCGTAATTGTGCGGACCGCCCTTGTCGTAGCCGCTGTAATAGTAATCGGCGTTGTAGAGCAGCTTGTACAGCAGCGCGTTGTCCTCGTATACGTTCTCCGTCGGTACGGTGGCGGACAGGCTTCCGTCCTCGCCGAAGGTCACGTAGGAATAGCCGCTGGAGGGATACAGGAAGCCGATGCAGTCCCACTGGGAGGTGATCCCGTACCGGTCCTTTTCGTCGTACTGCCCGTTTCCGTCGAGGTCGGTCAGGACGGCTTCGGAGACCTGCATCATATAGTCGAAGGTCCACTTGCCCTCCCGCACCGTGTCGTACAGATTCCCGATCCCATACTGCTCGGCAAGGTCCGCGGAGTAAAACGTGACGAGGGTCCGGGCCATGGAGGGCATGTCGAAGAACCCGGCGGCGAACATCAGCTTGTCCCCGAGCTGGATGTTGTCGTTGACGAACTGCATGTACCACGGTCTGTCCAGATCGACATAGTCCATTTTGTTCAGGTTGCGGAAGCATCCGGCGAGCGCGGAGGTGCTGAGATAGCAGCAGACGCCCAGGGCCAGGTCATACGCTCCCGAGCCCGCCGAAACGGTGTTGATCAGCTCCTGCTGATTCCGCCATTTCGAGGCGTCCAGATTGTAGGTCAGGCGGACGTTGAAGCGGTCGGAGACGGCGTTGTTCCGGTTGAAAACCGCGTCGTTCACCACATCTCCGGTCAGATCGGCGTTGTAGAAGACGTCGTATTCGAAGGTATCGCCCCAGATCGTGACGTCCGCGCCCCCGTAATCCGCCTCCGGAAGATCGTCTTTAATCTCCGGTTCCGTTTCCGCCGGGAGCTCCTCGGCGGGTGTCTGTCCTGCCGAGGACGGAGGGGCTTTCGAAGACTCTCCGGCGTCCCCGGATCCGTTCGCGCAGGCAGCCAGAGAGAACAGAATCGACAGGGTCAGCAGAACGGCAAGCAGCTTCTTCATGAGTTCTTCTCCCTTCTGAAATAGGAATCGTACAGATTTCCGAGCAGTGCTGTGTGTTTTTGCGTGATCCCGCTTCGGTCACAAGGCGGCCGGCGGGGTCATTTTCCGTATTCCTCGGGCAGGCACCCGCCCCGCCGGAGGAACAGCCGGTTCATGGAGGCCGGGGAGGAAAAACCCGCCCGGACGGAAACCTCCTTGGGAGTAAGCGACGGCGATTCCCGCATGATCCTGCACGCCGTGGAGAACTGCATATCCTGCCGCACGGCGCGGAAGGATTTTCCGTACTGCCTCCGGATCAGCCGCTGGGTCTGCCTCTCCGAAAAGCCGAGGCGGCGGGCGATCTGTCCAAGCGGAATGCTCGGCTCGTTGAGCAGGTTCTCGAGGAGGATGCCGATGCTCTCCCCGTCGGGGGATTCGGCGGCCCCGGCCCGTCTGACCGGCATGTCCGCCCGGAACTGCTTGTCCGTGCGGAACTGATTGATGCAGTCGAACAGCAGAAAGACGGCCCGGCAGCATACGGTCTTCACATAGCAGTAATCCCGCAGGCTCCCGGTCTCACTCATGCGGGAGATCAGCCTGAGATCGGAGATCAGCGCGGGCGGGGGCGTGAAGACGGCGTTTTGTTCCGTCAGGGCCAGAAGCGTGCCGGTGAAATACGCATAGGCTCCGCCCTCCCCCGGGATCTGATGGACGGAGAAAGCCAGCGTCAGGTTTTCCGCGCCGTCTCCTGAAATCTGAATCGGCAGATGCTCACATCCGGGCTCGATGACGACCGCCTCGCCCGCGGACAGTACCACGCTCTTCCCGCCGAAGTCGATCAGCCCCTCGCCCCGCACCACGAGATGCAGCTCGTAGTACTGATGGCTGTGGGACACAAGGGTCCGCTCGGCGGTATTCGTCTTGTGCCAGTGAAAATGATGGATCGTGAAGAGGGCGTCCCCGAAATCCATGTTTGTGCGGCTGATATCCAGGTACTCTTTCACCCGCCGGCCTCTTTCCCCTGAAAAACTCACGGATTTGTATCATTCTTATTATACACTCCGCGTCGGCGGGAAGTCAACACAAGAAAGCGACATCTTTTGGGAATAAGGTCGTGTTTTTCGGTTGACTATCCGGGGGATGCGGGGTATAATGATGCGTGAACGCAAATCCGGCAACAGGGGAGAACCCATGAAACGCCATCTTTCCAATTTTCTTCTTCTCTGGCTCCGCGACGGGCTGTACTGCCTCGCGACGACCCTCTCCTCCGCCTCCGTCCTCCAGGCCTTCTTCCTGAAAATGGGCATGGAGAGCGGGACGGTGAGCTATTACACCTCCTTCACCCAGGCGGTTTTTCTCGTCTTTTCCCTCCTCTTCGCCGGCGCGGCGGACCGTTGCCGGAAAACGAAGCGGACGGCGACCCTGCTGTTTTTTGCCAACGCCGCCGCCCTGCTGCTGCAGATGACCCTGTGCCTGCTGCCGGAGAGCCCCGCCCTGTTCTGCTTCGCTGCCTTCGCGGTGGGAGCGCTTGTCAACGTCAGCAACACCGTCCGCGTGGTCTTTGAATACCGGATGATCTGCGAGGTCATTCCGGTGGAGCGGTATTCCCTGTATTCCTCCGTCAGCGGGATCGTCTGCGGCGTAGCGGGGATTCTGCCCGGGGTCCTGCTTCCCCTCTTCTACGGGCGGCATGATTACACGGCGGTGACGCTGGCGGTGTTCTGCGCCTCCGGGCTGTTCTGTCTCATGGCGGGCGTTCTCAACGGATGCCTGCGCCTTCTGCCCGGCAAGGAAGGGGAGGAACCGGCGGAGGCGCCAAAGGGAAAGCCCTCTTCCCACCGGGCCGTTCTCGGGAGGGAGGATTTCCGCCGTCTGGCCCTGCCGAACTTCATCCGCGGCTTCGGGGCGGGCGTGGTGGCCGTTCTGCCGCTTCTGGCCATGAAGGACGCGGGATTGCCGAAGGAGCAGTCCGCCCTGGTCTCCGGGGTGATGAACGCGGCAACCTTCCTCAGCTGCGGCGTCTACGGCCTTCTGCGGCAGAGGAAAATCAGGGCCTCGACTCTGGGACTGGCGGGCTCCTGCCTGTTCTTCCTGCTCTGCGGCGCGTTTCTGGGTTCCCCCGTCTGGTTCCTCATCGTCCTCTTCTTCGCCTACTGCGGCTATAACATCGTCTGCTACGCGATCCCGGACGCGGTGTATCAGCGGGTGGAGGAGGGCGTCATCAGCGCGTACCACACCTGGCGCATGGCTCTGACGACCCTCGGAACGGTGTTCTCCACCGCCGTGATCGGCCTGATCGAGGAGACAGTGAGCGGCACGGTTCTGGCGGTCTGCGGGACCCTGTCGATCTTTCTCTGCTGCCTCGCCTATCACCATACCATGAAATGATCCCCGCCCCCGGACCGCGCCGGTAAAGAATCCGCAATAAAAAAACAGGAGGCAAACGCCCATGATCAGAGACTTCCATCAGATAAAGCCCGCAGTGGAGCACGGGATCGTTTACAGAAATCCCGATTCCTTCTTCGGGTACTGCGGCTGGCCCACGGTCTGCATCGACGAAAAAGGTATGCTCTACGCGGTCTGCTCCGGGTTCCGCGCCGCCCATGTATGCCCCTTCGGCAAGACGGTTCTCTTCAAGAGCGCCGATCTCGGGCGGACCTGGAGCATCCCCATGGTCATCAACGACACCTATCTGGACGACCGGGACGCCGGTATCCTGTCTCTCGGGAAGGACACGCTGCTCGTCACGTGGTTCAGCCACCCGGTCGGCCTCTATCAGACGGTCTACCGCCGCATGATCGGGGACTCCTGGTCCGTCGCGGGGACCATGGTGGACGAAGCGTATCCCACGGTTCCGGAGGCGCTGTCCCATGGCGGTTCCTGGGTCCGCGTATCCCGGGACGGCGGCATGACCTGGGGAGATACCGTCAAGGTTCCGGTCTCCGCTCCCCACGGTCCGATCCGGCGGCGTGACGGCTCCCTGCTCTACCTGGGCCGGGAGATGTACAACACGGAACCGGACGGCACAGTGGACGGGGATATCTGCGCCTACGAAAGCCGCGACGGGGGCACGACCTGGACCATCCTCGGCAAGGTGCCCCTGGACAGCGCGTGGAACGATCCCTGCGAGCCCCACGTGCTGGAGCTGGATAACGGCCGTCTGCTGGGCATGATCCGCCTGGCCGTACCGGACGTTTACCTGACCGTCTATAAAACCGTATCCGAGGACGGAGGCCGCACCTGGACAAAGCCCGAGGAGATGGGGACCAACGGCGCGCCGCCGCATCTGATGCGCCATTCCTCGGGTGCGGTCATCCTGACTTACGGGCGCAGGACGGAGCCCTTCGGACAGCGGGCCCTGGTCAGCTTCGACGGCGGCGAAACATGGAAGGACGAATACGTTCTCCGGGACGACGGGCCGGGTGGGGATCTCGGATATCCCAGCACGGTCGAGCTGCCCGACGGATCCCTCCTGACGGTATACTATCAGGCCGTCCCCGGCGACCGGTACTGCTCCCTGCTCTGGACCCGGTGGTCGCTGTGATGCGGGGCGCCGGTGCTCCATAAAGCAAAGCATCGCAAAAAGACGCTCCCTTCCGTAAGGTGCAATTGCGGAAACGAGCGTCTTTTGCTTGTTCATTCTGCGGGAAATGTCCTCCAGGCGCGGGCAGTCAGGTCCTCATCCGCCAGTACGCGTTGACCAGGGCCAGGGGGGCGCAGGTGTGATGGCGGTCATAGTCGACGGCCTCCGCCAGCTCTTCGATCGCTTTGAGGGTCCCCTCCGGCAGCCGATACCCCGGGCAGAGAGCGGCAACGGCGGCGCACTCCCCGACGGCCCGCAGCGGATAAAAGGCCCGGTTTTCCCGGTATTCGCTCTGGCCGGGGTTGTAATAGATCTTGTCCCCGATGAATCCGACGTAATACGCCCGGACCTTGTTCCACGGCTGATAGGCCCAGTTCAGCCCGGCCAGCGCCTCCGGGGTCATGAGCGCCTTAGCCCGGGGAACGGCCATAACGCCGTACTGCTGTGCCAGATTCCGCATGAGCCCGTGGTATTTCTCCCGCCATTCCTCCTCCTCCTCGGCCTCGTAAAGCAGGCGGAGGGAGTACTGCATCTGAAGGCCGATGTAGGTCTGACCGGAGGCGCACTGAAACGGCAGAGACCGGCGGTATGCCTCCTCCCGGTACTGCCGGTACATCTTGCCCCAGTGCGCTTCCCCCGTGGTTTTCCAGGCGGCGGCGTAGAACATGGGGAGCCGGAGGTATTCATGCGGGCCGAGCTCCCCCCACATCTGCGAGACGATCCCGATCCGCCCGTCCTCTCGGAGCAGGTTCCAGCCGTTTTCCTCCCGCACGTCCTCCTCGCACCGGGCGGCGATGGCGGAAAGATGCCTCCGTACGGAATCCCTCTGCCCTTCATCCGAAAGCGGGGAGCGATAAAGGACCCATGCCCCCCAGACCCAGTGGGTGAACTGATCCCGGGAGGAGTTGGAATAGTGACTCACGCCGTCCGCCGGAGAGACGCTGCGGGCCACAAAGCCCGGACGAGAGCAGACGTCCATGCAGAGCTCCATCCCCCGGTAGATATCCGACGCCAGGCCGCGCATCCGCTCCTCCCCCGTGACCGCGTACCGGGCGGCGACGGTGTCCATGGCAGTGCCTGCCGTCAGGACGGAGTCCTCCATCCCCGTTCCGTGGCCGCAGGGATTGGGGAGGTCCCGCCGGATCAGCTCCGGGTCGGGCAGGTGCCAGGTCGCCGCGTCCGGACGGGCCACGATATCCCCGCTCTCCGGGCTGTCCACGAGATAATCGTAAAAGAGGCAGGTGCGGTGGTCAAAAAACCTCTCCCAGATAAAATTCCACGCCTTCTCCATGACGCCTCCGCTCAGTCGAAATAGGTGGCCCGGATGTTTTCCAGCCCCGCATTGTATTCGTTTTCCCGGGAAGCGTAGTAGGAGGCGAAATCGGTGTTGTTCTCCTCCACGAACATCTGATAGGAATTGCCGAGGTTCAGAACCGTGGAGTAGACCCAGCCGAAGTCGAAGGACAGGGAGCCCCGGATCAGATCGATCATGCGGGCGGAATCGTCGTCCCGGGCGTATTTGGATTTCAGGGCGGTGTCGTAGAAGGCGGCGGAAACGGTGTCCGTGCTCTCCCGGCACAGCGCCTCGATGACGAAGGCCGCGGCATCGGTATCCCCGCAGGTGACCGGCACGCAGATCATGGACACGTTGTTGTTGGTGGAGGTCAGGTAATCCGCCTGCGCCTCGTCGAACTTGGGATAGGGGATAATGCCGAAATCCGCTTCCATATCGCGCATGGCGGCGGCCTGACCGAACAGCCCTGCCGCAAAGAGTGCCTGCCCGTTCCGGAAGAGGCCGGTCAGGAGCGTCTTGTCGGAGGAGATAAAGGTCTCGCCGCTGTTGTTGTATAGGGAGACCAGGCTCTCCACCACGGATACCGTGTGCTCGGTGTTCCAGGACAGGTACGGGGTGCCGTCGGCCTTCACGGAAACCACCGGGGTGTCGTAGGCCACCAGATACTGCCGCAGGTAATCCCCGCCGGCGATCAGGCCGAACCGGTCCGCGTCGGTCATGGATCCGTCCCCGTTCACGTCCAGGGAGGTCCCGGCGATCAGCTCCTTCAGCTTGTCGTGGGTCCATTTGCCGGAATCCACGAGGGCGTAGAGATCGGGGAGACCGTTGGCGGCCGCCAGCTCCTTCTGCCAGTACATGCAGTAGAGGTATTCCAGCATGGTCACGGTGATGTCCCCCGTGGCGATAAAGCAGCGGTTGTTCACCGTCAGCGCGTCCACGCCCTTCCGCGTCCACCATGCGCTGGAGAGATCGATGTACGGCAGCTCCAGGAGGTTCAGAAAATCCCCCATGGTGACGTTCTGCACGATGGTGGCCTGATAGCCGGAGACGAAATCATAGGCCCCGTCCCCAGCCAGAACGCTGTTGTGCACGGCGTTGATGAAATTGTCCTTGTTCCCCCAGTCGCCCCGGGTGTCCTCGAATTTCAGCCTGACGTTGTATTTCTCCTCCACGCGGTTGTTCCTCTCGGCGATGGCTTCGGAGACCATGGCGTCGCTCCCGCCCTCGTCCGGCAGGAATTCATAGGCCCATTCCGTGCGGATCAGGGCCGTGACATCGGCTCCCCCGAAATCCCTGTCCGGAAGAGGATCGGAGGCGGCTTCCGTTTCGGCCTCTCCATCCTCCGGAACCGGTTCTCCGACTGCGGCGGATCCGGCGTCGGGCAGCGTTTCCTCCGTTTTTCCGCCCGAGCAGGCCGCGAGGCAGCCGGACAGCATGAGCGCGGACAGCAGCAGGCAAAGGCATCGTTTCATGACAGTTTCTCCTTCCCGGTTGCGGTTTTTCATTGGATATGGTATACTGATTATACCCTGATTCCGCCGGAGAATCCATCAGAATATCCAAACAGCATTTGCGGATTTCAAACCTGTTTGAGAGGAGATCCCCCATGTCCCTCCCTTCCGATATCAATCCGATCCTGCGCTCCGCCGGTTATTTCCCGAACTGGCAGTTTCGCGACGAGGACCTGAACATTTCCTACCACATGCGGGCCTTCTCCATCCACCGGGGACGGGCGCTGCTCACCATGGATGGCCGGGAGGAAGTGCTCATGAACGAGGGCGCCGTCCTCCTCCTCGCCCCAGGGCAGCCCTACCGCTTCACGCCCGCGGACGGGCCGGAGGGCTTCGATCTCTGCTGCATCACCTTCGATCTGCGGCAGGAATGCGGTGTGAAGCCGTACCTCCCGCCCGTGCGCCTCTCCGCCTTTCATCCGGAGTATCTCGTCGATCAGGGACTCCCCGCCAGGGACCTCGCTCCCTTTCCCCTTCTCCTCGGGGACGGCGGGGACATCGACGCTTACCTCATCCGGATCAGGGACGAGACCGAACACTGGAGCGCATATTCGGAGCCCTTCTGCTCGGGTCTTGTCAAGGCCGTCCTCTTCGGCGCGCTCCGGCTGGCGGGAGGAGGGGCGGAGAGGCCGCTTTCTCCGGCGGAGGAAAAGGCGGCGGGCGTGCTGCGATACATCGAGCACAACTACCGCCGTCCGGTCAACGCGGAGCAGATCGCCGCTGCGCTGAATTACCATCCCTATTATCTCGCGCGGCTTGTCAAAAGGTTTTACCATACGACCCCGGCGCGGTATCTCACCGCCTGCCGCATGAAGGAAGCTGCGCGGCTGCTCCGGGAGACGGATCTCTCCGTGGCGGAGGTAGCGGAGTACTGCGGATATCCGGATCCGACGCTGTTCTCCGCAGTCTTTCGCCGGAACATGGGCCGCACGCCGTCCTCCCTGCGGAACGACGCGGAATCCGCCCCCGACGGCGAACACCTTCCCGCCCCTCACACAGATCAGTGAACACGGGACGCTCCCAGGCTCGTCCGTATGAAAAACGCCCGTCGGAATACCGCCCCGCCGGTGTATGCGCATACCGGAAATCCGCGCTTTTGGCCGGAAATATGCATTGATATTCTCCGTTATGCAGAAATTCAAGTATATATTGAAATCCAGATTTTGCCTAAATTTACCAATTATTTTACCATTTTCTGCCGATTTTCCAGCGGCCTATCCTGCCATTTTATGCCATTATTCACAACATTCGACCAGTTTAACGCAAATTTCGGCAAGCGAAGCTTGAATTTTGAAATTTTCGTAAATTCAAGAACAGCTTTATTGCAATCCGGCCGGGTTTGTGCTATCGTGGAGACACGGATCCGAACCGGCCGTCCGGCATCTGCGCAGAGGGCGGCTGTGAAAAAACATACATAATGACGAGGAGAACGGATATGACGGACAGAACCATCATCGGACAGCGCATCGCGGAGCTGAGAAAGCAGAAGGGACTGACCCAGGCGGAGCTGGCGGACATGCTGGGCGTCACCCATCAGGCCGTGTCCCAGTGGGAACGCAGCGAGACTCTGCCGGACATTCTGACCCTGCCCCGGATCGCGGAGATCTTCGGGGAGAACATCAACGCCATCCTGGGCCTTGAGGAAACCAAAACCGCGGAGGAGGGGCCCGTGCCCGCAGAAACCGAAGCACGGCAGGAGGACGGCGCGGCGGGTGAGGATATACCCCCGGAGGCCGCCTTTCCCGCCGGAGAGGAGACGTTTCCGGGCGAAGGGAAAGCCGAAGAAAAAGAAGAGAGCGGCGGAGATAACCCTCTCCATATCGATATCCCTCCGATCCCCGTCCCCGGCATGGGCGACCTCCCGACCCCGCCGGTACAGGACAGGGAAGGCGCGGTGAACGCGGAGGATCTCAAGAAGGCGATGGCGGAGGCGGCGGACATGGCCCGTCAGCGTCAGGCAGCCATGAAGGCCTCCCTGAAGGACAAGGCGGAGGAATACCGGCGGATGGGCGAGGCAATGCGGCGTCAGGCGGCGGATATCGCGGAAAAGGCCCGCGCGGACGCGGCAAAGATGCGGGAAGAGGCAGCCAAAGCCAGGGACACCGCCCGTACCGAGGCCGCAAAAAAGCTGGAGGAAGCCATAGCGGAACGGAAGCGGAAGGAGGAAGAGCTGCGCGGCTGGGCGGAGGAATTTGACACCATGGGGAAGAGCCTCGAGGAGGAGGTCCGCACCCTGGAACCGGAATCTGACCGCATGGCCCCGGGAATCGAATCGATGGAAGCGGAGCTTGACCGCATGAACCGGGAAATCGGGGCAATGGAGCCCCAATTCGACCGTATGGCCCGGGAGGCGGAGGAGACCGTTACGAGGGAAATGGCGGCGCATACGGCGGCGGGAGAGAGCGGCGAGCACTTCCATGTGAACCCGGACGGCTGGTCCCTGCCCGCGTCGGAGGTTCAGTTCGATTTCGGCGGGGAGGACGGGGAGTACGAGATCTGCTTCGTGAAGGACGGGAAGATCGTCACCTCCTTCACCGGCAATCCCGCTCATTTCGTCCACATCCACGTGCACGGCGTGGGCGGCTCCCTGCGTTCCGAGCTGTCCGTGACCGTGGAGGGCGACGTGAACGGCAAGGCAGTCAGCGGACTGGACATGCTGGTGCGCGGAAACGTCAACGGTCCCGCCCAGGCCGGTCTGAACCTCACCTGCGGCGATGTCTGCGGAAACGCTAACGCCGGGCTGGAGCTGAAATGCGGCGCGGTGTCCGGGGAGAAATCTGCCGGAATCGGCGTGTCGGAGAACGGCGATGGGCATGAAAACGACGGCGCCAATGTGACCATCAACGGCGACTACTGCGGCGAGCTCTCCACGGCGGCCTCCGTGACGGTCAACGGCAATGTGGAGGGCAGCGTGTTCTCCTCCTCCGGCGTGCAGGTCAGCGGCAATGTGGAAGGCGACGTCACGGCGGACGGCACGGTCAGCATCGAGGGAGACGTTTCCGGCGACGTCACCGCGGCGGTGGATCTGACCGTGGACGGCGATGTGGACGGCGACGCCTCCGCCGGAAGGGATCTGACCGTGGACGGCGACGTGGACGGGGACGCCTCGGCCGAGGGCAATCTCCGCGTGGACGGCGACGTGGACGGGGATGCCTCCTGCGGCGGGGATCTGACCGTGGGCGGCAGCGTCTCCGGCGATTTCAGCCGCGCCGTAACGGCCAAAATCATGAACGCGGGGACCGGGAACGGCGACTCGGAGGTTCATATCGACGGCGACTACGACGGGGATCTCTCCGGGGTGAACACTGTCATCGTGTCCGGCGACATCAACGGCGACGTGGCGGGCGCGCAGTCCGTCAGCGTGGGCGGCGACCTCAACGGGGAGATCAGCACCCAGGGCGATCTCAACCTGAGCGTAGGAGGCAGCGTCAGCGGAGATATCTCCTCCCGCAGCGGCACCGTCACCGTCGGCGGCGATGTGGGTGGAGATCTCAATGCGGGCGGAGCCGTAAACGCGGGCGGCAATGTCGGCGGTGACCTCAACGCGGGCGGTTCGGCCTCCGTGGGCGGAGAGGTCGGCGGCGATCTGGAAGCCGGACGGGACGTAAACGTAGGCGGCGATGTGAACGGCGAGGTGAACGCGGGCGGCAAGGTGTCCGTCACGGGCAGCGTCAGCGGGGATATCGACGCGGGCAGCACCGTCACCGTGGAAGGCGACGTGAACGGAGACATCGACGCCCAGAAGGTCATTGTCAGAGGAAAATACGAGGAATGACGGCCCCGCTGAGACGATTTCCGGTATCCGAATGCCGGTGTTCGGCACGCTGTCTCAGCACAAAAAGCGCCGGGCAGGGAATTTCGTCTTCCCTGTCCGGCTGTTTTCCATAATGTAAAAATAATCGTTCCATCAATGGGCCTTAACCGGTTCTGACCGCACTGCACGGCGGCCGGAGCCTTTTTTATACCCGGAAAGCCGTCACGCCCACTCCACCCGGATCACCGGAGGCTCGTCCGGGATCTCGTCCGCCGGGATATCCGCAATGGACCACACCTGCCGCCGGGCCACGTGGTCCGGGTCCATAAGGGTGGGCAGGGTTCCGTACCGGAGAGTCAGCGCAGCGCCGTTGTTCAGAAGCGTGGCCCGGGCGGGCGTCGGGAGGTCCTCGTCGAGGAAGGTGAGGGCCGTGGTGTCAAGACCCCGCCAGAAGTGGAAATAGGTGCTCCCGCCGCGCTCCGTGACGATGCAGGGTTCGCGTCCCCGGAGCGTATAGGTCCGGGCGGGGGCCTCCGTGTTCTCCAGGCCCTCTGCGGCGCGGCGGTACCAGCGTCCGATGCGGCGGAGCAGCTCCCGGGATTTCTCCGGAATGACGCCCTCCGCCGTGGGTCCCGCGTTCAGAAGATAGCTGCCGCCCATGGCCATGATCTTGTCCACGGAGGACATGAGATGGCGGGCCGTGAAATAGTCCTCTTCGGCTCGGTATCCCCAGCTCTCCGCTCCCACGGACTGGCAGGCCTCGGTCATGGCGGTGAACCGGTCGCCCTCCGGAACCGTCCGCTCGGGGGTGGCGAAATCCCCCCGGTCAAAGCCCCGGTCGTTGATGAGAATGCCGGGCTGGAGGGACCGCACCAGCGCGTTGACGGAGGGATCCCCGATCTGCGGTGGGATATCCCAGAAGAAGGAATAGATCTTCCCGTACCCCGTCAGAAGCTCCCGCACCTGGGCCTTGACGAAAGCGATATAGGCCGCCATGTCCGGATGGCCGGGGTCCTTCGCCTTCCACTGATGGGAGGACAGGGGATTATAGGCGGCGGGGTGATGCCAGTCGGGGATGGAATAATAGATCGACAGATCCATCCCGTGCTTTGCGCAGGCTTCGGCCAGCATATAGAGGGTATCCCGGCCGTAGGGGGTGTGCATAACGTTGTAGTCGGTCTGCTTCGTATCCCAGAGGCAGAAGCCGTCGTGGTGCTTGGCGGTGAAGCAGATATAGCGCATCCCGGCCTCCGCCGCCAGCCGCACCCATTCGTCCGGATCGTACAGCACGGGATTGAACTGACCGGCCAGCGCTTCGTAGTCCTCGTGGCGCCAGTCTCCCCGGGCCAGCACCTGCTCGTGGACGGCGGGGATAGCGTACAGTCCCCAGTGGATAAACATGCCGAATCGGTTTTGCATAGCGGTCCTCCTTCAGGGCGCATCTCTCACGGCGATTATACCACATCCGGCCGGGGATGTAAACCGGGGCCGGGAAAAAGGCGGAGCGGGGCGCGTCCTTTGTCACATCCTGTCGGATATGCTTGATTTTCGCCGGAACGTATGTTATAATGAAGCCGTCCATCAACGGAGCGGAGGGAGCACATGGGATTTATCGAAAAAATGCTGAAAAGCGCGGGCTCCGACTGGTACATCTTCGCGGCGGCGCTTCTGGCCCTGGTCTGCCTCGTCATCGTGCGGAACGAGAACCGCAGCGTGGAGGAGGAATTCGACACCTGGAAAAGCGAAAACCACTACTCCCGGTACAAATACAAGCGGCTGACCAATTTCTATTCTCTCTTCCTGACGCTGATCACCATCTTTCCCCTCCTCGGCATGCTGGGGACGGTCTTCGCCCTCCTCCAGCTGGATTTCACCGGGGACGCGGCGCTGGCTGTGGCCAAAAGCAGCTTCTTTGACGCCCTGACCTCCACGGCCTGGGGCATCATCTTCGCCCTGATCTTCAAGCTGGCCAACGCCTTCATTTCCACCTCCGTCAGCGACAACATCGAAAAGGTGTCCGCTCTGATCGACGGGAAGGCGGAAAACATCGACCTGAAGCAGGAAAAGGCAAAGAAGAGAAAGGGACGCGCATGAAATACCGGGACACGCCCCTGGACTTCACCTCCCTTCTGGACATCGTGCTGATCATCCTGTTCTTCTTCGTGCTGTACGGCTCCTTCGACGCGGGCCGGGCGGAGGAGGAGGCGCAGGCAGCGCGGGCGGAATACGAGGAAAAGCTGGCGGACCTGGACGCGGAACAGAATCGTCTTGACGCGGAGCGGGACCGGATGGATGCGGAATGGGACCGGCTCGCGGGGCTGGACAAGAACGCGGCGGGCAATCAGCGGGCGCTGGAGGCCTTCGGACGGGGGGATTCCCTCTCCCTCATTCTCATGAAGGAGGATGACTCCCCCGACTGGACCCTGAACGCCGTGCGGGGAGAGAATCCCGTGGGGCAGATCATACCCGGGGAGGAGATCTCCGAGGCCGTCCCCGCGCTGCTCCGTGCTCTCGGGCTGACCGACGGCGACACGGCGCTCGTCACGTTCGTCTACGACGGGAGCGTTCTCGGCACCCATCTCATCTGCCAGAACGTCCTCTCCGGGCTGGAGAAGGCCCAGGCGGCATGGGGCAATCTGTACGTAAATACCATCAATATATCAAGGTGAGGTGCTTCCTATGAGCGAAGAGAACGGAAAGAAAAGAGGCGGCGGCGGACGGGTTGCCGCAGGCGTGGGCGGAGCGGCTGCCGTTCTGGCTCTGCTCTATTTCGGCGCGGGTCATTTCGGCCTGGGCCCCGGAAACGGATTCGGCCTGATAAACGACGCGAAGCCCGCCGGGGAAACCACGGTCGAAGAGGAGCAGCCGTCGGTCACCGTGGCGGTGGGAATCGAGATCCGCGTGCAGGGCCGGGAGTACAACTACAACAACGTGACCTACGGCAACGCGGAGCATTCTCTGGAGGATCTGACGGCGGAGCTGGGTTCCCTTCCATCCGGCACGCCCGTCACCCTGATCGTGGAGGACAACGCGGCCAAGAACGCCGTGGATGATCTGCGCGACGCCCTGACCGCCGCGGGATTCACGGATATACGGGAATAATACCCCCGCCATAAAACAGACTGACGCCCGGTGAAGAACGTCAGTCGTTTTTTTATATTCTGTCCGCTTTCCCGCCGTCAGTCCTCGAACAGGCTCCGGACGGCCAGAACCAGAAACATGTAGTGGGAGGATCCGCCGCCCATGACATATTCCGTCTGCTGCCACAGGAAGGGGAATTCCAGAAGCTCGGGCAGGTCGGGGCGGATCAGGGCGGTCCCGGACACCACGCCGCCGGGGATGTAGGACCAGTCCGCCCGGTTGGCTCCGTAAGCGGTTGTGGCGGAGACGGCCCCCACCCCGGAGGCAAAGGACGCGGTGTTCTCCCCCGGATGACAGCCCAGGATGAAGTTCAGGGCATTGCACAGAAGCTCCGGTCCGAAGAGCTCCGGGAAGGCCCGGTACAGGAAGTAGTGGCGGAAGGCCTGGCTCTGGATGTCCCAGCCCGCGCCCCAGATGTGGGGACGGTAGGGAATGCCGTAGGGAGTCTCCGCGCTTCTCCTTTTCACGTCCTCCGCCACGGGAACAAGGGCCTCCCGGACGGCGGCGGAGAAGGTCTCGTCCCCGATGGCCGGGAGCGCTCTGGCCATGATCCAGCCCAGGGAGCCGATGTTTCTGCATACGGTTTCGGTCTGCTCCAGCAGGAAGGAGCGGTACAGTTCGCCGCCCGTGGTCAGATAGAGCTCGGCCGCCGCATGCAGCTTTGCGGTCACAGCCCGGGACGCGTCGGTTTTCTCATACAGCTCTTCCGCAACCCGGAGGGCGTCGTCGGCCATGGCGTCATCGAAGCCCCGCATGACCCTCGCGCAGGCAGCCAGCTCCGCCGCCGTGGTCAGCTCTCTTGCGGGATTGTCCTCCGTGAAGACCCAGCGGTCGTCCCCGTTCCCGGCTTCGCCGTCGGTCATGGTCGAGGCGTCTCCCAGAAGAACGTACTGGCGCAGATCGGAGCAGATGATGCCCCGGTAAAGCCGCCCCAGAGCTTTGTACCCGCCGACGACGGTCAAGAGGCCGTGGGCGATCTGCTGAAGGATGTCGTTCTTGCCGTCGGGCTGGTGGATCTCCACGTTTTTCTTCTCTTCGTCAATGGCGGTGGCGTCGTAATCCACCCTGAAGGCCTCGTAGGTCAGGGCCAGGATGTACGCCTCCCCGGCCTGGGATTCCACCCGCAGATCGAAGTCCCCCGCGTCGTGCCATCCGCCCCGGTTCAGTCCGGGAACGGGATCGCCGGGCGCGTACTTCGTCAGGGTGGAGGGGCCCTGGGCGTAGCCGTCGATGTGATTGTAATTCACGGGAGCCATGCGGGCGTCGTCGTTGTGGCAGAGGCCGTGCCAGACCCGGTATTTCTCGCTGACCCGCATATGGCACATCTGCACGGGAAGGAAGTACTCCAGCACCGGCTGCCAGACGCCCCGGTCATAGACGTCCCGGGCGATGCGGAACACGGGCGTCTCCGATCCGCCGCATCTGAGACGGTAGAGCCCCTCGGTTTTCACGTCGGAGAAATCGAAGAGCACATACCGGCTGCGCAGGAAGCGGCCCCACTCCGTCCCGCCGAGAACAGCGGCCTCCTCCTCCCCGCTCTCCCCGATCCGGCAGAGAACGGCCTCCCCGGTTTCCGTGTCCCGCCTGTCCAGCTCGCAGACCGCGATCTTCGGCTGATCCGGATGGTAGCCCACCTGGGAAATCTGGAGCACGGGAGGATGGATCCAGCTCTCTTCGGAATGGGGCGTGATGACCCAGCGGAGCTTTCCGGAGGCGGGCAGGGGGGAGGAGAGGACGAACCAGCCGTTGTTGTGGTTCATGCGCCCGTCGTAAAGGCGCAGCTCCGCGTCCTCCGATACCACCGTCATGCGGATCAGGGGATCCTCCGGGCAGAGGGTGAAGCGGTGTCCGGCGGCGTAGGGCACTGCCGTCAGCTCGTCCGCCGTCATGGGATTGTAGCCCGTCCCCTGCCCCGACAGACGGTCTGGATCGACGGTGAGGACGCCGTCCCGCAGGGGTTCCCGGATGCGGAGGGGATAGAGGGGATCCCGCGCCTCCACGGGTCCGTTCGGCTGACGGGGAAAGACGCCGGTTTTCTCATCCATGATCCAGGACATGCCGAAGAGGACCCCCGGGAACAGCTCCAGATTGAAGGAGAGCTTGCCGAGATATTCCGGCGGTACGGGCCGGTCGGTCTGGGCGTCCACCGTGACGGATTCCCCCTCTCCCGTTGTCGTGACGGTGTAGGAGAAGCGGAAGTCCGGGTAGATCATGGGGTTGAAGCCGGTCAGATGGCGGTCGGGATCCGGATAAATCATGGCGGCGGTGATGCTGTTGTCAGAGGGATCCTGAGTCCGTCCGGTCTTTTTCGGGACGGGCTGCCACTGGCCGGGGGCGGGCTCGAAGCGCAGGTCCCCGTTTGCGGCGATCCGCCTGCCGTGCATGATGACGCTGACGCCGGACTGATGGCCCTCCGGATAAAAGTCGTCGAAGGCCATGACCTCCACGCCCCCGCGCCGGAAATACCCGGTCTCCGGATCGAGGATGAAGGAAGGGAAACTCTTTTCGTTCGCCTGCATGACGCGTCCTCCTTGTGATTCGGTTGATCCCATTATAGCATGCCCCGCAGGTCGTGTCAATCCGCCCCGGCAAATGAAAAAGAGCCGCGTGAAACAGCTCTTTTCCCGTATGCGGAAGGCAATGTCCCTTATCCCTCACGCCTTCCCGCCGAAGGAACGGAAGATGGCCGGGGAGGAGAACAGGTCGGTCAGAAGCTCCAGGTTGCGGTCGTCGAAAACGGTGTCCTTCGCGGTGTGGATCTTATCCATATAGAGGCCTATCCGCTTCGACTCGTTGAGAGCGCAGACGGCGGCGGACACCTGGAAATTCGCCTGGTCGGAGGGATAGATGGTCCCCTTCTTCGGGCAGACCTCGCAGGTGCGGGAATCTCCGGCAAAAATCCGCTCCGCCTCCTCCCGCAGGACGGCGTAAACGGGCAGCCGCTCCGCCTTCTTCGAGAAGAGAACGAGGATATGGCCGCCGTCTGATACGCAGTCGAGGTTCACGATCAGCCGGTTCTTCTTCACCTCGGGATGGGCGGCGGCATACCCGGCGGATCCCAGAAGGCCGTTCTCCTCGTTGTCGAAGAGGATGAAGGCCGCCCGCTCTCCCGCCAGCCGGTCCGCCAGGGTCAGCACGGCCACGGTGCCGGAGGTGTTGTCGTTGGCGGTGTGGGGATTGGGATGGTTGCCCATGAACACCCACAGCATGAAGACGATGCCCGCGATGAGGATCCCCTCCGTCAGCAGCAGTCCCCACAGGTCCGGCAGATCGCGGGTCAGCCATGCCACAGCGAAGACCAGGGCAAAGAGCGGCACTACGAATAAAAGGGCCACGGCGATCTGGTACAGGAGAAAGAGGAACAGGTTCCTCGGGGTGATGAAGTTCGGAAAGGGCAGCCCGGCGCAGGTGTCGTAATGGGCGGTGTACACCACGTCGGCGGTCTCCGGATCCCCGATGACGATGTTGCGGCTCTTCACGAGGGATCCGCAGGTCTCCACCTTCATCCGGTCGCCGAAATGGTTTTTCAGCATGTCGATAAAGGCGGTCTTCTGCTCCTTCCGCTTCCGCACCTCATAGGCGGGGAGGATGATGTTCTTCCAGGTGAGCCCGGAATCCCGGGGATTGTTCAGGCTGGTATCCTGCTGCATCGGCGTTGTCGCTCCTTGTTTGATTCAGTCGGCCTTCATTGTACACCGCCGCCCCGGATTTGTCAAGCGGGAAGGAAAAACCGCCCTCTCCCGGGTTGGGGAAAGAGCGGTCGATACTGTTTTCGGTCGCCTGTACGGGTTTGACGCGCTTTACCAGGCTCTGCGGGACTCTCTGTAGGGATCGGCCTCGGCGGCGAACACGGGCTGGATCACCACGGAGCAGACGGTCTCGTCTTCCTGGTACCGCAGGTGCTCGGGAAGAGCGGGGCCGCAGGAGTTGGAGCCGATGCCGGACTGACGGCAGTCCAGGATCACCGTGGTCTCGGGCTCCCGCTCAAGCTCGTAGTGATGGGCCTTTTCCGTCAGCTGCTCGGGGGAGAAGTGGGACGCGTTGAAGGAGAAGGGCTCGGCGGAGGAGAAGAGGAACCCGTGGCCCGCGACGGTGTGCACATCCGCCCAGCGGCAGCCCCAGTGGGAGGAATTCTCCTGCGGGAACACGTAGGGCTCGTAGTTCTCGGTGACGGTGGAGCTGTACTCGCCGAGGCGCGCGGCCAGTCTCTTGTCCTCATAGCTCTCCATGGGTCCGTAGCCGAAGTAGCGCATCTGCTCGGCACCCTCGGGCATGGTGAGACGCACGCCGAAGCGGGGACGGAACACCTTTTCCCGTTTGCTGCGGTCCCACTGGTTGGGATGGGACATGTCGCGCCACTTCACGTCGAATTCGATCTTCACGCCCATGGCATACCGGACGGTGTAGGTCACGTCGGCATGGAACAGCGGATCGTGGGGAGCTGAACCCATGGAAATCTTCGCCCGGATCACGGCATGCTCCGCGTCGGCCTCAACGAGATCGCAGGCGTAACACTTGATCTTCGCCTCGTCCATACCCTCTCTCTGCCACTGCCAGCGCACGTTGCGGTCGTTGTCCGTGGGCGCGCGCCAGATCTGCGGGACGATAGGCTTCGTAATGAGGTGCTCGCCGTTGTCGGTGATGTCCTTGATCATGCCGCAGGTCCGGCAGAAGGTGTAGACGGTCTCGCCCGCCGTGACGGTGATGAACTTGCGGCAGACCTCGGTCTCCACGGGATAGAGTGTGGCGGGAGCCTGATAGACGGGCACCTCGTTTTCATACACGAACTGGGCGATGCCCACCTCGTAGCCCGCGTCCGCCCATTCCGTCGGAACCTTCTGACGGAAGGAGAAGTCCACGGTGACGACGCCGCCTGCGGGAAGCTCGTCAAACAGCTTGAATTCCTCCGTACCCTGGGGCTCGATGCAGAGATTCGGATACACGCCGGACATGAGAACCTTCCCGTCCCGCTTCACCGCCCAGGCGCAGGACAGGTCGGAGAAGTCCCTGAAATACCGGCGGGATTTTATGGCGTAGGTGCCGGGCTTCACCTCGGTGACGGCGGCGGGCATGATGGCCTGCTTCAGCTCCTTCAGACCGGTATGGGGCCGTCTGTCGGGATAGACCAGGCCGTCTACGCAGAAGTTGCCGTCGTTGGGATGGTCGCCGAAGTCGCCGCCGTAGGTGAAGGAGGGATTGCCGTACCGATCGCCGACGGCCACGGAATGGTCGATGAACTCCCAGACGCAGCCGCCGAAGAATTCATCATGGCTCTCGATGACCTTCCAGTACGCGCCCAGATCTCCGGGGCCGTTGCCCATGGCGTGGGAGTATTCGCAGAGGAAGAGGGGCTGGTCGAACTTCTCATCCTCGCAGTACTCTGCGCACCACTGGGGATTCGGGTACATGTGGCTTTCCACGTCGGTCACGTCGCGCTTGTGCTCTCCGTTGTTGTAGCCGGAGTGCGCGCCCTCGTAGTGGACCAGGCGGGAGGTGTCCCGGCTCTTGATCCAGGCGGTCATGGCGGCGTGGTTGCGGCCCAGGCCCGATTCGTTGCCCAGGGACCAGAAGATGACCGAGGGATGGTTCTTGTCCCGCTCCACCATGCGCTGCGCCCGGTCGACGTAGGCCTTTTCCCATTCCGGATTGTCGGAGAGACCGTTCCAGGGGTGCATGCCGTGGGTCTCGATGTCCGTCTCGTCGCAGACGTAGAGGCCGTACTTGTCGCAGAGGGCGGTGAACCGGGGATCGTTGGGATAGTGGGAGGTGCGGACCATGTTGACGTTGTGGGCCTTCATGATCATGATGTCCCGCTTCATGTGCTCGAAGGGCGTGGCGTGGCCCAGCAGGTGATGGCTGTCGTGGCGGTTGACGCCCTTGGCCTTGACCTTCTTCCCGTTGATGAGGATGCACTTGTCTTTGATTTCGATCTTCCGCGCGCCGATGGGCAGGGCGATGTGCTCGGAGCCGCAGGCCAGGTACAGGGTGTAGAGGTTCGGCTCCTCGTCGCTCCACAGCTTCGCGTTCTCGATCTCGGGGATCTCAACAGAGGCCTCGCCGTCCGCGGTCAGCACACCGGAGGAGACGGTCTTGCCGCAGGGGCAGTCCAGCTTCCAGGCCACCTCGGCGCAGCCGGTCAGGGACAGCTCAGCGGTGAAGCGGGCGTTCTTATAATCGTCGGAAAGGACGGACTTGACGAAGATATCCCGGATATGGACGGGATCCCGGAACAGCAGGTAGACCTCGCGGAAGATGCCGGACATCCGCCACATGTCCTGGTCCTCCAGATACGTGCCGTCGGACCACTTGAGCACCAGCACCTTGAGGGTGTTCTTCCCCTCGTGGACCAGGCCGGTGACGTCGATCTCGGTGGAGAGATGAGAGACCTGGGAGTAGGCGGCAAAGGTGTCGTTGACCCAGACGTAGAAGGCGGAGTCCACGCCCTCGAAGTTCAGGTAGACCTTCTTCCCCTTCATGGCGGAGGGAATGGCAAAGTCGCGCACATAGAGGGCGCAGGGATTCTCGTCGGGCACGTAGGGCGGGTCCACGGGAATGGGGTAGTTGACGTTGGTGTAGTTCGGCACGTCGTAGCCCCGGCCCAGCGCCATCTGCCAGCTCATGGGGACGGTCATGCGGTCGAAGTTCTCCGTGGAGAAGCCCTCGCCGGTGATGTCCCGGCAGCAGACGTCGTTCAGGGATTTGAAGAAGCGGAAGGCCCATTCGCCCGAGAGGGACTTGAAGAACGCGCTCCGCCCGCGGTTCTCGTTGGCCGCGTCATTTTCCGAGGGGAACGGAACAAAATATGCCCGGGGTTCCTCGCATCCCACGTGGAGGGTGGAGGGATCGCAGTGGTAGTCCGGAAGATGGAAAGGCATGGCACAGCTCCTTTGGGAGTAAATTTTGTCAATCCGAGTATAGCACATTCCGCGCCTTTTTGCAAGGGTTCTTTTCGCCCCGCGTCTCCGGCCGGCGTTC
Source organism: uncultured Ruminococcus sp. (assembly GCA_902761695.1). GTDB lineage: Bacteria > Bacillota > Clostridia > Oscillospirales > CAG-272 > UMGS1696. The sequence goes on from CACWLT010000001.1 coordinate 39,305, forward strand.
GGGCGCGGGGAGGTCCTTCTTCCGGCCAGCGGCTGCGGACGTGAGGCTCATTCTCCGTGACGGCGTGCCGGAGCTGGGATAAAGGGAGGGCAATTTTTCCCGCTCCTCTCCCGCTTTTTTTCGGATATCCCCTTGACAAAACGAACGCCGTGCTGTATAATATCATGTGTACGGCGACATAGCCAAGCGGTAAGGCAGAGGTCTGCAAAACCTTCATTCTCCAGTTCGATTCTGGATGTCGCCTTCCCCGGTTCGGAAGAATCGGGGGTTTTCTTTTTCCCACAGCTCCGGCGGACGGCTTTTTTTCACAAAATCCGGTTCTCTTTTCATCTTTTCTTTCGTTTTTGCTTGCATTCCGGGTTCATATGTGGTACAATACAATCAGAATTTTTCTCTTCCGGGAGGATCATATGGCAACATTCATCGTCAAGCAGACCGCTACCGGCTTCAAGTTCGACCTCAAGACCGACGCCGGCGTTATCGCGACCTCCGAGGTGTACACCACCGAAGCCGCCTGCAAAAAGGGTGTGGACAGCGTGAAGAACAGCGCTGCCGGCGAGGTGGAGAACCAGACCGTCGAGGGCTTCGAGACCAAGAAGCATCCGAAGTTCGAGGTGTACGAGGACAAGGGCGGCGCGTTCCGCTATCGTCTGAAGGCCGCCAACGGTCAGATCATCGCCACCTGCGGCACCCTGGCCTACAAGACCGTGGACGAGGTCCTGGCCGTTGTGGAAGCCGTAAAGGCAGCCGCTCCCGACGCAGGCGTGCAGACCTTCGCCACCGTCTGAACAACTCAGTACCAACAGCCGAAGAAGGGATCGCGGACCCCGCGGTCCTTTTTTACACCGCCAGACACCCCCCGGATTTTCCTTGACCAAACCATACTGAATGATCGGAGTTATGCTTATGAACTGCCCTGAAAACAAATGCTGTCTCCGTACCCACGTCGAGACGACGCCGGACCGGGTCGCGGAAGACCTTACCGCCGCCGGACGCCGGTTGCTGATCCTCTACGGTTCCTCCCTCCCGGCCGATCTGCGCGAACGGCTGACGGAAAAAGGCCGCGACTTCCGGATTTTCGAAATGTCCGGCGCGGAGCCCTCCCCGCTTAATGAATCCGTACTGATCGGCGCTTCCATCTGCCGCCAGGAGAAAATCGAGGTCCTGCTGGCTGTCGGCGGTACCTGCGTGGTGGACTTTGCCCTCCGCGTGGCCGACTGTTTCCGGGAACGGGATCCCTCCGGACACGGCGTGCATATCGTCCACCTCGCCGCGTAAAACGACGCCCGCGAACCGATGCGCACCACGGTCCGGCGAAAAGTTACAGTAGTAGTCGCATAAAGACATTTTTTTTCAAAATCCGCACCGGAATTCCCGATTTAAGGCGGAGAAATACAATGTCGGCTTGTTTTTTGAATTCTTTTATGCTATAATAAAATTAATAATTCTATACCCCCCCATGAAAAGGAAATCGCCATGAACCGCACCGCAGAAGAAGCCCTCCGTCTTGACAATCAGCTTTGCTTCCCCCTCTACGCCGCTTCAAGAGAGGTCATCAAGCAGTACCATCCTCTCCTTGCCTCCCTCAACCTGACCTATACCCAGTATCTCGTCATGCTGGTCCTGTGGGAGAAGGCGCCCCTCAGCGAGAAGGAAATGGGCCTGAAGCTGCACCTCGACAGCGGCACGCTCACCCCCGTTCTGAAGAGCCTGGAAGCCAAGGGCTATATCCTCCGGACCCGTTCCAAGGAAGACGAGCGCGTGGTCTGCGTCCTTCTCACGGATGAAGGGGCCGCGCTGAAGAACCGCGCCGGTGACGTTCCCGCCCAGATCGGCGCCTGCATCCCCCTGACGGAGGAGGAAGCCGTCACCCTGCATACCCTGCTCTATAAGATCCTGGACAGCGAAGAAAAATAAAGAGCGACCGTTGCCTACGGGGGGATTTCCGCAACAGGAAAATCCCCCCGTTTTTTATAAAATCCCTTGACAAACCGGCGTCCCGGTGCTATAATGTACAGGCATTCAGTCGGATGAACCGGTTGATGTGAACATGCTGGTGTGGCTCAATGGCAGAGCAGCTGATTTGTAATCAGCAGGTTGTTGGTTCGACTCCGATCACCAGCTTGAGCGCAGCCCGGAACAAATTCCGTGCTGCCCTTACGGGGGAATTCCCGAGTGGCCAAAGGGGACAGACTGTAAATCTGCTGGCACCGCCTTCGGTGGTTCGAATCCACCTTCCCCCATCCAAATAAAAACGGACGCCTCGCGCGTCCATTTTTATTTGGATTCCGATCAGGTGGATTCGAAGGGCGCGTGTCAGAAACCAGTCCGGGGGACTGTTTTCCCGCGCCCCGGCCGATCCGAGGATCGGCGAATCCACCGCCGTTAAAGCTCAGCTGTCCCGCATCCCCCTCCTGCGAATTCCGCGCCCCGGCCAAACTGTCAGTAAACTGACACCGCAGATCGGCGCCGATTGAAAATCGGAGATCCACCGTCACTAACTCAAAGCTGTCCCGCGTCCCCCTTCTCTGGTACCCGCTCACCCGGATTCGAAGGGCGCGTGTCAGAAAACAGTCTCCCCCTTGCACATCCCCGCCCGATGGTGTATAATAAACCCGCCGGCCAACACCCCCATCATCCTTACGGAGGACCGCATCATGAGCAGAAAAACCACCCTGATCCTGGCCATCGTTTTCGGCGTGATCCTGTTCGGCTTCGGACTGTACCTGTCCTTCTTTGAAACCAGAGGATTCGTCCGTACCACCGCGATAATCGAACAGATCGAGGAGACCTGGACGGGCACGGACGGGGACGGATACGACCTGTACGACCATGAGGTCCTGGTGTCCTATACCGTGGACGGCGTGACCAGACAGAGCAGGCTGGACACCTGGAGCGCCGATTACGAGGTCGGCAAGCGGGTCCGGATCTATTACGATCCCGCCGATCCCGAAAAGATCCACGGTGACAGCAGAAAGCTCGGCATGATCCTCTGGATCGCCGGACCCGTCGTTGCGGCCGTCTCCGCCGTGACCCTCGTCCGGGAGAGCCGGAAAAAGGAAGAGCAGCCCGCCGTGTAAATCCGGATCCGAAACTGTAAACAGCGGTCTTCGCTCCCATATTGCGCCTTCTTTCGTTTTTCACCTCCTGCCGCCGGAACATCCTGAAGCCTTCACCGTACAAAAAACCGGACGTGTCATGCCTCGCCGAAGCATACCACGTCCGGTTTTTTTATTCGCGCCGGGATCAGTTCCCTTCCTCCTCCGCCAGAGGGACCGCGCCCTCCAGCATATCGGTCTCCGAAATCCGGCCGTCCTTCAGAAGGAACGTGCGGATGGCGAAGGGCTCGAAGTCGGCGTCGAAGGCCAATCCGGCGGCAGGCAGATCGACGTGGGCTTTCACGGCGATCCCCTGGGCCTCGTAAAGCCGGAGGATCCAGGCGTCCCCGTCCCGCTCGCTCCGCTTGAAGCAGGAGAGAACGACATTTTCCACATCGATCGTGCAGAGGGGCGCGGGCTTCTCCCCGTCTCCCGAAGGACAGAAGGCGAATCCGTAGGGCGTCCGGTTCCACATGGCCGCCTCACGATCCACATTTTTGAAGCGCTCCTCCCGTTCGCCGCCGGTGAGACGGAAACGGTACCGCCGTTCGCCCTGATCCATTCGCTGCTGGTACATGGGCTCGTGGAAGGGCTCTCCCCAGGCGGACCGGCCGGAACCGTAGCCGGCGGACCGGAGCAGGGTCACCCGGAGCACGCCGTCTGAAAAGTCAGAACCGTAAACGCCGTCGTCCAGCACGGTCAAAGCGCGCTCCTCATCGGCGACGGCCTGCCAGTACTGAGAGAAGGTGTCCTCTCCGCGGCTGCCCGGGGTGAGCTTTTCCCGCCCGAACATGGTCATGCCGAAATGACCGCTGTTTTCAAGCGCCGTGGGGATCCGCAGCTTCAGCCGCTTCTCGTTCTCCGCCCAGAAGACCCGGACCTCTATGTCAAGGGCCCCCGAGATTTTGCCGACGATATACCGCACCAAGGCCCGGGAACCGCCGTATTTCATGTCGGCCTCGATGACCGTTTCGACCTCTCCCTCCTCCACGGCGCGGACGGGGGAGACGATCTGTCCCTTGACGCCGGAGAAGTCCGTGGCCTCGCCGGGAGTCATGAGGGTGAAGCGGCCCTCGGGATAGCGGAGATCCAGCTCCGGATGGCCGTCCCAGCAGGAAATGGCGTCCCGGAAGACCTCCAGGGACAGCGCCCCGGGTTTCAGATACTCGGTCCCGTCCACAACATAGGAATCGACAAGTCCCGTGCGGGTGTTGACAACCACCTGTCCCCGGGCGGTATCCACCGTCAGAAGATTGCGCCGCTCCCATTTCTCCCGGCCTTCCCATCGCTCCCGGTTCGCCTGCTCCACCGTGGGGGCGGGACGGGCGGGGATGGTCTCGAACTTCACGTCGAAGCGGGTGACGGAGAAGGGAGAGAGCGGGTGCTCGATGATGATCCGCTTGCACCAGTCCATGTAGAAGTTGCCGCTCTCCTTCGCCTGCTGGCAGGGCACCCTGACGCCGTCCATATACGCGATGGGATTGGAGAAGTCCTTGTGCCACATCTGCCGGGGCAAAAGGAACTCCACGTCCACGGGCTGGGTATAGGGGAACGGATGGGGATTGTACAGAAGGATCGGCACCGTGTCCCCGTCGGAAACCGGCTCCTGTCCGGCACACAGGGCCAGGAAGTACTTCGATTTCAGCTTGTTCGTGATCTCCAGGCCGTGGTGGAGCATCCGGATCACGTCCTCCTCCACGGGCTGGATGCAGGAGCCGGGCAGGGAGTCGTGGAACTCCGCAAAGAGAAGATCCCGCCAGGCGTCGTCCAGCTTCTCCTTCTCATAGACGGACAGCCCGCTGAGCGCCGCGTGGGACGCCATGGCCTCCGTCATGCAGAGGTCGTTCTCCAGCCTCCGGTGCAGCTGCTTGATCCGGATGATGGACGTGTAGCAGCCCTCCATCAGGTGGTTCAGCCCCCGGTTGACCACGGGCAGGGACGCCCGGTCGACGGTTTTGAAATAGTCGTCCGGGGTGGAGTGGACGAGGTCGGCGCCGGACGCACGCAGAGCCGCGATGTCGTCCAGATCCTTCCGGGAGGGGCCGCCGCCGTGATTGCCCACCCCCCAGAGATAGAGGGCGTTTTCCTCGTTCTCATGGCGCTTCAGCCAGCCGGGACGATCCTCCGTGCCCGAGAGCTCCTCCGCCGCCTGCCCGAGGACGGAGTTATACCCCTTGTCGGAGCGGTGGACCAGGATCTCCGATCCGTCGTACCCGGTCCAGAGGAAGTCCTCGTTCGGGAAGTCGTAGTTCCCCCGGCCCGGGCGGATGTTGACGTAGTGCCGATAGCCGCACTGACGGAGCACCTGCACCAGCCCCCGGGCGTGTCCGAAGGAATCCACGTTCACCGCCGTCACGGGGACCTCGCCGAATTTGTCGTAAAAATAGATTCGCCCTCTGAGGATCTGCCGCACGATGGACTCCCCCGCCGGGATGTTGCAGTCCGGCTGCAGGAACCATCCGCCGACGATCTTCCACCGGCCGGACTTCACCTGCTCCCGGATCTTTTCAAAGAGGGCGGGCTCGTGCTCCTCCACCCATTCGTAGAGGAGGGATTCGTTGTGGTTGAAGATGAAATCGGGGTATTCGTCGATTAGGCGCGCGGCGGAGCGGAAGGTGGAAATGGCCTCGCTCATGCCGCTCTCCCACTGCCAGAGCCACACGGGATCCAGGTGGGCGTTGCAGAACATATAGGTTTTCATAGATGCCTCCGGTGTTTCCGGTACCTCCGGATCGTAATGATAGTGTGTTCACACTATTAAGGAAAGAAAACTTTCCTTCGCATAAGGAAACAAACGCTGCGCGTTTGGAAACGGTTTATGCCCCTACGCGGGGCAGGCGCGGGGGAGGGACACCATCTCAGGCCGAAGGTGCCCCTCCCCCGAGGGTCCCCCTTGGCCGAGGAGCATAATCCTGGCTACCCATATCTGAATCGAAAATCGATTGTACATCCCATGTCCACGCACGGAGAATGCAAAGCATTCTCCTGGAGTTGCTTTGCAACTCCAGCGGACCACGGTGCGTCAGCTGAAACATACGTGAAACTACGTCAAGGACGCAGTTTCACGGTTTCCTGCGCCGACGCAGTCGCGCTGGAGCCTCGGAAACAGCGATCGAAGCGCGCATTGGGCAAGGTGCTGGACTTTGAACTTCGCTGTTCTATTCAAAGACAGATTTGAATTCGCGAGGCTGAACTATCAGTCTCATCTTTTCTCCTTCGCGACCGTGTAATGCGCGTTTCGATCGCTGTTTGCGTCGCCGGCCCGGCAGAGCAAACCGATGAACTTCGTCCCCGACGGAGTTCATCGCATGTTTCAACTGTACTAACACAGTCCGCGCGAGGACATGAGATACACAATCGATTTTCGATTCAGCTACGAGCTGTCAGGTTATGCCATACGGCCAAGGAAACCCCCGCACGGGGGGAAACCTTCGGCCTGAGATGGTGTCCCCCCGTGCCTCCCGCCCTGAGCAAGGGCATTCAATTTGAAACGCGCAGCGTTTCTTTCCTTTTCGTGTGAACCCACTATAGTATCAGTCCTTCAGAAGTTCGCAGACCATCTCCAGGTTCTTTATGATCTCCAGATGCTGGGGACATTTGCTCTCGCAGGCGCCGCAGCCGATGCAGTCGTCAAAGGTCTTGCCGCCGTGGCGCACGTAGTCCCGCCACATGTTCTTCGCGTGCTCCTTCAGGCCGTAGACATTGTAATAGGTGTACATCTCGAAGATCCGGGGGATGTCGATGTCCATGGTGCAGGGCTGGCAGTAGCGGCACCCGGTGCAGTAGAGCTCGGAGAACTTTTTGATCTCCTCCATGGCGCGGCCCAGCTGTTCCCATTCCTCCGCGGAGAAGGCCGTGTCGTCGGAGGCCACCTTCACGTTCTTCTGCACCATGTCCAGGGTCTGCATGCCGGAGAGAGCGCAGCAGAGGTCCGGATTGCCCAGGCAGAACTTGAAGGCCAGCTCGTAGGTGGCGATGGATTCCTTGCCGGTCAGCTTGGCGTAGAGATCGGTGGGAGCCGCCAGCCGTCCGCCGCCCACGGGCCCCATGGCCACGGTGCCCAGTCCCTTTTCGTGGACGTACTTCATCATCTCCTCGTTGGAGCGGTCCAGCAGGTTGTACTGGCAGAGCATGGACTCCATGGGGATGCCCCTGGCCTCGGCGGTGTCCGCGATGTACTTTATGGCCGACGGATGGTCGTGGAAGGAGAAGGAGATATGGCGGATCAGCCCTTCCTCCTTAGCCTTCGCCGCCTCCTCCAGCAGGCCCTCTCCCAGGATCAGATCGTCGAACACGCCCCGGCTGATGCCCCAGAAGTGGTAAAAATCGATGTGGTCGGTCCCCAGCTGCGTCAGGCTGGATTCCAGGCGGCGGCGGTATCCTTCCCTGCCCATGCCCTTGTCCATGGGACATTTTGTGGAGATGAGGATCCTGTCCCGGAAGTCCTTCACGGCCTTGCCCAGAGCGGCCTCGCTGTGCTGGCTGCAGTAGCCGGGCGCCGTGTCGAAGTAGTTGACGCCGTTGTCGCAGGCATAGCGGATCATCTCGTCCACCTTGTCCTGATCCACCAGCATGCCGTCGCCCTCCTTATATTCGGGGAAGCGCATGCAGCCGAAGCCCAGGGCGGATATCTTCTCGCCGGTCTTGCCGAATTCGCGGTAGTTCATACTGTATTCCTTTCTTACATAATAGTCTCAAAAAAACGCGTTGATCCATAATACACTATTTTTAAGGATTTGTCAAGGCTTTTGCAAAATCGTATTACCCGTCAGGGACCGTTTATTCCCGCCCGGTTTGATAAAATCGTCTTGCGCCGGGGGAGCGGATATGGTATAATGACTGAAAAACCCGCCCGTCCGGGAGACGAAAACCGGACCGGTCCCGAAAGAGCGGAAGGGAGGACGGTCATGCTGTCCGTTCAGATCAAAAAAGCAGAGCGCAAGGATATCGACGGGATCCTTTCGATTTACAACGAAGAGGTGGAAAACGGCATCGCCACTCTGGCCACGGAGCCCATGACCCCGGAGGACGGGATGCGCTGGCTGGCGGAGCACGAAGGAGGAAACCGCTGCGCCTTTGTCGCTGTTCTCGACGGGCAGGTGGTCGGGTATGTCTCCCTGTCCCGCTTCTCCCCCCGGGGCGGATACGACAGAACGGCGGAGCTGTCCATCTACGTAGCCAAACCGTTCCGCGGACAGGGGATAGCCGGCCAGCTGATGGCATTCATCCTCCGCCGGGCCGAAGCGGATCCCGCCGCCCACGCCGTGGTCTCCATCATCACTGCCGACAACACCGCCAGCCGGAACCTGCACGAGAAGTTCGGCTTCCGTCACATCGGCAGGCTGAAGGAGGCCGGGTGGAAATTCGGCATCGCCCTGGACGTGGACTATTACGAACGGATGGTGTGAACGGAACCGGGAAATCCGCAAAAGGGCTTGCTATTTTCGGAAGATTGTGTTATACTGTTATAAATAGTACGCTATCTTCGCATTGTTTATCCGGCGACGGATCATCCCGGGATCATCCCGACTGATAAGGAGCACCACATGAGCTATCAGCAGTACGTACCCTATACTCCGGACGCGGGCCGCTACGACGGCAGAATGCCCTACCGCAGATGCGGCAAGAGCGGATTGAAGCTCCCCGCCATCTCCCTCGGCCTCTGGCACAACTTCGGCGACATCACCCCCTTCGGCGTCCAGCAGGGGATTCTGCGCGCGGCATTCGACTGCGGCATCACCCACTTTGACCTGGCCAACAACTACGGCCCGCCCTACGGGGAGGCGGAGCGCAACTTCGGCGAGCACATGAAGCGCGACTGGAAGCCCTTCCGGGACGAGCTGGTGATTTCCACGAAGGCGGGCTACGACATGTGGAAGGGCCCCTACGGCAACGACGGATCGCGGAAATACCTCATTGCCTCCATCGACCAGTCCCTGAAACGGATGAACCTCGACTACGTGGACATCTTCTACCATCACCGCCCGGACGACGGCACCCCCATCGAGGAGACCATGGGCGCGCTTTACGACATCGTGAAGAGCGGCAAGGCCCTGTATGCCGGGATCTCCAACTATAACCCGGAGCAAACCAAAAAGGCCGTCGCCTGCATGAAGGAGATGGGCATGCACATGCTGATCCATCAGCCCAACTACTCCATGTTCAACCGCTCCATCGAGCACGGTCTCACCGACGTGTGCCGGGAAGAGGGTGTCGGGATCATGGCGTTCGGGCCTCTCGCGGGCGGCAAGCTGACCGGACGGTACCTGAACGGCATCCCCGCTGATTCGAGAGCCGGTCATGACCCGCGCTTCCTCCGTCCCTCCGACATCAACGAGCAGCTGCTCGCCACCGTCCGGAAGCTCAACGAGATCGCCGTGGCCCGCGGGCAGTCCCTGGCGCAGCTGGCCCTGGTCTGGGCGCTGAGACTTCCCGAGGTCACCTCCGTCCTCATCGGCGCGTCCCGGGCGGAGCAGGTCCGGGAGAACGCGAAGGCCCTTGAGAACATGACCCTCACCGACGAAGAGCTGGCCGCCGTCGACGCGGTGCTGGCAAATCGATAAAGCAGACCGACCGCGCCTTCCCGCAAAAAACCTCCCGGCATCCTGCACCCAATGCGGATTCCGGGAGGTTTTATTATGGCGGACATGGATTCCCCTGCCTGCGGGACGGTTTATTTCAGTACTCAATCCCTCGTCTGGCGGCGATCCCGCGGTCGAAGGGGTGCTTTTCCTTGCGCATTTCCGTGGCGTAATCGGCCAGCTCCGTCAGCTCCGGTGCGGGATCCCTTCCGGTCAGCACGATCTCGCGCCGCTCCCCTTCCGTCCGAAGAAAATGCAGCACTGCCTCCCGGTCCAGGGCGCCGTACGCATAGGAGG
>CACWLT010000001.1:49390-70840 GCA_902761695.1 uncultured Ruminococcus sp.
GATCTCCGAGAACATGGCCCGGTAGCTCTCCCCGATCTCGTTCCGCTGCTCGTCGTTCATGGTGCGCCAGCGGCCGAAATGGGCGGCGGAATGGAGCGTCTCCACCCCGGGCAGGGTCTTCAGAATTTCGATCTCCGACGAGCTGCCGTCCTTGAAGAACTGGGCGAAAAGCACCCGCATGCCCGCGCCCGCCGCACGAACAGCCAGCCCCGCCGCCGCCGTGGTCTTGCCCTTGCCCTTGCCGTAATACAGATGGATCATACGCCCTCCTCCAGAATCCGGTAGATCATGTCCATGTCGAGCGCGCCCCGCACCGCCTCCGCCAGCTTGTCGTACTGGGATTCCCGGTAGGCGCGCACGTCGAACACCGCGTTGCCGTCAAATTCCAGCCCCGCCCGGTCGTACAGTCCCCGGACCAGGGCCTCCGCTATCCCGTCCTCATCAAACAGACCGTGGATGTAGCTGCCGCAGACGTTCTCCCGCTGGACCGCAGCACCCTCGAAACCGCTCCGCCCCATGTGGATCTCGTAGCCCCGGTACCGCAGGCCGTTCAGGGGAGCGAAAAAGCCCTGAAGGTCCCGGAAGACGCCCTCCGTCTGGGTCCGGGTCTTTTCCTTCGCGAACACCGTCTCCACGGGGAGCAGCCCCATGCCCGCGATCTCGCCGCCGCCCTCCGTATTGAAGGGATCGGAGATCTTTGTCCCCAGCATCTGAAGCCCGCCGCAGATCCCGAAGACCGGCGTTCCCCGGGAGGCCGCCTTGAGGACCGCCGCCTCCAGCCCGTTCTGGCGCATCCATTTCAGATCGGCGATGGTGGATTTCGTCCCGGGCAGGATGATCATGTCCGGCGAGCCCAGCTCGAACAGGTTCTTCACATATCTGAGGGACACGGCGGAGAACCGGGAGAAGGGGGAGAAATCCGTAAAATTGGAGATCCGGGGCAAAGAGATCACCGCCACGTCGATTTCCTTCCGCATCCCCGCCGTCAGCCTTTCGCTTAGGCTGTCCTCGTCGTCGATGTCCACGTGCACATAGGGCACCACCCCGGCGCAGGGGACCTTCACCAGATCATAGAGCATGTCCAGCCCCGGGGCAAGAATCGACACGTCCCCCCGGAACTTGTTGATGACCGTGGCCTTCACCATGGCCCGTTCTTCGGGTTCCAGGAGGGCCACCGTGCCGTAGAGCTGGGCGAAAACGCCTCCCCGGTCGATGTCCCCCACCAGCAGCACGGGAGCTTCAGCCATCTTCGCCATGCCCATGTTGACGATGTCCGCGCTCTTGAGGTTGATCTCCGCCGGGGAGCCCGCCCCCTCGATCACCATGATGTCGTTTTCCGCCGCCAGGGTGTCGTAGGCACGGAGGATGTCGGGAACGAGCTGCGTCTTGTATTTGAAATAATCCGCCGCCCGCATGTTGCCCCGGACCTCGCCGTTGACGATCACCTGGGATCCCACGTCGGTGGTGGGCTTGAGCAGGATGGGATTCATCAGTACGGAGGGCTTCACCCCCGCCGCCTCCGCCTGCACCACCTGGGCCCGGCCCATCTCCAGCCCCTCGTCGGTGATGAAGGAGTTCAGAGCCATGTTCTGGGACTTGAAGGGGGCGACCCGGTATCCGTCCTGACGGAAGATCCGGCACAGCGCGGCGCAGAGCAGGCTCTTTCCGGCGTTGGACATGGTCCCCTGTATCATGATGGGTTTCGCTTTTCTCATTGTAATACCTCTCTCACGGCAATGAGCAGTTTGTCGTTTTCCTCCGGCGTCCGGACAGAGACGCGGAACCAGCCCGGCCCCAGTCCCGGATAATCGGCGCAGTCCCGCACCAGGATCCTCCGCTCCCGCAGAAGAGTTCCAAGATCCCGGCGGCCGTACAGCAGCAGATAATTGGCCTCCCCCGGCAGGACCCGCAGGCCCAGCTCCCGGAGCCCGCCCGCCAGTCTTTCCCGCTCCGGGGAGATGCGCTTCACCGATTCACCGAGCCACTCCCGGCAGTCCAGAGCGGCAATCCCGGCCTCCTGCGCCATGACGGACACGTTCCAGCACTGGGTCCCCTCCGCCATGGAGCCGAGGAAGGCCGCGTCGGAGCACATGGCGTATCCCAGCCGCACCCCGGCCATGGCATAGCTCTTGGTGAAAGCCCGGAGCACCGTCACATTCGGATGTTCCCGGATCAGGCGGGGAATGGCGTACCGCTCCGGATCCTCCGTCAGGTCGAGAAAGCAGAAATCGCAGAACAGCCGCACCCCGTTCTCTGCCAGCGCATCAACCAGCCCCGGCTCTGTGCAGATGCCCGTGGGATTGTCCGGCGAGCAGAGAAAGACGGCGGAAAAACGGCCGAAATTCTCCGCGAGAACCGCCTCCGTCAGCCGAAATCCGTCCTCCTCCCGCAGAAAATACCGCTCGACGGGAACCCCGGCCGCATGAAGAGCCAGCTCATACTCGCAGAAGGTCGGGGAGAGAACGAGGGCGGGGCGTTCGTCCCGGGCGGCCAGGGCGTAGGTGTAAAGATAAATCAGCTCCGCCGCGCCGTTTCCGCAGAGGATGCAGTCCGCCGGTACGCCTTCCGCGCGGGAGAGCCTTTCCCGGAGCGCGCCGCAGCGGGGATCGGGATAGACGTCGGCGTGTTCCGCGGCCCGGATCAGTGCTTCCCTCACAGGCCCTGGCATGCCCATGGGATTGATGTTGGCGGAGAAATCGAGGAAGCCCCGGTTTTGATAAATGTCGCCCCCGTGCGGGCTTTTTCCGGTCAGAAGCATAACAGCGCCGCTCCGATCCGCAAAAGCACCCCGAGCGCCAGCGTCAGCAGGGATGCCGCGTACATCAGCCTGCCCGCCCGGGTGATGTCCATGGGCTCGATCTGACGGAGCGGATCACCGATGAACTCCTTTTTGTGCACCACGCCGCCGTAGACCGCGTCACCGGCCAGTCTCAGCCCGAGAGCGCCCGCGCAGGCCGCCTCCGTCTGGGCCGAATTGGGACTGGCGTGCTTGTACCGGTCCCGCCTGAAGATGCGCCATGCGTTCTTCCCGTCCAGTCCGCAGAGGGGAGCGGTGAGGATCATACAGAGGCCGGACAGCCTGGCGGGGATGTAGTTCACAACATCGTCCGTCTTCGCCGCAGCCCGTCCGAAATACAGGTACTTTTCGTTCTTGTACCCCAGCATGGAGTCCATGGTGTTGATGGATTTGTAGAAGAATCCCCCGGCCGCCCCGAAAAGAAGGATCCAGCAAAGAGGCGCTATGACCCCGTCCGAGGCGTTCTCCGCCACAGTTTCCACCGCCGCACGGGCGATCCCGGCCTCGTCCAGCACGTTCGTGTCCCGCCCGACGATCATGGAGACGGCGTACCTGGCCCCCTCCGTGTCGCCCTTTTCCAGCGCCCGCTGCACCTTCTTCCCCTCCCGGAACAGCTGCCGGGCCGCCAGAAGCTGCCAGCACATGACGGCGTTCAGCGCGAAATACACCGCCGGATGGAGCCGCCATGCCCCCTCGAGCAGAAGCGCGGGCGGAACCGTGCCTTCGGGTTGGAATTGCCCCGTCTGAGCTTCCGGTCGAAGAAGGAAATCCACTTGCCGATGGCCACCACGGGATGGGGGATGGAATAGGGATCCCCCACGAAAAAGTCGATGAGAAAGCCGAGGCAGAGCGCCGCCGTCTGCCAGAGAATGCGTTCCTTCAAGGCCGTTTTCCTCCCATGAGCGTGATGATCGAGACGGGATTCTGCGCCGCCATCATGTGGTACCGCCCCAGCTTTCTGGACCTGGCCGCGTTGACGGTCACGGTCTCGTACACCGCGAAGCCGAATTCCCTCGCGCAGGCCGCCGCCTCCCCCTGGGTCTCGAGGGTCGCCGCGTTGAGCACGATCCGCACTTCGGGATTCTTCGCCAAAAGCGCCGCGACGATGTCCGTGAGATTCCCGGAGGATCCGCCGATGAAGGCGTGGGTGGGCGCGGGCAAATCCGCCAGAGCATCCGGGGCGATCCCCTCGGTCACGGACAGATTTTCAACCCGGAATTTCAGCCGGTTCTGCCGCACAAGCTCCGCCGCGTCCGCCTCCTTCTCCACCGCATAGACTCTCCCGGCCCAGGCGGTCAGGGCGCATTCCACGGACACCGATCCGGTCCCCGCGCCGATATCGTACACCACGGCGTCCGGCGGCAGATCCAGCGCGGCCATGGTCACCGCCCTCACCTCCGCCTTGGTCATGGGCACGTCCCCCCGGATGAACGCCTCGTCGCGGATCCCGTGCCGAATCCGGAAATCCGGCGCGTCGTTCTCGATATACAGAACGGAGAGCGGATCGTACGCGCCTCCCGCCAGCTCCTCCGCCGTCCCCCGGCTGATTCTTTCGTCCGGGTAGGACAGCCTCTCGCCCACGGCGCACCGCAGGCGGCCGAGTCCAAAGGCGCAGAGCCTTTCGCAGAGAGCTCCCGGCGTGTTCTCCCCTCCGGTCAGGGCAAAGACCCGGCGGGAGGCGGTGACCGCGTGGATGAGGTTTCCGTCCCGGCCGTGGAGGGAGATGAGGGCGGCGTCGTCCCAGCTCACCCCCAGCGCGGCGGCGAAAGCGGAGACGGAGGAGATTCCGGGCAGAACCGTCACATCGTACCCCTCCAGCGCGTCGCGGAGCTTTTTCGTCCCGCTGAAAAATCCCGTGTCCCCCCGCATGACCACGGCGGCGCGGCGGATGGCGGGATGCGTGTCCAGCACGGCCCGGATCTTCTCCGGCAGGAATTCGGCATACAGCGGCTTGCCTGTCTTCACGGATTCCGCCACGGACCGCGCGCCGATCACCGCGTCGCAGTCACAGAGGGCATTGTGTGCCGCCGCCGTGAGGGTATCCTGACCACCAGGTCCGATTCCGATCACCGTCACCCGCCGCCCGGGCAGGGACAGATTCAAACTCAGCTCCGCCACGGCTTCGTCGAGGGAGACACCCGCCTTCTGATCCGGCAGTCCCACGATGACGGGGAGCACGCCCGCAGCCCTTGACGCCCGGATCTTTTCGTCAAAGCCCCCGGCTCTCCCGGACGCCTTGGTCACCATGTACCGCGCCCCGATGCTCTTCATCTGCGCCAGATTGATCTCCTCGGAAAAGGGACCCTGGGCGGCGATGATGTGAGCGGCGGGGATCCCGGCGGCGGCGCAGGCTTCCAGGGAGGATGCCGTGGGCAGAACCCTGGCCCAGACCCGGTTCATGTCCAGCCCGACATAGGCGGAAAGCTCCTTCGCCCCGGTGGTGAGGAAGATATTCCCCTCCCGCTCCATGAGGAAGTCCCGGGCCGCCTCAACGGAGGACACGTATTCCGCACCCGGGACAAACCCGTCGCAGGCCCGGAGAATCCGCGTCACGGGAATGCCCAGGGAATCCGCCGCCTCCCGGATGTTCTCCGTCACCAGCTCCGCGTAGGGGTGGGTGGCGTCGAGGATGCGGGTAAAGCGTTCCCCGGCGAAGAAGGCCTTCATCTCCTCCGCGTCCATCCGGCCCGCCCGGACCTCGATATCCGGGATCCCGTCCAGAAGGACCTCGCCGTATTCCGTGGCCACGCAGACCGTCAGAGGCACCGCGGGTCCGAGAAGTTCCGCCAGCTGTCTGCCCTCTGTTGTGCCGGCAAAGAGACAGATCCGCTCAGTCCCGCTCATGCCGATACCCCCGCGGCGTCACCATCCGCCCGCCGATGATCCCGGTCGATTCGTTCCCGATGAAGACCGTGGTGAACATGTCGGCGGCATAGTTCTCAAGCTCCCCCAGGGTGAGGATTTCGGAAAGCTCCCCTTCCCGTCCGATGCTCCGGGCAACCCCGCAGACGGTGGATGCCGGACGGTGCTTCAGAAAGATCCCGCAGGCCCGGCTGAGATAGTCCGCGCGCTTTTTGCTTGAGGGATTGTAGAGAACCGTCACCAGTCCCCCGGACGCCGCCGCCTCCAGCCGCTTTTCGATGGTCTCCCAGGGGGTCAGCAGATCCGAGAGGGAAATCACGGCGAAATCGGCGGTCAGGGGGGAGCCTAAAAGAGCCGCGCCCGAGCAGGCCGCCGTCACGCCGGGGAGGATTTCGATCTCTGCGCCGTATTCCTCCGCCAGCTCCAGCACCGGGGAGGCCATGCCGTAGATCCCCGCGTCGCCGGAGCAGATCATGACGGTGCGCTTCCCCTCCTCCGCCGTTTCCAGCGCCAGACGGCATCGCTCGATCTCCTTCATCATGGGCGTCGAAATCCAGGTCTTGTCCGGAAAGTACGGCTTCATCAGATCGCAGTACACCGTGTAGCCCACGATCACGTCCGCCCCCTCCAGCGCCCGGACCGCCGCCACCGTCAGCCCCTCGTAGTTCCCCGCGCCGATGCCGGCAACAGTCACCGCCGCCACCGTCACGCCGTCCCGGGCCGTTTTCCGCACAAGCAGGGTCCCTCCCCCGCTTCCGAGAACGGCCGCCCGCTCGCATACGTTTCCGACGCCCACGGTCTTTTTCACAAATTCCGATTCCGCATAGTCCCCTGGAACCGCGTTCAGCTCCTCCGCCGTAAAAAAGGAGGTCTGGGCGCCGATTTCAGCCGCGTATGCCAGCAGTCCGGCCTCCTCCCGCTTCACGTCGATGGACGCCGCCCGGACCACGGAGCGCGGATCGATCCCGGCGGCTCCGAGCGCTTCCGTCACCGCCGCGCGGACAGCTTCAGCCGCAATGCCCCGGCGGCATCCGATCCCCAGGGTCACGACGCGGGGGATCACGCACAGCGTCCTCTCAAAGGGCTCCCGCCTCCGGATCCCGATGTAAATCCCCAATTCTCCCGCCTCCCCCCGGATCAGTCCGGAAGGGAGCTTCTCCGGCAGGGGAAAATCCGACTCGACGGGAATATCCCCCGTGAGGATCGCCGCGGACACCGCCTTGGCCGTCGTCATGGAGGAGATCGCGCAGCCGTGGGACGCCGCCCATCCGTCGCAGGAGAACCGGCCGGCTCCGTCCGTAGCTGTGGTGACCACGGCCAGCGCGCCGAGCTTCTCCGCCAGATCCTCCGCCAGCGCGTTTGCCCCGCCGATGTGGCCGGAGAGGATGGGAATCACGTACCGTCCCCGGTCGTCCAGCACCAGCACCGCCGGATCCTCGGTCTTGCTCTTCAGATGGGGCGCGATGTCCCGCACGGCAATACCGCAGGCCCCGATGAACAGAAGCGCGTCGTGGGAGGAAAACAGCGCCTCCATGTCCGCGGCGATCTTCTCATGGGCGGTGAAGCCGTATTTCGACGCGTATTTTTCTATGGAATGCACGTCCGCGAGGGCGAGCCCCAGCAGTCCCGCGACCCTCTGCGCCAGGGCGGCTCCCGCGTCGGAGAAGCAGATCACGGCGGTCTTCATTTTTTCTCCGCCTCCCGGAATTCCGTCGTAAAGGACGGATCGTACAGCTTCGAGCGTTCAAAGGCATCGCCCAGCACGCCGCCCACCACGACGAGGGCCGTCTTTGTGACATGGTTTTCCCGAGCCGTCTCCTCCAGGGTCCCCAGAGTACAGCGGAAGACCCGCTCGTCCGGCCACGATGCCTTATAGACAATGGCCGCCGGAGTGGACGCCGGATAACCGCCCGCCGTCAGATCCTCCGTCACCTGTCCCAGCAGGCCCGCCGAGAGGAAGAGCACCATCGTGGCGCGGTGGGCGGCAAAGGACCGGAGCTCCTCTCCCTCCGGCACCGGCGTTTTCCCCGCGGCCCGGGTGATGATGACCGACTGGGAGACGCCGGGCAGGGTGTATTCCGTCTTCAAAGCGGCCGCCGCCCCCGCAAACGCGCTGACGCCGGGGGTGATGTCATAGGCGATCCCCAGCCGGTCAAACTCCCGCATCTGCTCCCCGATGGCGCCGTAGAGGGAGGGATCCCCGGAATGCAGCCGCACCGTGGTCTTCCCCGCCTCCTCCGCCGCCTGAATGGCCGCGACGATCTCCTCCAGCGTCATTCTCGCACTGTCCAGAAGCGCGCAGTCCGGCTTCGCAAAAGACAGCAGCTCCGTGTTGACGAGGGATCCGGCGTAGATGATGAGGTCCGCCTCCTCCAGCAGCCGCTTTCCCCGCAGGGTGATGAGATCCGCCGCTCCGCATCCGGCTCCGACAATGTGTACCATATCAGGATTCCTTTCGTATTTCTTCGAGGATTTCGTCCGCCGACGGGGTCCTGCCCAGAATGCCGTACACGTTCGAGAAGGTCACGGCTCCGGTCCGCATGGTGCCGACGGTCTTCTGATGGGCGAGGTGAAATTCCATCCGCTCCATGACGCTGTCCATGACGGGCCCCCGCAGGCCGTCCTCCTCCAGGATCGAGAGCATGTCGTCCGTCATGGCGCTGTCCATGATCCGCCGGACCGCCTCCGCCGACGCGCCGCACATGCCCGCGTGAGCCGCGAAAATCTCCGCCCGGCAGTCCCCGTACCGGGAGTGGGTGTTGAAGATCCCCCCGGCCACCTTGATGAGCTTGCCGATGTGCCCCACCAGAAGCGCGGAAGAAAAACCCGCCTCCGCCGCCAGGGAAAAGGCGTCCCCGATAAAGTTCGACACGGTGACGGCGGTCTCCGGATCGATGCCCAGCTCTCCCCGGACATAGTCCGCTCCGTAGTTGCCGGGGACAAAGAGCACGGATTTTCTCCCGTCCGCCGCCCGCATGGAGAGCTCCGTCCGGATGGTCTCCACCACCGCCTCGTCGCTCATGGGCTCCACGATCCCCGTGGTCCCCAGAATCGACAGGCCGCCCACGATGCCCAGGCGCGGGTTGAAGGTCTTCTTCGCCAGCTCTGCCCCGGCGGGAGCGGAAATCACCACGGACAGGCCGCCGTGGTATCCGCAGTCCTCCATGACTTCCAGGAGGGCCTCCGTGATCATGCGGCGGGGGGTGGAGTTGATGGCGGCCGCCCCCACCGGCTGATCGAGCCCCGGCTTGGTCACCCGTCCGATCCCCTCCCCGCCGTCGATGAGGACCGCGTGGGGCTCGGGGATCTTCTCCACCCGGGCGTAAACCGTCATGCCGTTTGTCACGTCGGGATCGTCCCCGGAGTCCTTGACGATGCCGCAGGAGACGAAATCCTCCCCCCGCGCCGTGCCGGCCACAGCCAGCGTCAGACCGATCCCCCGGGGCGTCATGAGCCAGACAGTCTCCAGTTCCCGGCCGGTGAGCAGCATCAGGGCAGCAGCTTTGGACGCCGCCGCCGCGCAGGATCCCGTGGTGTAGCCCCGCCGGAGCCTCTTGCCGTCCTTTGTGATGAAACTGTCCATCTCCACGGCGCTCACCTTGTGATCTGATACATCAGGGCGTTGACGATGGCCGCCGCCACGTTGGAGCCGCCCTTTCTCCCCTTCGCCACAATGTGGGGCACGGGGGAGGTGAGGATGGCCTCCTTCGCCTCCAGAATGTTGACAAAGCCCACCGGCACCCCGATCACCAGCTCCGGGGAAACTCTCCCCTCGTCCATGAGGGCGCGCAGGGTCAGCAGGGCCGTCGGAGCGTTTCCCACAACAAAAATCACGGGACCGCCCAGCCTCGCCGCCTTTTCCATGGAGACCTGCGCCCGGGTGCAGCCTCTTGCCTTTGCCTCCTCCGCCACGTCCGGATCGCTCATGAAGCAGTCCACCGGGCATCCGAGCTTCGCCGCCGCCGTCTTGTTGATGCCGGACTTCGCCATCTGGGTGTCCGTGACGATGCGGCATCCCCGGCGCAGGGCGTTCAGGGCAATCGAAACGGCTCCGTCGGAGAACGCCAGATTCTCCGCGTAGTCGAAGTCCGCCGTGGCGTGGATCACCCGCTTGACGACGGCCTTGTTCTCCGGCGGGATCTCTATATTCAGTTCGCTCTCGATGATTTCCATGCTCCGCGCTTCAATGGCGGCGGGATCGGTGATGATCATCTTTTCTCTCCTTGATATGCGAGACATTTTTGATAAAACGCTTCCGCCGCGCTGAGGGAAGCGGGGAGGAATAGGTGCGGATAGCCGGCGTAAAGGCTCTCCGTATGCACGCCGCAGGTCCAGCTTCGTCCGCTCTGCTTTGACGCCCGGAAGTCCGCGCCGTTCTCCGTGCTGTCGTAATAATGGAATTCATGGGCCGGGAGCGTCGTTCCGGCGGGTCCCAGCAAGCCGGGGGTCTGTGCCTTCAGCGTGCAGTAACCGAAGCGCACCAGATGCCCGGTGTTCTCGCTGTCGTGGGGCAGAACGGCGCACATCCGGTGCCCTTCAAGCGACGTCCCGAGATACTGGAATCCCCCGCACTCCGCGATGGTCGGCATGCCGGAGGAAACGGCCCTTCTCACGCTCTCCCGCGCCCGCTCGTTCCGCTCCAGCGTTTCCGCGTGAAGCTCCGGATAGCCGCCGAAAAGCAGCAGGCCGTCCGCGCCGTCGGGCACCGCCTCGTCGGCCAGGGGGGAGAAGGGGACGATCTCCGCGCCCATTTTCTCAAGGAGCCGGAGCGTGTCCCGATAGTAGAAGCAGAAGGCGTCGTCCCGGGCCATGGCGATTCGGACCGATCCCATCCGGGGGATTTCCGGCGGATCGTATTCCAGCGGGTGAGCCGACTCTGCCAGAGCCAGCAGCGCGTCAATATCCACCGTATCCCTACAGAGATCGGCGGTTTTGTCCAGCTTTTCCGCGAGATCCGCCACCTCGCCGGGGGTAACCAGGCCCAGATGACGGGAGGTGAGCAGACAGTCTTCCGGCAGCCGGGGGATGTATCCGACGACGGCGATCTCCCCGCCGAACCGGGCCTCGGTCCATTTTTTCAGCAGGGCATAGGTCATGGCCGTGACGCCCGTGAAGAGCACGCCCCGGATCCCGCTGTCCGGCAAAAAGCGCAGAAAGCCCTCGAGGATGGCAAGCAGGGACAGGGACGCCCCCCGCCCGTTTATCACGAGGACCACGGGACAGCCCGTCTCCCGCGCGACGGCGAAGGTGCTGTTCTCCCCCGCCGCCCCGGTGCCGTCGTAGTAACCCATCACGCCCTCCGCGACACAGAGGCTTCCGCCGTTCTCCGCCGTCAGGGACCGCAGCAGGTTCCCCCCGCAGAAGAAGGGATCGAGGTTGAAGGACGGCACGCCGAGCACCGCCTCGTGAAACATGGGATCGATATAATCCGGACCGCATTTCGCAGCCGTCACGCCGATTCCCCGCCGCTTCAGCAGGGTCAGGACCGCCGTGACGGCCGTGGTTTTTCCGCATCCGCTGGAGGTCCCGGCAAAGAGGACGCGGGGGAGGGTGCGAGTCATGCGGCGTCCCCCTGCTTCTTTTTCCGTCTCCGGCTTCCCCGGACGGCGAAAACGGCGATCACGGCAGCGGCAGTGCAGCCCGCAGCACAAGGCAGGATCCAGCTGTTCCCGGATTTCGCCACGACTCCGTCCGGCAGACTGTCCGCGTGAAACACAACGTCGTAGTCGTACCATTTCTCCCGCTTGATGCTCCATCCGGCCACGGGTATCGGGGTATCGAGAGCGGACACGGGGATATCGAAGGTGTGCCGCCCCTCCCCGTCCTCGGAGAAAACGGAGATCTCACTTCCGTCTCCGTGGTCCGCGTCCGCGCCATGACCGGCGAAGAGCTTGCCGAATCCCTTCGCGCTCAGGGTCACGTGGGCGCTCATGCTCTCGTCCGTGACGGTCAGCGTGCAGGCGACGATGCGGAACATGGAGGAATTCAGCGTTTCCGCTTCGATTTCATAGGTTCCGTTCGCCACGTTCTCCGCGGTAACGGGTCTGTCTCCCCCGGCCGCCGAAACGGGAACGGGGAGGGCAGACGCGCACAGCACGGCCAGCAGAACGGACAGGATTCCGCAAAGCCTCATTTTCATTTCGCGTTCTTCACATGATCGACGTAGACGGCGCGGACCGCTTCGATCTGGCCGAGCCCCCGCAGGACGGGAACCACCTCGAAGCCTTCGTTCTGGAGGATGGTCTTCCAGGAATCCTCTTCGTCGCCCGCCATGTCGTTGTTGGCGTGGTCGCCAGCCACCACCATCAGGGGCTCCAGCACCACTCTGGTGTAACCGCCGGCCTTGGCCGCAGCCACCACGTCCTCAATGGAGGGCTCCGCTTCCACCGTGCCGATGCAGTAATTGGTCTTGCCGGCGTCGGTCAGCATGCCCTGGAGCTTGGCGTAGGTGGCGTTGGAGGCGTGCTCCGTGCCGTGACCCATGAAGGTGATGAGGGTTTTGCCGTCGTCGTATTCGGCGGTGGCGGCGGTGATGGCCTCGATCACGGCATTATAGTCCGCGTCGGTGGTCAGCAGGGGGGAGCCGACCTTCACGCTCTGAAACTTGGAACGGTTGGCGTCCACAACGGCCATCAGATCGTCGTACTCAAAGCCGCTCATGACGTGGGTGGGCTGCACGATCAGCTCCTTCACGCCGTCCTTCACGAGACGGGCGAAGGCCTCTTCCACGTTGTCGATCTCCAGGCCGTCCCGGTCCTTCAGCTTGTCGATGATGATCTGGCTGGTGAAGGCGCGGCGGACCTCCTTGTCCGGGTTGGCGTCCTGAATGGCCTTCTCGATGGCGCCGATGGTGGCTTCGCGGCTGTCGTTGTAGCTGGTGCCGAAGCTGACCACCAGGATGACGGGCTTCTTTGAGCCGGCGCATCCCGCCAGAGCTATGGCGCACAGCACAGCGCAGAGGGCGAGAGCCGCAATTCTTGTGAGTTTCATGACGGATTTCCTCCTGAAAAGAAAGATGAAAATGTATTTGTCAACCAGAGCGGATGCCCTGTGTTAACCGTGATATTTGTCCCAGAGCGCCTTTGTCAGATCGAACTGACGGATGAGGCTCTCCCGGCCGAGAAGCGCTTCCGGATCCCCGTACCCCGCAGGACTTCCGTCCTTGACAAGCAGGATCCGGTCGGAGATTGCGCGGGCCAGCTCCGGCTCGTGCAGGGACATGACGACCGCCGGCTTTCTTTCTCTACGCAGACGGTCCAGAAGCTCGAGGAAGGTGTATTTGTAATGCAGATCGAGAAACGAGGTGGGCTCGTCCAGAAGGAGCACCTTCGGCTCCCGGCAGACCGCCCGGGCCAGAAGGACTCTCTGCCGCTGCCCGTCGCTGAGCGCCCCGAAGGATCTCTCCGCAAGATCCGCCGTGTCCGTCAGCGCCATGGCCTCCTCCACCGCCGCCCTGTCCGCCTTTCCGAGTAAGCCGAAGGCGCCGGTGTAGGGATAACGCCCGGTCTCCACCACGTCCCGGCAGGTCATCATGTCGGTCCTCGGGCGGTCCGTCAGCATGGTGGAAACCGCTCTGGCAAAGGCGTTCCGGTTCATCCGCCGCACGTCGGTCCCGTTAAGGACAATCTCCCCGGAAAGAGCCGGGAGCTGGCCGGACAGCGCCTTGAGCAGGGTGGATTTTCCCGATCCGTTGGGTCCCACGAGGGTCAGGATCTCGCCCTCGGCCGCCGTGAACGAAACATCCCGGACAGCGGCGCGTCCCCCGTAGCCCGCGGACAGATTTCGGACTTCAAGCACGGTCCCCCCTCCTTCCCAGCATGATGACGAGCACCACCGGCGCGCCCAGTACCGCCGTCACCGTGCTGATGCCCAGTTCTCCCGGCGATACCACTGTCCGGGCCAGGATGTCCGCGAGGATGCAGAAGACGCCGCCGCCGAGGAAGCAGGCCGGGACCATGCAGACAGGCTTCGCCGTTCCCAGCAGCCGCTTCACCAGAAAGGGCACCGCGATCCCCACGAAGGACACGGGGCCGGCAAAGGCCGCGACGCATCCCGCCAGCAGGCTGGACAGAAGGATCATGGCACCGCGCACGGCCCGGATGTTCACCCCCATGTCCCGGGCATAGCTCTCCCCCAGCTGATACGCGCCGATGGGCTTGGACAGCAGAAAGACCGCAGCCGCCGCCGGAAGCACGATCCAGGCGCAGACAGCGAGGGACTCCCCCTTCATTCCGGAAAAGGAGCCCACGGTCCAGTCCCGCAGGTTCACGATGTCCGCGTCATCCGCGAAATGGACCAGAATGTCGGTGAGGGCCGTGCAGATATACCCGATCATGACCCCGCCCACAATGAGCAGGGACATGCCCGGGATCCTTCCGGAGAGGAACAGCACCACGGACATGGCAAGGAGCGCTCCGATGAACGCCGCCGCCGCCAGAACCCCGGAATTGAGCCGGATCGCCCCCCGTGCCGCCGCGATGAGAGCCGCCGCCACCATGAGCCGCGCGCCGGAGGAGATCCCCAGCACAAAGGGGCCCGCGATGGGATTGTGGAAAAAGGTCTGTAGCAAATATCCAGCCAGGGCCAGCGCGCCTCCCAGAAGAAGTGCCGCCAGCGTCCGGGGCAGCCGGATCCGGAAGAGGATCATGGCCGCCGTGTCGTCCCCGCCCCGCCCCGTCAGGATCCGGACGAGGTCCCCCGGGCTGACGGACGCGGTGCCCACCGAGATCCCCAGGCAGAGGAAGAGGAGGGCGAGGCCCGCCAGCAGGACATACGAAAGGGCAATCCGTTTTTTCATGGCATTCATCCGTCCAGCCTGTGCAGATAGGTCGTGGGTTCCCCGGTGTCCGCGAAAATCGTGTGGAAGTCCCGGAGAATCTCCCCGGTCTTCATGATGCTCTGGTAGAGATTCTGCTCCGTGCACCACACGTCCCCGCTCTTCACCGCCCGGAAATCGGACAGCAGCGGATTCAGGGCAACGAGCTCGTCGATTGTATACAGAGTCCCGCTGATGGTGCCGTTGTAGAGGATGACGTCCGCGTCCTTCGCTGCCAGAACGAACTCCTCCGGGGACAGCGTCACCGAGGACAGGGCGTTGTCCTCCCCCTCGAAGGCGAAGACGTTCTCTCCCCCCGCCAGCTCGATCATTTTAGAGATATAGTCGCCGCTCTTCCGGGTGACGAAGCTGCCGGAGGCCGTGACGTAGAAGAACACGGCGGTTTTCCCGGTGGGCTCCGCGGCGGCGAAGGCGTCGAACACGGCAGCCTGCCCGTCGAACAGCGCCTCCCCCGTCTCCGGACATCCGGCGATCTCCGCATAGACCTTCACCCATTCGCACCGGGCCAGGGGATCGGACTCGTAGCTGGAGCGGTCCACGAACACCGGGATCCCCAGCTCCCCGAGCTTTTCCTTCACCTTCGGCACGTGCTCCGACATGGTGGACTGCACCGAAAGGTCGCATCCGGCGGAGAGAAGCAGCTCGTAGTCCGGCTCCCGGTATCTGCCCGCGTAGAGCATCTCTCCCCGCTCCATAGCCTCGCGCGCGCCGTCCACGGTCCAGTCCTCCGCTTCCAGGGCGGAAAACCGGATATCCCCCAGCCGGTCCATGGCCTCCCAGAAGCACATGACCGCGCTGGCCGCCAGATAGACGCGCTCCGGGGAATGAGGAATCACCGTGATCTCCCCGTCCAGCCCCGCCGGCACATCGTCCGTTATGAGATATGTTTTCCCGTCGTTCGTCGTGATCGCGGAATCCCCGTTGTCCCAGCGCCAGATGGCAAAGCAGCGGGCGGCGGACAGGGGAACGGGGGAGGGTTCGCCGTACCCGGGAATCTCCGGGGGGCGGTCCATATCCCCCTTCCCCGCAGCGGCGCATCCCGTGAGGAGCAGAAGCACCGCGAGGATCAGCAGAAGGACCCGCCTCATTTTTCGGCCTTCCCTTTCCGCCGCAGCACCGCCGCGCACACGACCCCCAGAAGGACCGCCCCGCCCGCGATCAGCCAAACAAGGGACGGGATCCCCGTGGCCCCGACTGGTCGCCCGGCAGGTCGGAGGGTATCGCCGTCAAAGACCAGCTCGTAGGCAATGAGGTGCGGCTCGCTCATGGCGGTGGTCTCCGCCTCCACCGGAAGGGGTTCGTCAAAGGACGCCACGGGGATCTCGAAAACGGAATTGCCGTCCGTATTCACGGGCAGATACCGCGCCCCGTCCACGATCATGAGATCGTAATGGGCGCTGCTCCACTCCACGGACGCGGTTATCTCCCCGCCCGCCACGGTCAGCGAAGCCGGGGAGACGACGGATGCCCGTCCGCTTCCGCCCTCCAGGGTCAGATCAATCAGGTAATTGCCGTCGCTTATCATCATGAGGTCCTCTCTGTCCGTGACGCCGCGCCATAAAAAAACTCCCGCCGGAGCGAGAGCGTACAGCAAATAAAGGCATACCCCGGTCTTTTTTCAAAAACCGACGATATCCCGTCTGACACGTACTACCGATTACTCGCGGCATTGGGCGCACGACCGCCCCGTACAGACAGCAGGCAGGTCTCCCGGCTTGCGGATCGCCACACCCTGAAGCCTTCCCATCCGTGAGGACAGTGACATCATATCAGGGCATTCCCCGCTTACGGTGACGAGTTCGTACAGGATTTCCACCTGTTTCCCTTTTCACCGGATCGGTCCCCGCACGAAACGGAGACATCCGACACCTGTTGTCTCTTATTCGGTTGTACTGCCATTATACAGGGAAAAAATCAGAGTGTCAAGGGGTCCGGGAAAGATCGGGGATTGCAATTTGCTCCCGGATGGTGTACAATAGAGGCTGATTTTCGGAAGAGACGCCCTTGGAGGGATTTATGGAATACACGGAAAACGTGTTGAGGCAATGGATCGACGCCGTCGGAGAGCCTGACCGGGAGGCCATGAACGCGGCGGAGAGACGGCAGGCGGCCCTGGCCAAGCCCCCGGGGAGTCTGGGCACGCTGGAGGAGCTTTCGGTCCAGCTGGCGGGCATCACAGGCCGGGTGAAGAACACCCTCGGCAGGCGGGAGATCCTGGTGTTCTGCGCGGACAACGGCGTCTGCGAAGAGGGAGTGTCCAGCGCGCCCCAGTCGGTGACGTACGCCCAGACGGTGAATCTGGTCCGGGGGAAAACCGGGGCGGCCTCCATTGCGGCACAGTTCGGATGCGGCCTCCGGATCTGCGACGTGGGGGTGGCCGTCCCCGTCCGCGAGCCCGGCGTGATCGGCCGCAAAATCGCCCCCGGCACGAAGAACATCCTGAAGGAACCCGCCATGACAAGAGAAGACGCGGTGCGCGCCATTCTCACGGGGGCGGAGCTGGCTGCGGAATCGGTCCGGGGGGGCGCGGAGGTTTTGGGCGTGGGCGAGATGGGCATCGGCAACACCACCACCGCCTCCGCCGTGCTGTCCGTTTTGACGGGTGCTGATCCGAAGGCGGTCACCGGACGGGGCGGCGGCATCACGGACGAAACCTTCCTGCGGAAAATCGACGTGATCCGGCGCTCCATCGCCCGTGGGAATCCCGATCCCGGGGATCCCGTGGGCGTGCTGGCGGAGGTGGGCGGCTTTGACATCGCGGCCATGGCGGGAGCGTACATCGGCGCGGCGAGAGGCAGGGTCCCGGTGATCGCGGACGGCTTTATCTCCATCGTGGCCGCCCTCTGCGCCGTCCGGCTGTGTCCCCGGGTGCGGGCGTTTCTGATCCCGTCCCACGCGTCCTACGAGATCGGCTACCGGATCGCGGCGGAGGAGATGGGACTGAAGCCCCTGTTCGATCTGGGGATGCGGCTGGGGGAGGGCAGCGGAACGCCCATCGCCATGCAGATCCTGGACGCCGCCTGCGCCGTAATGAACCGGATGGCGACCTTTGACGAGGCGGGCATCGACGACGGCTATCTGGAGCCGATCCGGGCGGCGGATTCCTTTACCGTCCGGGAGGAGGACGAATGACAGTTTTGATTTCAGGCGGAAGCAAGAACGGCAAAACCGCCTTTTCCGAATCCGTGGCCATGCGCCTCTCCGGCAACGGCAGGCGGTACTATGTGGCCACCATGATCCCCTACGACGAGGAGGACCGGCGCCGGGTGGCCCTGCACATCGAGGAGCGGGCGGGCAAGGGATTTGAGACCCTGGAGATCGGCCGGGACATCGCCTCCGCTCTGAAAAAAGGCGGGCCGGACGCCGTTTATCTGGTGGACAGCGTGACGGCCCTTCTTTTGAACGAAATGTTCCCGGACTTTTCCAACCCCGACGCGGATCCCCGGGCGGCGGCGCGGTGCCGGGAAGGGCTTTTGGCGCTGGCAAAGGGGGCGGCCCACACGGTGTTCGTCTCCGACTACATCTATTCGGACGCCGCGCGCTACGACGCCTTCACCGAGAACTACCGCCGGGACCTGGCCTCCATCGACCGGGCTCTGGCGGAGGCGGCGGACACGGTGATCGAGCTGTCGGCGGGGATCCCGATTTTCCACAAAGGAGGTCTGCCGGAATGAAAAAGGCTTTCCGCGCTCTGATGATGTGCATGAGCATGTTCTGCGCCATTCCCTGCCCTTATCACGGCTGGGACGAGGAGGCGCGGCCGCTCATGACCCTGTTCCTCCCGGCGGTGGGCGCGTGGATCGGCATTCTCTGGGCCCTCTGCGCCTGGGTCATCCAAAGAATCGGCGTACCGGCCCTGCTGGGAGCGGCCCTTTTGACGGCCTATCCCTTCCTGGTCACCGGCGGGATGCACATGGACGGCTTTCTGGACGTGACGGACGCGGTGAAGTCCTGGCGGGAGCAGGAGGAGCGGCGGCGGATTCTCAAGGACCCGAATGTGGGCTCCTTCGCCGTCATCGCGGGGATTCTGCTGGTCATGCTCCAGTTCGCCCTCTTCGCCTCGGCCGGGGAGGACGCGAACCTCTTCACGCTCCTTCTGATCCCGGTGATCTCCCGCACCGTCGCCGCCCTCTGCGTCACCACCCTGCGGCCCCTCTCCGTCAGCGAATACGCGGGGACCTACCGGCAGGGCGTGAAGAAGTCCCATGTGGTGATCCTCTCCGCAGTCTATTTGCTGGCGGCGGCGGCGGGATTCGTGTTTCTGAAATGGCATGGGTTCGCCTCCCTGGTGGTAACGGCCGGGTATCTCTGGTACCTGAGACGGGGCGTGAAGTCCCTGGGCGGCATGTCGGGGGATATCTCCGGCTACGCGCTGACCTTCGGGGAGCTGTGCGGCATCGCCGTTTACGCGCTGATCTGACGGAGCTGAAGGAACGGAGGATAGTATGGATCTCATCATCGGAGGCGCGTACCAGGGAAAGCTGGCCTGCGCGAAAAAGCGGTACGGTCTGGCGGAGGGCGATATCTATACCTGCACGGAGGCGGAGGGGATCCGCTTCGGCGCCCGCTGCATCAACCGGATCGAGGAATTCACCCTGTGGTGCGTGCGGAACGAAAAGGACGCGCTGACGATTTTCCGTGACAACCGGGAGGCCTGGCAAAACAGCGTCCTCCTCTGTCAGGATATCTTCTGCGGGGTGGTGCCCATGGGCGCGGACATGCGGGCCTGGCGGGAGATGACCGGGCGGCTGGCGGCTTATCTTGCGGACGAGGCGGACAGCGTGACGCGGATGTTCTGCGGACTGGAGACGAGGCTGAAATGAAACTGATTCTGATACGGCACGGAAAAACCGAGGCCAACGAAAAGCACCTCTACTGCGGGAGCACCGATCTCCCCCTGTCCCCGAAGGGCAGAGCGGAGCTGGAGGAGCGCCGAAAGGAAGGCGGGCTTCCGGACATCCGGTCCATGCGGATTCTGACAAGCGGCATGAAGCGGTGCGGCGAGACCCTCTCCCTCCTCTTCGGGGACCTGCCCTGCGAAGCGGATCCCGCCTTCCGGGAGATGGACTTCGGCGTCTTTGAAATGCGCTCCTACGAGGAGATGAAGGAGGATCCCGCCTATCTCGCCTGGATCACCGGGGACAACGAGGCAAACGTCGCGCCGGGGGGAGAGAGCGGGAACCTCATGACGGCCCGGGTGCTGGACGGACTGCGTCGCCTTGAGGCGGAGGGCCGGGACACCCTGCTCGTCACCCACGGCGGAGTCATCGCGGCCGTCATGGCGCACCTCTTCCCGGAGGAGGGGAAAAACCGGTACGAATGGCAGCCCTCCCCCGGGGGCGGATATGAAATCGACCTCGGGACGGGGAGCTGGAGGTCGGTGTAAAGCATCACATGATAAAAACGAGGCCGCGCCTTCAGCTGTGCGTGACCTCGTTTCGTTTATATGCGGTTGTACCCGGCTGCCG
Organism: uncultured Ruminococcus sp.; assembly: GCA_902761695.1. GTDB lineage: Bacteria > Bacillota > Clostridia > Oscillospirales > CAG-272 > UMGS1696. Next base: position 69,354 of record CACWLT010000001.1, read on the forward strand.
TCGGAAAACCCGCCTCACGGTCAGGCCGTTGTCTCTTTCTCCCCATCCGGAGAGTGTCCTTCTAAGGATCAGAACGATCAGGATCCAGAAGACGAGCCTGCTCCGCTTCCGGGAGGACACCGCCAGACCGCCGTGGTGGCATGGCCGCTGGGGAAGGAGTAGCCCGTCGCCGTCCGGATGGGCTCGGACTGATAGACGGTGAAGCCCTGCTCCGCCCGCCGGTCCACGATGTACCGGAAGTGGGACTCGGCGCCGGTGTCCCCTGCGTGAGGGCCGGGACCGTCGAACTCCTCGGCGTACATGTTCCAGTGGGTGTCGCCCAGGTAGAAGAACGGCGTTCCGTCCGCGTAGACGAAGTGCTTCGATCCGTTCGTGGTGACGAACCCGTGCCGGTATACGGCCAGGTCACCGGAATACGGATCCGCCGTGACGGTGCCGCATCTGGCGTCCAGGGAGGGATCGGCGGGGCAGATCGTCCTGTAGGTCCATTCCCCGGGCTCGGTGGGGGCGAAGCGCACCGTGAAGGTCCTCCCTCCGTACCAGAAGCCCGGCAGGGTCAGCGTCGTGCCCGTGCTCCTGTTTGTAAATTCCGCGTCGAAGTACAGATAGAGCTCCTTCCCGCCCCCGCGGCTCTTTTCCGATTCAAAATTCAGATCCACCGCGATCCATGTTTCCGTGCGATAATCCATCGGCACCTCCGGTTCTGATGCGGGTCCGGCAGCGGGAGGTTCCGTTTTTTGGCCAGCCGCCCGTATATTTGCCGCTATTATACCTTATTCCGGAACAAAATACAAGAGCAAAATGAGCAGTCTTCTCCGGGGAGAGCGCGGGATAACTGTCCGCCGGTGCATAAACAGGGCTCTTTTTGTGAATTTTTACCCGGTAAAAGTGATTGCAATTCATGAAAAACGGTGCTATAATATTTCCATCCTGTCCAGAAAGGAATTCTCCCACATGAAGACTCTATACGACGGCAAGACAAAGACGGTCCTGCTCGACGAAGAAACAGGCGTTGTGAACCTGCTGTTCAAGGACACCGCGACCGGTGAAAACGGGATGTTCGACCCCGGCTACAACACCGTCGGCGGCAGCGTGGAAGGCAAGGGCAAGATCGGCCTGCGCATCTCGAAGTATTTCTTTGAGATCATGGAGCGGAACGGTATCCCCACCCACTATCTCGGCGCTGACATCGACAATTGCCTCATGCAGGTCCGCCAGCTCACGGTTCCGAAGCTGGAGTTCGTGCTGCGCTACTACACCGCAGGCAGCATGTGCCGCAGATTCACCCTGCCGGAGGGCCTCCCCTTCGATCCCCCGTACAAGGAAGTCACCCTGAAGGACGACGAACAGGGCGATCCCCTGATCACCGAGCGTCTCTGCCTGATGAAGAACATGCTCCTCCCCGGCATGTACGACGAGGGTCTGCGCATTGTGGAGCAGGTGGGCGAGGTTCTGAAGCGTGAGCTGGCCGCCATGGATCTGCAGCT
>CACWLT010000002.1:0-13136 GCA_902761695.1 uncultured Ruminococcus sp.
AAGAAGCCGAACTCCGCTCTCCGGAAGATCGCCAGAGTCAGACTGACCAACGGTATGGAGGCTACCACCTACATTCCCGGCATCGGTCACAACCTGCAGGAGCACTCCGTGGTGCTGATCCGCGGCGGCCGTGTACGCGACCTGCCCGGCGTTCGTTACCACATCATCCGCGGCACGCTTGACGCTCAGGGCGTCGCGAACCGCATGCAGGCCCGTTCCAAGTACGGCGCCAAGAGGCCGAAGAAGAAATAATCCGGCCCCCCACTCGAATCCTTCGCTCACCCCGTCTTCCGTACCAGTAATAGATGTTTATGGACGACACGGGCGAAAGTCACACTTTCGAGTACCTATGATCTCATATTTTTGATGAAGGAGGGAAGCACAGTGTCCAGAAGAGGTCAGATCGCAAAAAGAGACGTCCTGCCGGATCCGCTTTACAATTCCAAGCTCGTTACCAAGCTCGTGAACAACGTAATGCTTGACGGCAAGAAGGGCGTTGCGCAGAAGATCGTTTACGACGCTTTCGCAGAAGTCGAAGCCAAGACCAACTCGAACCCGCTGGAAGTCTTCCAGGAAGCTCTGGAAAACATCATGCCCGTTCTTGAAGTCAAGGCACGCCGCGTCGGCGGTTCCAACTATCAGGTTCCTATGGAAGTCCGTCCGGAACGCCGTCAGACCCTGGGTCTCCGTTGGCTGGTAGCCTACTCGAGAACCCGCGGCGAGCGCACCATGTCCCAGAGACTCGCAGCCGAGATCATCGACGCGAAGAACTCCGCCGGCGGCGCGTTCAAGAGAAAAGAAGAAATGCACAGAATGGCCGACGCCAACAAGGCGTTCGCTCATTTCAGATACTGATCGTCACCACACCCGGGATTCAGCCCGAAATAAAGGAGTTACAACGAATCTATGCCAAGGGAATATCCGCTTGAGCGTACGCGCAATATCGGCATCATGGCCCACATCGACGCCGGTAAGACGACTACCACGGAGCGCATCCTGTTCTACACCGGCAAGACCCACAAGATCGGCGAAACCCACGAGGGCACCGCGGTCATGGACTTCATGGAGCAGGAACAGGAGAGAGGAATCACCATTACCTCAGCGGCCACGACGTGCTTCTGGAAGAATACGCGCATCAATATTATCGATACCCCCGGACACGTTGACTTTACCGCCGAGGTGGAGCGTTCCCTCCGCGTGCTGGACGGCTCCGTAACCGTCTTCTGCGCCAAGGGCGGCGTTGAACCGCAGTCCGAGACCGTGTGGCGTCAGGCCGACAAGTACGGCGTGCCCCGCATGGCGTATGTCAACAAAATGGATATCATGGGCGCCAACTTCTACCGTGTCATCGACATGATGAAGGAACGCCTCAAGACCAATCCCGTGCCGATTCAGCTCCCCATCGGCGCTGAAGAGAAGTTCAAGGGAATCATCGACCTCATGACCATGGAAGCCGACGTCTACTACGACGACCTCGGCAAGGACATGAGAGTGGAGCCGATCCCCGCGGACATGACGGAAAAGGCGCAGCAGTACCGGGACGCCATGGTGGAAGCGATTGCCGAAACCGACGAGGCGCTCTTCGAGAAGTACTGCGAGGGCGAGGAGCTCACGGTTGAGGAGCTCAAGGCAGGCCTGAGAAAAGCCACCATCGAGAACAAGATCGTTCCCGTTGTCTGCGGCACGTCCTACAAGAACAAGGGCGTTCAGAAGCTGCTCGACGCCATCGTGGACTATATGCCCGCCCCCGTCGACATCCCGTCCATCAAGGGTATCAATCCCCAGACCGAGGAAGAGGAAGACCGCCACGCATCCGATGACGAGCCCTTCTCCGCCCTGGCCTTCAAGATCATGACCGACCCCTACGTGGGCAAGCTCTGCTTCTTCCGGGTCTACTCCGGCAAGATCCAGACCGGTCAGACCGCGTTCAACCCCACCAAGAGAGTCAGAGAGCGCTTCGGACGCATCCTGCAGATGCACGCCAACGACCGGAAGGATATCGACACCTGCTACGCGGGCGATATCGCCGCCGTTGTGTCCGTCAAGAACACCACCACGGGCGACACCTTCTGCGACGAGGCCCATCCGATCGTTCTCGAGAACATGGAATTCCCCGAGCCCGTTATCCGCGTGGCCATCGAGCCCAAGACCAAGGCCGGCGAGGAAAAGATGGGCATCGCCCTTTCCAAGCTGGCGGAGGAGGATCCCACCTTCCGCACCTACACGGACGAGGATACCGGCCAGACCATCATCGCGGGCATGGGCGAGCTTCACCTGGAGATCATCGTGGACAGACTGCTCCGCGAGTTCAAGGTGGAAGCCAACGTGGGCAAGCCCCAGGTCGCCTACAAGGAAACCATCCGCAAGGCCGCCGATTCCGACACCAAGTTTGCCCGTCAGACGGGCGGCAAGGGTCAGTACGGCCACGTCAAGATCCACATCGAGCCCAACGAGCCCGGCGCCGGCTTCGTGTTTGAAAACAACATCGTCGGCGGCGTGATCCCCAAGGAGTATATCCCCGCGGTGGAGGCGGGCATCAAATCCGCCATGCAGTCCGGCGTTCTGGCCGGGTACAACGTGGTGGACGTCAAGGTCTCCCTGTACGACGGTTCCTATCACGAGGTCGACTCCTCCGAAATGGCCTTCAAGATCGCCGCTTCCATGGCCTTCAAGGACGCCATGAAGAAAGCCGATCCCGTCCTGACCGAGCCCATCATGAAGGTGGTGGTCATCACCCCCGAGGAATATATGGGCGACGTCATCGGCGACATCAATCAGCGGCGCGGCCAGATGAGCTCCATGGACACCATCTCCGGCGCTTATCAGATCACCGCGTTCGTTCCCCTTTCCGAAATGTTCGGCTACGCCACCGCGCTCCGCTCCCGCACCCAGGGACGCGGCAACTACGTGATGGAGCCCGACCACTTCGCCGAGGTCCCGAAGTCCATCCGCGAGAAGATGACTGACGGCAAGTGAGCCTCTTCTCCGGAATTCCGCAATAAGCAAACCATTAACTGAAAATTTTAATCAGGAGGATTTATCCAAATGGCAAAGCAGAAGTTTGAGCGTACCAAGCCCCACGTTAACATTGGTACCATCGGTCACGTCGACCACGGCAAGACCACCCTGACCGCTGCGATCACCAAGACCCTTGCTCTCCGTGACGGCAAGAACGAGTTCATGGCTTATGACCAGATCGACAATGCTCCCGAAGAGAAGGCCCGTGGTATCACAATCAACACCAGACACGTTGAATACGAGACCGAGCACAGACACTATGCGCACGTGGACTGCCCCGGCCACGCCGACTATGTTAAGAACATGATCACCGGCGCTGCTCAGATGGACGGCGCTATCCTGGTCGTGGCTGCCTCCGACGGCCCGATGCAGCAGACCCGTGAGCACATCCTGCTCGCCCGTCAGGTCGGCGTTCCCGCCATCGTTGTCTATATGAACAAGACCGACCTCGTGGACGACGAAGAGCTCCTCGAGCTGGTTGAGATGGAAATCCGTGAGCTGCTCTCCGAGTATGACTTCCCGGGCGACGAGATTCCGATCATCCGCGGTTCCGCTCGTGAGGCCCTGGAGTCCACCTCCACCGACCTGAACGACCCCGTCTACGCCTCCATCCTCGAGCTGATGGATGCTGTCGACAACTATATCCCCACTCCCGACCGCAAGGCCGACCAGCCCTTCCTGATGCCTGTTGAGGACGTGTTCTCCATCACCGGCCGCGGCACCGTGGCTACGGGCAGAGTTGAGCGCGGTACCGTCAAGATGGCCGATAACGTTGAGATCGTTGGTCTGTCCGATGAGAAGAAGACCACCGTTATCACCGGTATCGAAATGTTCCGTAAGCTCCTCGATTCCGCCGAGGCTGGCGACAACGTCGGTCTGCTGCTCCGCGGTATCGACAAGAAGGGTGTTGAAAGAGGCCAGGTTATCTGCAAGCCCGGTTCCATTCATCCCCACACCAAGTTCACCGGCCAGGTGTACGTTCTGACCGAAAAGGAAGGCGGCCGTCAGAAGCCCTTCTTCTCCGGCTACAGACCGCAGTTCTATTTCAGAACCACCGACGTTACCGGCACCATCAAGCTCCCCGAGGGCGTTGAGATGTGCCGTCCCGGCGACAACGTCGACATGGGCGTTGAGCTGATCACCCCCATCGCTATCGAAAAGGGTCTTCGCTTCGCTATCCGTGAAGGCGGCCGTACCGTTGGTTCCGGCGTCGTCATCGACATCGCTGAGTAATTCATCGCAATGACACTCTGAGAGGAACGGACGATTGTTTCGTTCCTCTCGTTCTTCTTCCGCATATTACCTTATTTTTCGGGAACAGGTGAAATTCCTTACCGGTGGTGACGGCGCGGCCGAAGTCCACGAACCCTCCGTGTCAGCGAAGGGCCGAACGGGTGAGAATCCCGTACCGACGGTTCAAGTTCCGTGTCCTGACGGATATGAACTTGGAAAGTCCGGATGAGAGAAAAAAATTCCCGGATTTTCTGCGTCCCTTTGCGGGCGGAAATCCGGGATTTTCTTTTCTCCCTTGAAAATCATTGCCATATTTCACAGGGAGGATATATCCATGTCCAGAACTACGTACAAATCCGAAAGCAAAATCCGCACCGTCGTCGCCGTGGGCGTTTTCTGCGCGCTGGCCTATGTGGCCTGTGTGCTCTTCCACTTCCGCGCGGCGTTTCTCACCTTCGACCTCAAGGATGCCGTTATGACCATCGGCGCCATGCTGTTCGGCCCCCTCTACGGGCTGGCCATGACGCTGATCGTGGCCCTTCTGGAGATGCTCACCGTCAGCACGACCGGCCTCTACGGGTTCGTCATGAACGTGCTGGCCAGCGCTGCCTTCGTCTGCGTCGCGTCCCTGATCTACATGCACTGGCGGACTATGACCGGCGCGCTGGTGGGAACGGTCTGCGCCGTTTTCGCCATGACCGCCGTCATGCTGGCGGCCAACCTGATCATCACCCCCTTCTATATGGGCGTGACCGTGGACGCGGTGGCCGGCATGATCCCCACGCTGCTCCTGCCCTTCAACCTGACAAAGGCGATCTTCAACGCGTCGCTGGTCTTTATCCTGTATAAGCCCATCTCCTCCGCTCTGGCCCGCGCGGGATTTGCCTCCGTCACGCATACCGCGGATAAGGACGCGTCCAAGCCCGTGCCGTCCCAGGAGAAGAAGGTCGTCTACAGCCCCGTCGTCATTGCCGCCGCAGTCCTGGCTGTCGCGTCCCTGGCATACTTCTTCGTCTCCCTCCACGGCAGCTTCACCTTCGCCGAATTCGCGCAGAAGGAGGATGAGGAAACGACATCTGATGAGGCTGAAGAGGCAGAACCGGAAGCCTCCGATTCCGCCCGCATCGCGGAAAGCCTGATCTTCACCATCTGAAGAGACCTGTATCCGAAACTTACAGGGCAGGCACAATCCCGGGGCGATAATTCGGCATATTTGCCCATTGCTCCCCCGGCGGATCTGTGGTACAATAGCCTACGAAAATTGAATACATCGCTTATCAAGAGTGGCTGAGAGACTGGCTCTGAGACGCCCGGCAACCTGTCGAAAGATAAGGTGCCAATTCCAGACAGATGAGTATTGTGTACATCCTCGTTCTGTTCTGGAACGGGGATTTTTTATGGCGTTTATACATATCTCAATCTAAAAGGAGGAACGCGGCTTCTTGAAAGAAGCCCAGAGCAGCAAGCTGCTCGGCAAGAACTTTATAAACTTAACCTGGTGCAGTCTGTCATTTGAGGTGCAGCACGGGGTAGCGTACAGCGCAGTCTGCACAAGAAATTGTTAAGGTTACTTGTCGCTCAACATGTTGAGCAGGATTTCCCGTTCAAAGAAGCCACGTACTCCTCCACAAAGAAGCCTCGTCTCCCCCATACCCAGAAAGGACTATTTCATGAAAAGACTCTTTACCTCCGAATCCGTCACCGAAGGACATCCCGACAAAATTTGCGACCAGATCTCCGACCGCATTCTGGACGAAATGCTCCGCCAGGATCCCATGAGCCGCGTGGCCTGCGAAACCTGCTGCACCACGGGTCTGGTCATGGTCATGGGCGAAATCACCACCGAGGCCTACGTGGACATTCAGGACGTTGTGCGGAAGACCGTGCTGAACATCGGCTACAACCGGGCCAAGTTCGGCTTCGACGGCTCCACCTGCGCCGTCATCAACTCCATCCACGAGCAGTCCCCCGATATCGCCCTGGGCGTGGACCGCTCCGCCGAGGCGAAGGCCGGGGAGATCTCCGACGAATTCGACACCGGCGCCGGAGACCAGGGCCTGATGTTCGGCTTTGCCTGCCGGGAAACGCCGGAGCTCATGCCCCTGCCCATCTCCCTGGCCCATAAGATGGCCAAGCAGCTCACCGAGGTCCGCAAGAACGGCACCCTGTCCTACCTCCGTCCCGACGGAAAGACCCAGGTCACCGTTGAATACGACGGCAATACCCCCGTCCGGGTGGATACCGTGGTGGTGTCCTCCCAGCACGATCCCGACGTGGAGCTGAATGAGATCCGCCGGGACATCATCGAGCACGTGATCCGGCCCACCATCCCCGCCGACATGCTGGACGACGAAACCAAGATCTACGTCAACCCCACCGGGCGGTTCGTCATCGGCGGACCCATGGGCGACAGCGGCCTCACCGGGCGGAAGATCATCGTGGACACCTACGGCGGCTACTCCCGTCACGGCGGCGGCGCGTTCTCAGGCAAGGACCCCACCAAGGTGGACCGCTCCGCCAGCTATGCCGCCCGCTATCTGGCCAAGAACATCGTGGCTTCCGGTATCGCGGAACGGGCGGAGGTGCAGATCGCCTATGCCATCGGCGTGGCCCGTCCCGTCTCCCTGCTGGTGGACACCTTCGGCACCGGCCTCATCGACGACGCCAGCCTCGCCCAGTACGTGCTGGACACCGTGGACCTCCGTCCCGCCGCCATCATCCGCCGGTTCGACCTGCGCCGCCCCATCTACGGCGATCTGGCCGCTTACGGGCACATGGGCCGGGAGGATCTGGCGGCACCCTGGGAGGTCACCGATCTCAGCGGCAGCATCCGGGGGATGTTCAATATCTGAATCCGCGAGATTCGATCCTGAATCGTACAATCAGACCTTGCGCAGACGGCGGAAGTGCGGTATAATGGGTACAGCAGCGCAGATTTCCCGACTGGAGATGCCGATATGAAGCGGAAGGGCGGATTTCATTTCAGAAAAATATGGCTGGGGGTGTTGGCCGTGGCGGCGGCTCTTATTCTGGCGGCGTGCGACGATATGCCTGCCGCGCCGGATCCCGGGGTTGAGGACGGCCCTTCTGTCGCCGGAGCGGAGGTTTCCGCGGAGCTGCCCGGGGAGCTGGTGCGGGTGCTGTACGAGACAAGCGCCGGTTCCATGGAATACCGGTCGGAGTTTCTGGCGGAGGTGACGCCGGAGGAGCTTGTGCGGGCGGAATACTGGCCGGAGAACGATTTCTCCCTGCCGTACATGTCCGAAAAAGGCCCCGAGCCCATCCGGCCGGAGCAGTGGGCCGACATTGCCCGGAGCCTGACGGAGATCTATTCCGTTCTGGAGGAGGCTCCCCAGGACTTCGACGACAGCGCGCCCCTCGTGGACGAGAACGGGGAGGAGATGTTTGCGCTGGACGGCGGGGATTACTGGCGGCTCTTCCTGACCTGGCGGACCGGGGAAGGGGAGGAGCGGACCGTGCGGTATTTCTCCCCCTCGGACCGGCGGATCACCACCTTCGACGCGCTCATGCGGGAGCTGGTGGACCCCACGGGCAGGGAGATCGTCTGGTACGAGGCCCCCGTGCTGAACGGCATTTTCGTGCACAGCGAGGAAGGGGACTATTCCTTCCAGTTCACCTACTTTGCGTCGGAGGACAATTACTATTTCATTTCCCGGTATCCGGACGGCGGCAAAAAGGTCGACGTGAGCCGGCATGTGGCCCTGACGGAATGGGACGAGGCGGGCAGGTGGTTTTCCGCACTGGGCCTGGAGCGGTTCCCTGACGGCTGGAGCTTCCACGATCCCCTGACCGCCACCCTCTATTACAGCGACAACACCCAGACCACCGTCCAGCCCGACGAGGAAACCGCCGGGAAGATCTACGAGTATTTTGTCGGTTTGACGGAGAAATACAGATAAAGCTGAGCTCGCTTGAAAAGGGGATTACGCGGCTTCTTGAAAGAAGCCCAGAGCAGCAAGCTGCTCGGCAAGAACTTTATATCTGCACTTGTATAGTTTTCTCTTCAAAGTGCAGCACGGGGTAACGTGCAGCGCAGTTTTCCGGAATTGACCAAAAGCAAAAAGCCTGGTGGAACTTCATCCCTATTGAAAGTTCCTGCCAGGCATTTTTGTGTTTTCGGATGTATTTATACTTTTCTCAACCAAAAAGACAGACTGATAAAGGCATGTGAAAAAAAGACCAGAGAAGGTGCGCTGTACGTTACCCCGTGCTGCACTTTGAGAAGGAAGCTGTACCAGGTTTTTTTAAAGTTCTTGCCAGGCTTCTTTCAAGAAGCCGCGTAACCCCTTAGAAAGGATTTAGTATCATATAAAGATATTGATCGCGCCGATGATGGCTCCGAGGAGAGCGCCGAGATTGATGACGGCCCGCAGCTCGCGCTTCATGACGGACATGACCAGGTCCTCCAGCTGCGCCGCGTCCATTTCCTCGATCTTGCGCCGGACGATGCCGCCGATGTCCGCCTTTTCCGAGAAGGACGCGCCGAACTGCTCCACGAAGCGGTCCAGCGTCGCGTTCAGCACCTCCGCCACCCGGTCCCGGTTCAGTCCGGCCTGATCCGCCAGCTCCGAGAGGGGCATGTCCGCCATTTTCCGGGCCTCGTCCGCCACCAGACTGCCGATGACCTGCCGTCCGTCGCCGTTCACGTAGCTGCGTAGGGCGGATTCCACCTTGGCGCAGATGGCGTCTACGGCGGATTCGTTCAGAAAGAGGGCGATGACCGGGTTTTTCCGGTAGTCCTGCACGCCCTCCCACACCAGATCGTCGATGGCGTCTCGCAGATCGGCCTCCGCCAGCTTTGCCGCCACCCGGTCCGCTACGAAGGCTCCGATCTTCTCCGCGGTTCCGGTCGGCCGATCCTGTACGCTTTCCTCCGTCCAGGGCTCCCCGTCTCCGGAGACCGTGGCGTCGAGACAGGCGGGATCGGGGGGCTCGATTTCGGCGGCGGCGTCCTCCGGCTCAGGCTCCGGGGCGGGCAGGGAGGCGTCCGGGGAAGGAACGGCGGCGGACAGGCTGCGGATGGTGAGCTCCGGGCTGAACACGGCGTCCGCCAGCTTTCCGGCGATTTCCTCCTTGGCCGCGCTGCCCTTCAGCTGGGCCACCAGATCCTCCGGCGTGAAGAGCTGTCCGCTGACCGCGCGGCTGACGGCCTCGGCAATGCGGCCCTGATTCTTCGGGATGATGCCGGGGGTGAAGGGGAGCTGCCATTTCCCGATGAAAACGGGGCGGCGGGGGCGGAACAGCATCCGGATGGCCAGATCGTTGGTGAAATAGCCGATGAGGGCGCCGAGGGCTATGGGGACGATGATTCTCAGAATGGGGGTTATGGGCATTCGCTTCTCCTGTGGTGATTATGATTCCCGGTCCGGTCGTATCTTTATTATACGCTTTTTGTGTTTCCGCTGCATTTGCGGAATGTTAAAGGTTTATTATGCTTTGATGAGAATCGGACTTCTCACTTCTCCGCCAGGTATTCGATGACGCTGTGGGCCGCCACGTTGCCCTCGCCCACGGCCTTGGTGTACTGATAGGGACGGCCGGTGCAGTCTCCGGCGGCGTAGACCCCTCTCAGATTGGTGGCCATGCTCCGGTCCACCGCGATGTGCCCGTCCGCCTCCTTCAGTCCCGGCAGAAGGGTGGAGAGGGAGATGGAATCCCGGAGGAAGAACACGCCGTCCGCTGTCAGACTGTCCCCGCCGGTCAGGTTCACGGTGAAGGGCTTTTTGTCCCCCTCGATGGACATGGCCCGGGCGGATACCGTCTCCACGTTGTCCGCGATGGTTCCGGCGTTTTTGTAGGTGGGCAGGAAGTACACCTTCTCCGCCAGCTCAGCCAGATACTTCACCTCGTGCTCGAACCGGGCGTTCGTGGAGATCACGGCCACGGTCTTCCCCTTGTAGAGGGCACCGTCGCAGGTGGCGCAGTAGCTGACGCCCCGGCCCACCCGTTCGGCCTCCCCGGGCAGGGCGTTCTTCATGGCGACGCCGGTGGTCAGGATCACGGTCTTCGCCTCGCAGAAGTTCGCGCCCATGTTCAGGGCATAGTGGTCCCCCATGTCGTAGACCGTGTTCACCATGGCCTCGGTGATCTCGATCCCCATAGCCTCGACCTGCGCCCGGAACGCACGGTTCAGCTCCTCGCCCGTGGCGTTGATGAAGCCGGGATAGTTGGCGATGCGCTCCGCCTTCGTGATTTTGTCGCTCAGGTTTTTCGACCCGATCCAGATGAAGTTCTTGTTGTGGATTTTCAGGTTCAGCGCCGCCGACACCCCCGCCGGTCCCGTCCCGATAATCGCCGCGTCGTAAAGCATGTCAGAATCCTCCGATTCTTTAGGTAGGAAACGCTTCGCGTTTCCGGAATTAATGTCCCTGCGCCGCATGACGCAGTCATGCAACGGGCAGGAATGCCCTGCTCAGGGCGGGAGGCACGGGGGGACACCATCTCAGGCCGAAGGTTTCCCCCCGTGCGGGGGTTTCCTTGGCCGGGGAGCGTAACTTGTCCTCTCATACCTTATCGAAAATTGATTGTTCATCCCATGTCCTCGCGCGGATCACGTTGCGTCAGCTGAAACATGCGATGAACTCCGTCGGGGACGAAGTTCATCGGTTTGCTCTGCCAAAAAGGCGACGCAAACAGCGATCGAAGCGCGCATTGGGCAGGGGGGCTGGACTTTAAGTTTCGCTGTCCTGTTCAAGAATTGCCTTTATTCCGCGAGGCTGATCTTTCAGTTTCGTCTTCTCTTTCACGCGGCCGTGTAATGGAAGCGCGTTTTGATTTCCGGATTATTTGGCTTCCGAATCGGGCTCGCGCCATCGGTGGCATCATGTTTCGCCGCGAAGCGTGGGATGCGCAATCAGGGTTGGATTCAGGTGTGAGCTGTCGACTTACGCCATATGGCCAAGGGGGACCTCTGGGGGAGTGGGCACCCGAGTTCACTTCGTGAACTCAGTCGGCCATGAGATGGTGTCCCTCCCGGCGCCCGCCCTGCGTAAGGGCATTAATCGTTCCCAAAGGCGAAGCCTTTGTTTCCTCTCCGCAATCCGCAGATTGCGTTCCTCTTTCCTTGAAGTTTAAGATAAACTTCATCCTTCTCCGCCGTGAGGACAGGAATGCCCTCCCGTGGCTTATGAAGTGATGCTGAGAATTGCCTTTCCTTACAGCTTGCTCCGCATGATCTTGCCGCTGGTGGTTTTCGGCAGCTCGTCGCGGAACACCACGATGCGGGGGTACTTGTAAGGCGCGGTGTTCTTTTTGACGTAGTCCTGGATTTCCTTTTTCAGTTCCTCCGTGCCTTCCGTGCCCTTTGTCAGAACGATGGAGGCCTTCACCACCTGGCCGCGGAGCTCGTCCGGGGCCGCGGAGACGCCGCACTCCAGCACGTAGGGCAGCTCCATGATGACGTTCTCGATCTCGAAGGGACCGATCCGGTAGCCGGAGGACTTGATTACGTCGTCGATGCGGCCCACGTACCAGAAGAAGCCGTCCTCATCCCGCCAGGCCAGGTCGCCGGTATGGTAGAACCCGTCGTGCCAGACTTCCGCCGTCTTTTCGGGATCCCGGTAATACCCGGTGAAGAGGCCGCAGGGAGCGCCGTCCTTCACGTTTACGCAGATCTCGCCGCTCTCGCCCACCGCCGCTTCTCCGCCGTCCGGGGTCAGCAGGTGGATGTCGTAGATCGGGCAGGGCTTGCCCATGGAGCCCAGCTTGTGGGGCGCGCCGATCAGGTTGCCGATCATGCAGGTGCTCTCGCTCTGTCCGAAGCCCTCCATGATCTGCAGTCCGGTGATTTCCTCGAACTTCCGGTAGACCTCCGGGTTCAGGGCTTCGCCGGCGGTGGTGGCGTGCTTCAGGCTGGAGAAATCGTACTTGGAGAGATCCTCCTTGATGAGCATCCGGTACATGGTGGGCGGCGCGCAGAAGGTGGTGATGCTGTATTTCTTGAACATGGGCAGGATCTTCGCCGCGTCGAACCGGTCGAAGTCATAGACGAAGGTGGCCGCCTCGGAGAGCCACTGGCCGTAGAGCTTGCCCCACATGGCCTTGGCCCATCCCGTGTCGGAGATGGTGAAGTGGAGGCCCGTGTCGGAGGAATCCACGCAGTGCCAGTATTTCGCCGTGTGGAAGTGGCCCAGGGGGTATTTGTGGTTGTGCACCGCGATCTTCGGATACCCGGTGGTGCCGGAGGTGAAGTACATCAGAAGGGGATCGTCGCCAGAGGGACTGTCCGCCGTCCGCTCGTACCGGTCGGAGAAGAGGGTGTATTCGGCGTTGAAGTCGTGCCAGCCCTCCCGGTGGGTGTCGGGACGGTCCGTCACCAGGATCTTCGTCTTCAGCGTGTCGCTCTTTTCGGCGGCCATGTCCAGCTGATGGGCGGTGTCGCCGTCGGCGGTGCAGAGAACGGCGGAGATGCCCGCGGCGTTCAGGCGGTACTCAAAGTCGTGGGAGAGGAGCTGGTTGACGGCGGGAATGGCCACGGCCCCCAGCTTGTTGAGACCCAGCATGGCGCACCAGAACTGCCAGTGCCGCTTCAGCACCAGCATGACCCGGTCGCCCTTTTTGATTCCCAGGGAGGTGAAGTAGTTGGCGCACTGGTTCGAGAGGCGGGACATGTCGGCGAAGGTGAACCGCTTTTCGGTCTCCCCGTCCCCGGACACCCAGAGCATGGCCAGCTTGTCCGGCTTCTTCCGCCCCAGCTCGTCTACCAGATCGAAGGCGAAGTTGAAGGTGTCGGTGTTCTTGAAGGTGATCTTCACCGGCGTGCGGTTGGCGTCCTTCTCCACCTTGGTGTAGCGGCGGTAGATCCGCTCCTCGGACAGGGGCACCTCGGGGGCGGGACCTGCGGCCTCGATGAGCTTGTGGGAGAA
>CACWLT010000002.1:13209-61834 GCA_902761695.1 uncultured Ruminococcus sp.
TGAGGACGATGGCATAGAAGGTGCAGTCCTCCCCCTCCACCGCCACCATGCCGTGGGGCGTGCCGCTGTCGTAGTAAATGCTGTCGCCTTCCCGGAGGATCTCCTTGTGGCTGCCCACCTGGACCTTCAGGGCGCCCTTGATGACGATGTCGATCTCCTGGCCCTCGTGGGTGGTCAGCTCGATATCGCGACGCTCCGCACCGGGGGTGTATTCCGCCACCACGTACAGGGGCTCGGAGATCCTGTTCCGGAAGGATCCGGCCAGGGAGTGGTAGGTCATGCCGTGGGCCTTTTCGATGATCTGCCCCTGTCCCTTGCGGGTGACGGTGTGGCCGACCAGGGTGGGGGACGTGCCTTCGATGATGTCGGTCACGTCCACGCCCAGAGCCAGGGCGCAGCGGTAAATGAAGGCGAAGGTCAGGTTCCGCTCGCCCCGTTCGCAGCTCCGGTATTCCTCCACGGAAACGTCGGTTTTCTGCGCCATTTCCTCCTCGGTGTAGCCTTCGATGGCGCGCAGCTCGGCAATCCGGGCCGCCATGCCGCGGATCTGGTATTCCAGTCCGGTGAGATTGGTCTGCATGGTGCTCTTCCTCCTTGTGGACAATCAGGGGCAGTGGGGGGATAAAAAAACCGCCCCAAAGACCAAAATGATGCTTTGAGACGGACAAAATGCGCTGTTGTCCGCGGTACCACTCAAATTGCGCCGAACCCTCCCCGGGTGAGACGCCCCTCAGGCTCCTTCAAGCCTTAGACCTTTACGCAGCCGTCACGGGAGGATTCTACTGACGGGATCCGTTTCCGGTCCGCTTTCTTTCCTCCGGCTTGGGAGCTACAGCGCGCTGTTCTTCGTCAACGGCTTCCACCGCGGCGTCTTTTCATTACGCCGGCCGTTTTCTCTGGGACAAAGGCTCCAGCCGCCCTCTCCGTCATTGCCATTACGGATATTATAACGCGCCCGCGCCGATTTGTCAAGAGGGATGAGGGGATTTTTTTTTTTTTTTAGCTTCCGGCGCTCCTCGGCCTCCGCCTGCATCTCCTCCACGGTCTTTTCGTGGATCTTTGCCGCGCCGGCGTCGTTCCGGTGCTTCGTGATGAACGTGCCGTCCGCCTTGCGCTGTTCCATGCGGGCCTTCGCCTTTTCGATCTCCTCCGCGTACTGGGGCAGCCACTCGGCCTCCTCGATGAGGTATTCGTCCACCATCTGGTCGATTTCCGGGGTGGTCAGCAGCGCGCCGGTCAGGGGATCCATCATCATGGCCTGAACCAGCAGCTTCCGGTCGCCCGCCACCGCCGCCTCCACCGACAGCCGCTGAACCCAGGAGGACTGGGAGCATACCGCCGCGCAGCCGAGAGGCAGGTCCCCCACCTTCGGGATGCTGATGCCGTTTCTGTCCACGTAGCCGGGAACCTCCACCACGCATTCATAGGGCAGGTTGGTGATGGTGCCCTGGTTCATGACGTTGAAGTGGCCCCGGTAGGTCCGGCCCGTCTCCAGCGCTTCTATAATGTAGGATCCGTGCTCCTGGGACCGCTGCTCGGGGACGAATTTGTTTGCCGGAGCCGCCAGCCAGTTGGGAAAGTCCGTCTCGAACCAGTTCCGTCCCTCCCGGCAGACCCGGAGGTAGCCGCCGGTTTCGCCGTTGGACCAGCCGCCCGCGTGATCCAGCCACTTGTTGATCTCCTCGGGGTTCTTCCGGTACCAGGCCACGTACTCGGAGAGATGGCCGTTGGACTCGGTGGAGTAATAGCCGAAGCGCTTCAGCATGTCGATGCGGACCTTTTCGGTCTTAGACAGCCATTCGTTTTTCTCGTAGGCCGGAAGGATCTTGTCCGTCAGGTCCTCGCCCTCGTGGGAGACTTTGATGTACCAGGTCTGGTGGTTCAGCCCGGCAGCGGTGATGTCCACCTCGCTCTGCCTGTACCCCAGAGCGCCGGCGATCTGCGCGTGCCCGCCCTGGACGCCGTGGCAGAGACCGACCGTCTGTACATGGCCGTACTTGTTGGCCGCCCAGGTCATCATGGCGCAGGGATTGGAATAGGAAAGAAGAATGCACCCGGGCGCGGCCACCTCGCGGATGTCCTTACAGAAGTCCAGGATCTGGGGGATCCCGCGCTGGCCGTACATGATGCCGCCGGCCGCCAGGGTGTCGCCCACGCACTGGTCCACGCCGTAGCGCAGCGCCACCTCGATGTCCTTTTCGAAGGCTTCCAGCATGCCGACGCGGACGGCGTTGATGACGTACTTCGCGCCGCGGAAGGCTTCGCTGCGGTCCAGGGTGGGGTGGAGTTTGATGTTCAGGCCGTTTTCGTCGATGTCCCGCTGGCAGAGCCGATAGACCATGTCCAGATTCTGCGGGTTGATGTCCATGAAGGACACCTCGATGTCGTGAAATTCCGGGACGGTGAGCAGGTCGGAGAGCAGACGGCGGGTGAAGCCCACGCTGCCCGCGCCGATGAAGGCTATCTTGAAGCTCATGGGAAGTCTCCTTTTCTGTGTTGACTCAGGGAGCCATTGTCACCATTATATCACATCCGGTTCGGAGAAGGAAGTCTTCCGGCGGCTTTTTTCACATTTCCCCCGGATTCTGACGGGAAAACGCCAGCCCGATTTCCGGGAACCGTCACAAAGCCGCCCTTTGGCCGTCAGAATGGCCCGGTATAATAACAGCCATCAACAGAAAACAACCCCGGACCCACAGAGAGCCGGGATGAGCGGAACACCCGCTGAAAGGATACGGGCCATGAAAAACATCAACAGAAAGATTATCGTCTCCCTGATCGCCGGAGCCATGCTCCTCGCCTCCGCCACCGCCGTTTCGGCTGCCGCTGTAAACGGGTACGCCGCCCGGTCCTTCTCCGGAATGCAGAACCAGACGCAGACGGGCGGCTTCGCTGGCGGCATGACGGCCTACACCGCCAAGACAAACGCGCTCTCCTACTCCGATCTCACCGGCGGCATCGTCACCTCCGACGAGCTCTTCTCCAAGCGGGATCTGAAGCAGACTGCGGATCTGGAGGAAGCGAAGAGCATTACCGCCGTGAGCGGAAAGACCGTCACCATCACCGAGGAAGGCGTCTACGTCCTCAGCGGCACGGCGGAAAACTTCACCGTGAAGATCGAGGCCGACAAGGAAGCCAAGATTCAGCTGGTGCTGGACGGCGTCAGCGTCACCAACAGCGATTTTCCTGTAATCTACGTGGTCTCGGCCGACAAGGTCTTCGTCACCACGACCGCGGGCAGTGAAAACGCCCTGTCCGTCACCGGAACCTTCAAAGCTGACGGCGAAACCAACACCGACGCCGTGATTTACTCGAAGGAAGACCTGGTTCTGAACGGCAAGGGCAGCCTCACCGTCACCTCCGCCAAGGGCAACGGCATCACGTCGAAGGACGATCTCAAGATCACGGGCGGCACGCTGAAGGTTACGGCACAGCTCGACGCGCTGGAGGCCAACGACTCCATCGTGATCTCCGACGGGGACATCACCGTCAATGCAAAGAAGGACGGCCTCCACGCGGAGAATGACGACGACGACAGCCTGGGCTATATCTGGATCGGCGGCGGGAAGCTGACCGTCACGGCATCCGACGACGCCGTCCACGGCACCTCCTTCGTCCAGATCGACGGCGGCGAGATCACCGTCACCGGTTCGGAAGGCATCGAGGGCACCTACGTGCAGATCAACGGCGGCGAGATCACGGTCACCGGCACGGACGACGGCCTCAACGGGGCCAACAAGAGCTCCGCTTACGAGACGGCCATTGAGATCGCGGGCGGCACGCTGAATGTGACCGTCGGTCAGGGCGACACGGACGCCATAGACTCCAACGGCAACCTCTACGTCACGGGCGGCACGGTCAATATCACCGCGCAGATGTCCTCCTTCGACTACGACGGCACGGCGACCTGCACCGGCGGCACGATTATCGTCAACGGCCAGACCGTGAACAGCATCACCAGCTCGATGATGGGCGGCGGCATGGGCGGCTTCGGCGGACGGCGGTGAGGAAAAGAACCGTCTGGGAGCCAGCCCTGCGAGGCAGAATGATCGGAACAGCTTATACGGGACCGGCGCGCTTCTCCTGCTTTCGGGGGAGGACGCGGCGGTCCTTTTCCGTTTTCACCAATGTTTTGCCGGGGATGGGGAGGAATATTTGTTTCAGAAAAATCAAAAGGTACCTTGATAAATCGGCGGCAGGGTGGTATAATCAAGGTACCTTAAGATAATAAGACGGAGGAGTACTATGGAATTCACGGAAAACAAGAAAACCTGTCCCGGATGCGGGAGACACTGCGAACTGAGCGAGCCCGGCTGCGAAAGAGGAAGTGTATATGCCGAAACCGGCGCGCTGCCGGAGAGGGAGCACCGGGACCATCCCGAAGACCTTGGCGCGGAGGGCGGTCCCCGTCACGAATCCCGGCGCGGCTTCCGGGAGCGTCACGGCAATCCCGGGCGCGGCTTCGGACACGGTCCGGAACGTCCGGGCGAAGAGAATCCCGAAGAGAATCCCGGACGGCATCCCGAATGGGGGAACGCGATGGAGGCCGGAGAGGGGATCGGACGCGGTCCCGGGCGCGATTTCGGTCACGATCCCGAACACGGACGCGGTCCCGGAAGAGGACACGGACGGCGGGCGTTTCCGGGAGACGGCGATCCTGCGGAAGGAGGCGGTCCCCGAGGCCGTCACGGAGGAGAACGCTTCGAGATTCCGGAGGACGGGGACGGCAGGCTGGCCTTCATGCTCCGTTCCGTCGGCCGCATGATGCGCATGCGGTTTGACGAGCGGGAGGGGCAGCGCCGGATCCTGGTCATGCTGAACGACGGTCCCCTCACCCAGCGGGATCTGACGGAGCGGCTGGGGATTCAGCCCGGTTCCGCCAGCGAGATCGTCAGCAAGCTGGAGGGCAGCGGACTTATCACCCGCACCCCCAATCCCCGGGACCGCCGGACCATGGATGTTCAGCTGACGGAGAGCGGCCGGGAGGAAGCGGTCCGGGCCGAGGCGGAACGGCGCGAACGGCGTGCGGAGCTGTTCTCCTGCCTGAGCGAGGAGGAAAAAACCACGCTGACCGGCCTTCTGGAGAAGCTCCGGGAGTCCTGGGAAGGAACGGGAAACGGCGGGAATCCGCAATAAGCACGGATCCCGCGACAAACAAAAGGCTGCCGCGTTTCTCCGGAGACGGAGATGAAGCATCAGTCCCATACAGCCGGAGCGGTCATGCGGTGAAGCATCGCGGGCCGCTCTTTTTTCCGCGCGGGCGGGCTTTATGTAGATTTGTTCACACGCGGGATGGTATAATTGAATAAAGACATTGAAAATAAAAAACGGACAAAACGGTCCGGAAAGAGAGGCAGGCTATGATCAGACGCGCGCTGGGCAGAACCGGATACGACATATCCGCAGTGGTTTACGGCGGCATCGTCTCCATGAACGACGGACAGGAGAACTCCGACCGCTATGTGGCGTGGGCCGTGGAGCAGGGGGTGAACTACTTCGACGTCGCGCCCTCCTACGGCGACGCGCAGGAAAAGCTGGGGAACTCCCTGATTCCCTGCCGGAAGGATATTTACCTGGCCTGCAAGACCGGGCAGAGGATGCGGCGGGAGGCGGAGGAGGAGATGAAGCGCTCCCTCACCATGCTTCACACCGACTATTTCGACGTCTATCAGATGCACGGGATCTCCTCCATGGAGGACGTGGACAGGGCGTTCGGACCCGGGGGCGTCATGGAGCTCATGCGGGAGATGAAGGAAAAGGGGATCGCCCGGAAAATCGGCATCACGGCCCACTCCGAGGACGCGGCGCTGAAATGTCTGGAACTCTATGACTTCGACACGGTGCTCTTCCCCTTCAACTGGCACATGTTCATGGCCCACGGCATGGGGAAGCGGCTTCTGCAGACGGCGAAGGAACGGGGAATCGGCCTGCTCTGCATGAAGTCCATGATCGAGCGGGCCTGGATGGACGAGGCGGAAAAGCAGGCGTCGGGGTATCCGAAATCCTGGTGCAGGCCCTTTGACACCGGGACGCAGGCGGACCTTCTGACGGCGGCGGTGAAGTTCGCCTATTCTCTCGGAGTGGACGCCGTGGTCCCGCCCGGAAACTTCGACCACTTCTCCTTCGCGGTGAAGCACTGCGGGGAGATCCTGGCCCATCCCCTGGATGACATGGACCGGGCTCTGCTGGAGGCGCATCTGGAGAAGGTGAAGGATCACCCGTTCTTCGGGGTGTGACCGGGGCTCGCGGGGGGCGCTTTCAGAAAAGAATCACATTTTCGTGACACGGACACCACGAAAAGCGGCTATAATACTGCCATCCCACGGAAAGGCAGATTCCCCCATGAAAAAGAAAGCTCCCATCAGACAGATCACCGCGCTGCTTCTCGGCACCCTTCTTCTCTCCTCCTGCGGAAGCGGCGTGACGGAAGAACAGGAACGGCAGATCGTATCCGCAAAAGCCGGCAATTCCGCCTCTTACGCGGTGATTTCCGCTTATCGCGCGTCCCCGGCGGCACAGGCCCAGGTCACGGACACCTCGGCGGATGCGGACTATTATCCGGCGGTCAGCTATTCGGACTTCGATCTGGACGAATCCGCCGAGGGCGCGGTGAAGATCGCCCTGAACGGGACCGGCGCGGACTTTGCCTCCGACGCGGTGACCCTCGGGGACGGCGTTCTGACGATCGGGGCGGCGGGGAGTTATCTTCTCACGGGCGATTTCGCCGGGCAGATCCGGGTGGAGGCGGCGCGGGAGGACAACGTGCACCTGATTTTCGCCGGTCTGACCGTGGAATGCGCCATGGCCCCCCTCTGCGCGGTGTCCGCGAAAAACGTCTCCGTCACCCTGGCCCCGGGAACGGAGAACACCCTGACGGACGGGGCGGACTACACCTTCGCCGAGGGGGAGGACGAACCGGACGCGGCGATGTATTCCAAAACCGACCTGACGATCAACGGCTCCGGGGCCCTCACGGTGAACGGGAACTACAAAAACGGCATCGTATCGAAGGACGATCTGATCATACTCGGCGGCACCATCACCGTGAACGCTGTCTATAACGGCATCAAGGGCAAGGACAGCCTGACGGTGGGCGGCGGCATCCTGAACGTGACGGCGGGCAACGACGGGATCAAATCCAGCAACGACGAGGACAGCGGCCGGGGCTGGGTGGTGATCGAGGACGGCGAGATTTCGATCCGGGCCGGAGACGACGCCGTGCACGCGGAAACCTGGCTCATCATCACCGGCGGCACCGTCCGCGTTGCCGAAAGCTGCGAGGGGCTGGAGGGCAGGCGCGTCGAGATCTACGGCGGGGATATCGAGGTGGTGTCCTCCGACGACGCCGTCAACGCCGCATTCGGAAGCGCTGCCGGGGATGACTTCGGCAGGGGGGGAGGAAAACAGGACGGCGGGGATTT
Source organism: uncultured Ruminococcus sp. (assembly GCA_902761695.1). GTDB lineage: Bacteria > Bacillota > Clostridia > Oscillospirales > CAG-272 > UMGS1696. Next base: position 20,631 of record CACWLT010000002.1, read on the forward strand.
CGTCGGAAAGAACGGCGGCTTCGGCGGACGGAGCGGGGAAGACGGCGAAGCGGGCGGTCAGAACGACTGGGCGTCCGGCGTGAATCCCGGCATGGGCCGCGGCGGAAACCGGGACGGCCGGGGAGACATGACCGGGGGAGCGGACGGGGGAATGCCCGAAGGCTTTGACGGAGAGATGCCCGAAGGAATGGCGCCTCCGGACGGGTTCGGCGGAGAGATGCCCGGGGATCCCGGCGGGGAAGATACCTTCGCGCGGGAGGACGCCCAGAGCGGCTTCGGAAGAGGCGGCAAGGGCGGCGGCATGATGGGCGGCATGGGCATGATGAACGAGGAGCCCGAGGAGGGGGTCTACATCCTCATGGCGGGCGGAACGCTCCGGGCTCAGGGCGGCAACGACATCATCGACTCCAACGGCACCTTTGAGCAGACGGGGGGCGTGATTGTGACGGCGGGACCCTCCATGACGGTGTACGGTGAACCGGACGGCGTAATCGACACCAACGGGACTATGGCCCTGACGGGAGGCACCTTCGTCTCCTTCTGCCGGAACGTCGGGAGCGCGCTCACATCCGCCGTTTCCCTTCCGGGTGTCACAGTCTCCCTGAACGGCGCCGAAACCGTGACGCTGACAGACGGGGCAGGGGAGGTCCTGCTGTCGGCGGCAAACGATACGAAGGCGTCCTCGGTGCTGCTGATCTCCGACGGGATGACGGCCGGGTTGGAATACGTTCTGGATCTGGACGGCAGCGCGTACCCCTTCACGGCGGAGAACGGCGTTCAGAGCCTGCGGTAAACGAATAAAAGCCCCCGCGCATCCGACGGTCGGAGATCCGGAATGCGGCGGGGGCCTGTTGTTTTTTCAGAGGTACGGAACGGGGCCTGCGCGGATAACGGAGAAACAAAAACCTGTAAATTCGCTATTGACAAGTCGGCGGTCCTGTGGTATACTCAACATGTAAACGGATCGATTACAGGAGAGCGCAATACCCCGCCTCATCCGGAACGGAGCGTCGCACAGGCGGGGAGAAGAAGGAGCAGACACATGGAAGCCGTGGAATATTTTAGAATTCTGGTGGAGGAGATCCACACCGCCGTGGTGGCCACCGTGGACGACGAGGGGCTGCCTGTGACCGCCGCCATCGACATGATGGACTTTGACGGGGACGGGGTGTACTTCCTCACGGCGAAGGGCAAGCGCTTTTACGAGCGGCTGACCGGGCGGGGATATATGGCGCTGACGGCGGTAAAAGGCGCGGACACCATGACGAGCGCGGCCATATCGCTGCGGGGGCGGGTGAAGGAGGTCGGGCAGAGCTTTCTCCCCCGGCTGTTCCGGAAGAATCCCTATATGGCGGAAATCTACCCCACGGAGGAATCCCGGGCCGCGCTGACGGTATTTGCGCTGTACGAGGGGCAGGGGGAGTGGTTCGATCTCTCGAAAAAGCCCATCGAGCGGGCGGCGTTTTCCTTCGGCGGCGAGGCGGTGCGGGAGGCGGGGTATTTTATAACGGACGCTTGTATCGGCTGCGGGTCCTGCGGCGAGGTCTGCCCCCAGAGCTGCATCGATTTCACCGGAACTCCGGCCCGGATCGAGGAAGAGCACTGCCTGCGGTGCGGGAACTGCATGTCCGTCTGCCCGGCCGGAGCGGTTGAAAAGCGATAAGGGTGGGAAACCCTGTGCTGTGTAGGAAAGAAGGTACCCATGAAGAAGTTATTCAGCTTTATGGACAACGGTTTTCGGGAAAACGGTTTTCATGAAAACGGCTACACGGAGACCATCCGGAAGGGCCTTGACGCCGTGCGGGGATTCCGCAGGGGATTGATCGACGGGTCGGCCTTCAGTCCGGTTGAGAAGGAAGAAGCCGTTGCGCGGCTCTCGGATGCGCTGGACGGAGCGGATGCCGTGGTGGTTGGAGCGGGGGCGGGGCTCTCCGCGTCGGCGGGCTTCACCTACAGCGGCGAACGCTTCGAGAAGGTTTTCTTTGATTTCGGGAGGCGGTTCGGCATCCGGGATATGTATTCCGGCGGGTTTTATCCCTTCCCGGACGAGGAGACCCGGTGGGCCTGGTGGGCGCGGCACATCTATTTCAACCGGTACGTCGATCCGCCGAAGCCCGTCTATCCGAAGCTGCTGGAGCTTCTGCGGGATAAAGACTATTTCGTTCTCACCACCAACGTGGACCATCAGTTCCAGCGGGCGGGAATTGACAAAAGCCGCCTGTTTTATACCCAGGGGGACTACGGCCTGTTCCAGAGCGCGTCCCGGAGAAACCGCGCCACCTACGACAACGAGGAATGGGTGCGGCGGGCCATGGCGGCGGAGCGGTTCATCCCGGATGAGGACGGCGTTTTCACGGTGCCGAAGGATCGGCTGCTCTCCATGCGCCTCCCGACGGAGCTGATTCCGAAATGCCCGGACGGGAGCGCGGCCGTGATGAACCTGCGCGCCGACGAAAGCTTTGTGGAGGATGAGGGCTGGCACAGGGCCTCCGCCGCCTACGCCGCGTTTCTGAAGGCCCACGAGGGGGAGCGGGTCCTCTATCTGGAGCTGGGCGTCGGCGCGAATACCCCCGTCATCATCAAGTACCCCTTCTGGGCCATGACGGCGGAGAATCCGAAGGCTGTTTACGCCTGCCTCAACCGCGGGGAAGCCGTCGCGCCTGCGGAGATCGGGAAGCAGTCCCTGTGCATCGACGGGGATATCGGGGAGATCCTCGCGCGGCTGGGGTGAGGGGTAAAAAGGGCCCCTCCTTTTAATACCCCAGCTCGTCCAGCCAGGCGGCGACGTCCTTTCGCACGCTGTCCTGTCTGTTCTGACAGTCGTTCCCGCGGACGGCGAGACCTTTCAGAACCTCCGCGTCCGGGCAGGCTTTGGCGAGCTTTTTGTCGAATCCGGACAGGCCCGAGCCCTCGTGGGTGGAGAAGGGGACGATCGTCTTTCCGGAGAGGGCGCCGGCGTTGTTCTCAAAGAAGGTGTACATAATCATCGGCCAGTCGCCCCACCACACCGGCGCGCCCATGAAGATCATGTCATATGCGGAGAGGTCGGGCAGATCTCCGGCGTACTCCGGGCGGGCGTTCTCGTTCTGCTCCCGCTTTGCCACGTCGGTCAGCTCCGCGTAGGTCATGGGATAGTGGTCGTCCGCGGGGAGAAGCTCGAAAAGGTCCGCGCCGAGCTGTTCCGCGATCATCTCCGCGACGATGGCGGTGTTGCCCTTGTCGATGACGCCGACGGTGTACTGCTCGCCCGTGCGGGAGAAGAAGACCACAAGAGATTTGCACTCCCCCGCGCTGTGGGCTTCCTGTTCCGCTGTGTGATCGGCGGACGGAGCGGCTTCGTTTGAAACATGTTCTTCTGCGGTCTGCTCCGGTTCGATTCCCTTCCCGCACGATGCCAGACAGAACAGCAGGCACAGTACCATCGCGAGGCAGACGAGCTTTGTTCCGATTCTTTCCATATGGTCCCCCGTCCTCAGATCAGACCGTTCGCCGAGAGCCATTTCTTCACGGCTCCCTCGGAATTCGCCGCCTGACTGCCCGTGATCGAAAGACCCTTTTTCAGTACCGCGCCGGGGGCGTATTTTTTGATGTCCCGCTCGCTCGATCCCATGCCGCTGCCCTCGTTGGTGCAGAGGGGGAGGATGGTCTTGCCGGTGAAGTCGAAGGCTTCGAGGAAGGTCACCACCGCCATGGGCATGGTTCCCCAGTAGTTCGGGTAGGCGAGGATCACGGAGTCATACCCGGCGAGGCTTTCGGGCAGGGAGACCAGCTCGGGACGCGCGCCGGAGCGGAGATCCTTTTTTGCTTCGTCGATGCAGGTCATATACACCGGGGAATAGGGGGTCTTCATCTCGATCTTGAAGCTGTCCGCCCGGGCGCTGCCCAGCAGTTTTCCGATGATCCCGCAGACGATCTCGGTGTTCCCGACTTTCACATAGCGCATGGCGCCGCCGAAATAGTTTTCATCCGCTCTCGAGAAATAGGCGATCAGGGTCTTGCTCATGATTGGTGCACTCCTGTTGTGTGATTTGTTTTTCTGACTCCATTATACGCGGGATCTCTTGATTTTTCAATCGGAATCCTGTATAATCGATTCAAAAATCAAATCACAGGAGCGGGGAACATGACCACCAAGCAGATCGATTACTGCATCGAGCTGGCGCGCACGCTCAATTTCAGCCGGGCGGCGGACAATCTCTACGTCAGCCAGCCGTCCTTTTCCTATCAGATCCGGCTTTTGGAGGAAGAGATCGGTTTCGCCGTATTCGAGCGGAGCGGACGGGGCGCGTCTCTCACCCCGGCGGGCGCGCAGTTCGTGTCTTTTCTCACCGGGATGCGGGAGGACCTGAAGCGCGCCATCGAGCAGGGACAGAATTTCAGCGCGGCCTACCGGGACTCGATCTCCGTCAGCCTGATGGTGCGGCAGGCGGTGTATTTTCTCCCGGAGGCCATGCGGCACTTCTCCCGGAGCTGTCCGGAGGTGCAGATCACGCCCCTTTTTCAGTACGAGGGCGGGATCGAGGCGTTTCTGAAAAACGAGGTCGATCTGGTGTTCGCCCTGCGGGAGCAGACGAAGCAGATCCCCGGGATCACGGTGTACGACCTCTTCGAGAGCCGGGTCTATCTGATCGCCGACCGGAACGATCCCTTAGCGAAGAAGAATCTCATCCGGGAGGAGGACTTATACGGCCGGACGCTGATGGTGGGGGGCGGATCCCCGGCGGCGCTGAGGACGGTCCAGCACCGGCTGATCGGGACGGGGAGGATCCGCTATTTCAACAGCCCGGATCACGATTCCACCCTTGTGAACGTGGCGGCGGGACGGGGAATCTGCCTCGCGCCCGGATTTCTGAACGACCACAGCGGCCAGTTCGCGTGGATCCCCTTCGACTGCGGAGAGACCTTCTCCTGCGTCCTCATCGGCCATCAGGCGGACCGGCGGGAGAGCGTCGCGGCGTTCGTCGGGATTCTGCAGAGGCTGTACCGGGAGGCCGTGGCGTTTCCGCTGTGAGGTATGGCCGCAGCCGTTCCGCACGTTCCGCCAAACGGCCCCGTTGCTGCCGCCGCAGCTGCGGATTTCGGCGTTCAGACCTCGGAGCCCCGGGGCTTGTCCTTTTTTTGTTTTAATCCGGCGGCAGGGGAGCGTTTTCGTCCTTCGGCGGCGCGCAGGGCACCTCCTTCGTGCAGATCGACGGCCGGACTTTCTCGACCGCAGCCCGGACAAACCCGAGGAAGAGGGGATGGGGCTTGTTCGGCCTCGACTTGAACTCCGGATGGTACTGCACGCCGACGTAAAACGGAAGGTCCGTGCGCTCCACCGTCTCCACCAGCGTCCCGTCCGGGGAGAGGCCGGAGAGGGTCAGCCCGGCGCTCTGCAGAAGGTCCCGGTAATCGTTGTTCAATTCATACCGGTGCCGGTGCCGCTCGGAGATGGCTGTCTTTCCGTAGCACCGCTCCATCACCGTGCCGGGGACGATTGCGCAGGGATAGGCCCCCAGCCGCAGCGTCCCGCCCTTGTCCACCTCGTCGCTCTGCCCGGGCATGAAGTCGATGACCTTGTGCGGCGTATCCGGATCGAACTCCCCGGAGTGGGCGTCCGCGAGTCCCGCCATGTTCCGCGCGTATTCGATCACCATGATCTGCATGCCGAGGCAGATTCCGAAGCAGGGGACCCGGTTCTCCCGGGCGTATTTCACCGCCGCGATCATGCCGTCGATGCCGCGCGCTCCGAAGCCGCCGGGGACGATGATCCCGTCCGCCGCATTCCCGCCGCCAAGGACCTCGGAGACGTTCTCGTCCGTCAGGGTCTCCGAGTCGATCCAGTCGATTTTTACCTCCGCGCCAAGAGCGTATCCCGCGTGACGAAGGGCCTCCGCCACCGAGAGATACGCGTCGTGCAGGGCCACGTATTTGCCGACCAGAGCGATTCTCACACTCCGCGCGCAGTTCCGGATCCTCTCAGCCATCTCCCGCCAGTCACCCAGATCCGGCTCCGGGGCGTCGATCCCCAGCTCCCGGCAGACCACGGCGGAAAAGTTCGATTTTTCCAGCATCAGCGGCGCTTCGTAAAGGCTCGGCAGGGTGATGTTCTCGATCACGCAGTCCTCGGGCACGTTTGTGAACATGGCGATCTTTTTGAAAATGGCGCTCTCCAGCGGCCGGTCGCAGCGGAGGACGATGAGGTTCGGGTGGATGCCCATGCCCTGCAGCTCCTTCACGGAGTGCTGGGTGGGCTTGGACTTGTGCTCGTCGGAGCCGGAGAGGTAGGGCACCAGCGTCACGTGGATGAACAGGCTGTTCTCCCGTCCCACCTCCAGGGAGATCTGCCGGACCGCCTCCAGAAACGGCTGGGATTCGATGTCGCCGATGGTGCCGCCGATCTCCGTGATGACCACGTCCGCGTCGGAGTGCTTTCCCACGCTGTAGACGAAGTCCTTGATCTCGTTGGTGACGTGCGGGATGACCTGCACCGTGGAGCCCAGGTATTCGCCCCGCCGCTCCTTGTTCAGCACGTTCCAGTATACCCGCCCGGAGGTCAGGTTGGAGAAGCGGTTCAGGTCCTCGTCGATGAAGCGCTCGTAGTGGCCGAGATCGAGGTCCGTCTCCGCGCCGTCCTCCGTGACGTAGACCTCCCCGTGCTGATAGGGGCTCATGGTCCCGGGATCCACGTTGATGTACGGATCCAGCTTCTGCGCCGCCACCTTCAGACCGCGGGCTTTCAATAACCGCCCGAGAGACGCCGCGGTGATCCCCTTCCCGAGGCCGGAAACCACGCCGCCGGTCACAAAAATGTATTTTGTCATGCCTGTTCTCCTTTTCATCTCCTTACACCGACCCCTGCCGATATCTCATTCTGCATTCTGTATTTTTCTCACTCCCACTCCACCGTCGCCGGGGGCTTGGAGGTAATATCGTACACCACCCGGCTGACGTTTTTGACCTCGTTGGTGATCCGGTTCGACGCTTTCGCGAGGACTTCGTAGGGCAGCCTCGACCAGTCGGCGGTCATGAAATCGTCGGTGGACACCGCGCGGAGGGCAACGGTGTACCCGTAGGTACGGGCGTCCCCCATCACGCCGACGGTGCGGGAATCGGTCAGGACGGCGAAATACTGATTCGTCTCCCGCTCCAGCCCCGCCGCGATGATCTCCTCCCGGAAGATCGCGTCGCAGTCCCTCAGCGCGGAGAGCTTTTCCTCCGTCACCTCCCCAAGGACGCGGATGGCCAGTCCCGGGCCGGGGAAGGGCTGACGCCATACCAGCTCGCGGGGGATCCCCAGCTCCAGCCCCGCCGCCCGCACCTCGTCCTTGAAGAGCAGGCGCAGGGGCTCCACGATTTCGTCGAAGTCGATCACCGAGGGCAGCCCGCCCACGTTGTGATGGCTCTTGATGGTGGCCGCCTCGCCGACGCCGCTCTCCACCACGTCCGGGTAGATGGTCCCCTGCACCAGCACGTGAACGTGCCCGATTTTCTTCGCCTCCGCCTCGAAGACCCGGATGAACTCCTCGCCGATGATCTTCCGCTTTTTCTCCGGCTCCGTCACCCCGGCCAGCTTCGAGAGGAACCGCTCCCCGGCGTTCACCCGGACGATGTTCATGTCGAACCGCTCCCGGAAGGTTTTCCCCACGATGTCCCCCTCGTCCTTCCGGAGCAGGCCGTGGTCCACGAAGACGCAGACAAGGCTGTCCCCGATGGCCCGATGGAGCAGCACCGCCGCCACGGAGGAATCCACCCCGCCGGAGAGGGCGCAGAGGACCTTTTTCCCGGCGAGCTCTTTTCGGTATTTCTCCACGGACGAGCGCACGAAGTCCTCCATGGTCCAGTCCCCGGAGCAGCCGCAGACCGTGAAGAGGAAGTTTTTAAGCATCGCCTTCCCGCATTCCGTGTGCATCACCTCGGGATGGAACTGCACGCCGTAGAGCCGCCGCTCTTCATCCGCCATGGCCGCCGCCGGACAGTGCTCCGTGGTCCCGATCACGGAAAAGCCGTCCGGGAGGCGCTTCACGTAGTCCGTATGGCTCATCCAGCAGACACTTTTCTCCGGGATCCCGTCAAACAGAGGGGATTTTTTACAGGTCAGCTCCACCTTGCCGTATTCCGAGATCGCCCCAGCGGAGCCCACCTCGCCGCCCTCCAGCCAGGCCATGAGCTGACAGCCGTAACAGATGCCGAGGACCGGGATCCCGAGAGAGAGGATTTCCCTCTCGCAGCGGGGGGACGCGGGATCGTAGACGGAATTGGGCCCGCCCGTGAAGATGATCCCGGCGTATCCGGCTTCCCGGATTTCGTCGAGCGGGGTTTTGTATGAACGGATTTCGGCATAGACGCGATGCTCCCGCACCCGCCGCGCGATGAGCTGATTGTACTGCCCGCCGAAATCGAGCACGAGGATCTTATCCATATCGAATGCGCAGTCTCCTTTTCAGCGGTTTTCGTCCGCGGCGGCTCCGTCTGCCTCCGTCCGGTCCTCCAGCCTGCCCATGATCTCCCGGTACGCTTCCTCCACGCCTCCGAGATCCCGGCGGAAACGGTCCTTATCCAGCTTTTTCCCGGTCTCGCTGTCCCACAGTCTGCAGGTATCGGGGCTGATTTCGTCCGCGAGGATGATGCTTCCGTCCGGCAGCCTGCCGAATTCCAGCTTGAAATCGACCAGGGTGACGCCCCGGGCGAGCCAGAAGGCCTTTAAAAGCTCGTTCGTCCGGAACGAGAGCGTCTTGATCTCCTCGATCTCCTCCGGCGCGGCGAGGCCGAGGGCCAGGGCGTGGTACTCGTTGAGGAGCGGGTCGCCCAGCGCGTCGTTTTTGTACGAGAACTCGATGGTGGGGGAATCGAACGCGGTCCCCTCCTCCACGCCGTAGTTTTTTGCGAAGGATCCGGCAGCCATGTTGCGGACGATCACCTCCAGCGGAACGATTTTCACCTTTTTCACAAGGGTGTCCCGGTCGTTCAGCTCCTTCACATAGTGCGTCGGGATCCCTTCCTTCGCCAGATAGCGCATCAGGGCGTTGCTCATCCGGTTGTTGATGACGCCCTTGCCCTCGATAGTCCCGCGCTTCAGGCCGTTGAACGCGGTCGCGTCGTCCTTGTAGGACACGATCAGAAGCGCCGGATCCTCGGTCGCATAGACTCTTTTTGCCTTTCCCTCGTAGAGCAGAGAACCTTTTTCCATGATTTCCTCCGTTTCGGACAATCTGTATCTTCGATTTTGTTTAAGCTTCGCTGTCTCTGATGATCTCCAGGGCGATCTCCCTGCGTGGGAGACAGCGGTCCATCGCCTGTTTTTCGATATACCGGTGCGCGGCGGCCTCGTCCATCGAGCGCGTCCGGATCAGCGCCCATTTGGCCCGGTTGACGAGGCGGATTTCCTCCATCTTTTCCTCCAGCGTGAGGGTCTTTCTCTCGGACATCCGCAGCCGTTCCCTGGCGCTCCGCATCCACGAGAGGGCGGTCGAGACGGTGTTTTTCGACACGGGCTTCGGGAGGACGAACACCCCGCGGCCGCCGAGCCTTTCGTCCGTTTCCGCGTAAAGCTCCGCCCGGACGAGGAAGAGGACGACGCATCCGCCCGACGACGAATCGATGGCGAAGCGCGCGCCGCTGTCGTCCGGCAGGGGGGAATTGACGAGGATCAGGTCGAATTCCCGCTCCGCCGCCGCCCGTTTCGCCGCCGAGACGGATGTGACGCCCTGCACGGGGGAATAGCGTTCCTCCGTCAGCATGGAGCGGAGCGCGTCGTTCATCTGTCCCGGCGCGGACACGAGCAGAACGCCGTACGCGCGGCCTTCTTCAAGCATCTCTCACCCCTCCCTTCGCTGTAACTGCGCGGTTCTCATGTCACTCCGCGCCGTAGGCCTTCCGCACGGACGGGGGCAGGCAGTCCCGGACGAAGCCGCTGTTTTTCGCTGAGGCTTTCGCCGCCGAAAGATCCCCGGGCAGCCGCGCTCCGCTTGCCGTGTTCCCCTCTGGCGGCAGAACGGCGCCTTTATAAAATCCCGCCAGTCCCGCGCGGATCAGCAGCGTCAGGGCGAGGTACGGGTTCGCGCCGGGATCCGGGGAACGCAGCTCGGCCCGGTTCTCCCCTTCCGGCATCCAGACAAGGCGGGCGCGATCCCTGCCGGACCACGCGATTCCGTTGTCCCGCCCCGCGAGCCGTCTATAGGAACTCTCCGTCGGATTGAGAAAGAGCGTCATGGCGCCGAGGTGGGAGAGGATTCCGGACGTGACTGCGGCGAGGGCCTGTTCCCCGGGGCACGCATCCTTCGCCGGCCGCACGGAATAGTTGATGTGGCATCCGTTCCCGGGCTCCCCGTCCAGGGGCTTGGGGGAGAAATCCGCCGCGAGGCCGTTGCGGTGCGCCACGGTGCGGACCACGGTCTGGAAGGTCATGGCGTTATCCGCGGCGGAGAGGGCATCGGAGAAATGAAAGTCGATTTTGTTCTGGCCCGGTCCCTCCTCATGGCAGGAGCTTTCCGGGCGGATCCCCATCTGCTCGAGAGTCAGGCAGACCTCCCGCCGGATGTTCTCCCCCCGGTCCTCGGGCGCGATGTCCATGTAGCCCGCGCGGTCGTAGGGAATCCCCGTGGTCCTGCCGTCCTCGTCCGTGCGGAAGAGGTAGAAGGTCTGCTGGAGGCCGAAGAGGAAGGACAGTCCCGCCTCCTCCGCGTCCGCCGCCGCTTTTTTCAGAAGGCTCCGGGTATCGGCGGGATGGGGTGTGCCGTCGGGGAGAGCCGCCGCCGCGTACATTCTCACGACCCTCCCGTGCTCCGGACGCCAGGGCAGCACCGAAAGCGTCGCGGGGTCGGGGCGGAGCGTCAGGCTCGGCTCCCCCTCAAAACCGCAAACGGCGGAGGGATAAAAGGGTATCCCCCCGTCAAAGGCGCGCTCCAGCTCACCGGGCATGATGGAGATATTTTTCTGCCGTCCGAAAAGATCGCAGAAGGCCAGGCGGATGAACTTGACGTCCTCTTCACGGACGTATTCCATGACCTCGTCTTTGGTATAATTCATGACAATACTCCTGAAATGCAGTGTATTCGCACTATGTAAGGAAGGAAACCCTGCGGATTTCCAATTAATCGTATGTCCCTGCGCGGGACAGGCGGCACGAGGGACACCATCTCATGGCCGACTGAGTTCACGCTGTGAACTCGGGTGCCCACTCGTGCGGGTCCCCCTTGGCCGGGGAGCATAACTTATCCTCTCATCTCTGTATCTAAACTTGACAGTTCATCCCACGTCCTCGCCTGAAGAATGCTCTGCATTCTTCGGGAGTTGCTCCGCAACTCCGGCGGACCACGGTGCGTCAGCTGAAACATGCGTGAAATCCCATCGGAGATGGAATTTCACGTGTTTCCCGCGCCGACGCAGTCGCGCAGGAGCCTCGCAAACAGCGATCGAAACGCGCATGACACGGGGCGCGATGGAGAATAGGCGGAGAATATAATTCATCCGCGCGAATTGGAGGGTATTCATTCGCTGGGAGGTGTTATCCTTTTGGTGGTGTTCCTTTTCTGCTCGTCCGCCCGTCAGTTTTCCACGTACATTCTGCGGTAGGGGTTGGCGGTGTCGGGGGTTATGAGGGTGAAGGGGGAAGAGAGGATGCTCTCCGCGTCCTTGGCGAAGAGGGCGGCGTAGGTTTCGATAATCGGGCGGACAGCCGTCATATCCTCCGGGGTCGCCTCTCTGGCGGTGACCTGGGGAGGGAAGGCGATATCCGTGCAGGAGCCGCGCAGCACCATCTTTCCGCCGTGCATGCCGGTACAGGGGAAGTCCCCCACGATCCTGCGGCTGTCCTCGTGCAGGCCCAGCACCACGATGAGGCCGCCGGCCTGGTATTCGCCGAGAAAGCTGCCCGCGCACCCGCCGATGACGAGGACGGGGATTTTGTCCTTGTATTCCTTCATATGGATCCCGGCCCGGTAACCGGCGCTGTCCCGGACGTAGATTTCCCCGCCGCGCATGGCGTACCCGGCCGCGTCCCCGATGCTCCCATGGATCACGATCCGGCCGCCGTTCATGGTGTCGCCCACCGCGTCCTGCGCGCTGCCGTCCACCGTGATTTCCGCGCCGTTGAGGTAGGCGCCCAGGGCGTTGCCGGGGATCCCTCTGATTTCGATGCTGCCCCCGCTCATGCCCGCGCCGATGAACCGCTGGCCGAGGCATCCCGTGACCCGGACGGATCCCCCCGCTCCCCGGATCGCCTCGTTCAGCTCCCGGTGGTCCAGCTCCTTTGCGTAAAGCGTCGTCATACCGCACCTCCGAATTTTCTCCGCCGTTGTTCGCGCGAAAAGGCCGCCGTGGTCGCCGCGTGCCGCAGAAGCCCGAAATCGAGCGTATCGAGGGGGATCCTTTCCCGGATGAGGGAGGTATAGATCCCGGCCCGCTCCTCACAGCCGACGAGGGCAAAGCCGGTGAGGAACCCGTCCTTCGTCCAGAGCTTCTTCATCCACCCCGGTCCGCGCTCTTCAAAGACCGCGCAGCCCTCGGGAGCCGATCCCGCCGTCAGGCAGTGCAGGCCGAAGAAGCCGATGGCGTTGAGAGGGACGGCGTTGTCAAAGGTCCTGTCCCCGCCCGCCATATTGATTCCGGCGCACTCCCCCTGAAGCCTTGCGTTCGGGAGGATGGCGAGCACGCGGTTTGCCCCGAGGGAGGAATCGTACCCTTCGGCGCAGTCCCCGGCGGCGTAAATATCCGGGACGCTTGTCCGCATGTGTCTGTCAACGATGATCCCGCGATTCACATCGCCGCCGATGTCCTTCACAAGGGCGGTGTTCGCCCGCACGCCCACCGCCAGGACGAGGATGTCAAAATCCATCGTCTTTCCGCTTTTCATGACGGCGCGGTTCCCCTCAAACCGATCCGCCGTGTCGCCGGGCAGGAAGGAGATTCCGTGCTCCTCCAGCCTTGCCCGCATCAGGGCCGCGCCTTCCTCGTCGAGGATGCTGGAGAGGATCCGGGGAGCCAGATCGCAGACCGTGAGGGAACCCGCGCGTTCCGCCAGTCCCTCCGCGCATTTCAGCCCGATCAGCCCCGCGCCGACGATGAGCACGCGGCTGTTCTCCGTGACCGCGGCGTCCAGGGCGAGCATGTCGTCCATGGTCATGAAGGAGAACTTTCGCGCCACCGTGTCCAGCCCCGCCATGGGAGGGACGAAGGGGGAGGATCCCGCCGCGACGCAGAGCTTCGTGTAGGGCAGGCACGCGCCTTCGTTCAGTGTCACGGATTTTTTATCGGGATCGATCCCGACGGCTTTTGTACCGAACAGGACTCTGCATCCGTTTTTCTCATAGAAATCCGCCGGACGCTGGTTCATGTTCCCGGGATCCGCCTTCCCTTCAAGCGCGCAGGAGATGAGCGGGCGGCAGTAGGCGGGGTATTTTTCGGCGGAGATCACGGTGACCGGCGATTCCGTGTCAAGGGAGCGGATCCCCTCGATGCAGGAGACCGCCGCCGTCCCGTTGCCGATGATGACGTAGTTTTCCATGGCCTTACCTCTCCTCATAGACGATGGCGCGGTTCGGACAGCCCTTCACGCACGCCGGTTCTCCGGACGCGTTTGAAAGGCACAGCTCGCATTTCTGCATCACGCCGTCCTCCGCCGGAGCGAGCGCGCCGTAGGGACAGACGAGGACGCAGGTGAAGCAGCCCACGCAGCGGGTTTTTTCGATCCGGATCACCCCGTCCTCCCCCTGCGAGAGAGCTCCGGCGATGCAGGCCTTCACGCAGAGAGGGTCGTCGCAGTGGCGGCAGGATACGGCGTAGGTCACCCGCTCGTCCCCTTCGATATGGATGCGCGGGAAGATCGGCTTCCCCCGGAGCGCGGACGCCATGTCGGACCCGCCGGAATTGGCGAAGGCGCAGTTGTATTCGCAGAGATGGCAGCCGAGGCACCACTCTTCGTTGACGTAAACTCTTTTCATCCTTCATTCCCCCGCGTGGGCGATGCCTAAAATCTCCAGCTCCTTCTCCGTCATCCCGACGCCGCGGAGCATGAGCCGGTTGCCGCGCAGCGCTTCGATCGAATTGATCCCCATGCCGCCGAGCAGCTCCATGATTTCGTGCCGCCAGGCCGTCATGAGGTTGACGAGGCGTTCGGAGCCCACGTCCGGGTTGAGCCGCTTCACAAGCTCCGGCCTCTGCGTCGCGATGCCCCAGCTGCACCGCCCGGTCTGGCAGGTGCGGCAGAGATGACAGCCCAGCGCCAGGAGGGCTGCCGTGGCGATATAGCACGCGTCCGCTCCGAGAGCGACGGCCTTCACCACGTCTGCGGCGGAACGGATGCTGCCCCCGACCACCAGGGATACGTCTCCCCGGATCCCCTCGTCCCTGAGACGTCTGTCCACGGATGCCAGGGCAAGCTCGATGGGGATCCCCACGTTGTCCCGGATCCTTGTGGGAGCCGCGCCCGTGCCGCCCCGGAAGCCGTCGATGGCGATGATGTCCGCGCCGGACCGGGCGATCCCCGAGGCGATGGCGGCGATGTTGTGGACGGCGGCGACCTTGACGATCACCGGCTTTTTGTATTCCGTCGCTTCCTTGAGGGAGAGGACGAGCTGGCGGAGATCCTCGATGGAATATATATCGTGATGCGGAGCCGGGGAGATGGCGTCGGAGCCCTCGGGGATCATGCGCGTCCGGCTGACGTCCCCCACGATCTTCGCTCCGGGCAGGTGTCCGCCGATCCCCGGCTTCGCGCCCTGGCCCATCTTGATCTCGATGGCCGCGCCCGCCCGCAGGTAGTCCTCGTGGACCCCGAACCGCCCGGACGCCACCTGCACCACGGTGTTCGGCCCGTATTTGTAAAAATCCTCGTGAAGCCCGCCCTCGCCGGTGTTGTAGAGAATGCCCAGCTTCTCCGCCGCTCTCGCGAGGGAGGCGTGGGCGTTGTAGGAGATGGATCCGTAGCTCATGGCGGAGAACATCACGGGCATGGACAGCGCGATCTGCGGCGGGAGGCTTGTGTCAAGGGTTCCGTCCGGTTTTCTTCTGATTTTGTCCGGCTTCTTTCCGAGGAAGACCCGGGTCTCCATGGGCTCTCTGAGCGGGTCGATGGGGGGATTGGTGACCTGGGAAGCGCCTACGAGCATCCTGTCCCAGTACACCGGCAGCGGATTCGGGTTGCCCATGGACGAGAGCAGCACCCCGCCCGAGGACGCCTGCTTGTAGATTTCCCCAATGGCGGTGCCCTGCCAGTTGGCGTTCTCCCGGAAGGCGTTCGGGTTCTTCACGATCTTCAGCGCCCTTGTGGGACAGAGGGAGACGCACCGCTGGCAGTCCACGCACCTCGTTTCGTCCGAGAGCATGATCCCGCGCTCCTCATCGAACCGGTGCACCTCGTTGGCGCACTGTCGCTCGCACACACGGCAGGCGATGCAGCGGGCTTCATTGCGCTGAACCTCAAATTCCGGCTGTACATACGCGATTGCCATTACCGATTCCCCCCTTCCGTCCTTGCCGTCACGACGACGGGTTCTCCGCCCGCCGGATACCGGATGTTCCCGGCCTCGGGATCCATGGCCCGGATGGCGGCCTCTTCGCTGGCGATATACACCCGGGAGCCGTGCTCGCCCACCACCATGGACCGCAGCTTCAGCCTGTCGTTCAGCGCCATGAGCCCCCCGTTGAAGCCGAGGATGATGGAGAAAGGCCCGGTGACGAGCAGGGAGGGGAAGAGCGTGCGGAGACAGGTGAGCTTTTCCCGCTTCTCCGGATCCTCCTCCGCCTCGATGGACGACCAGAACGGAGCCGCGGTCACCGACGCCGCCTCTTCGAGCGTCAGGCCCTGCCGCCGGAGCAGATAGTCCATGATGTAGGTGATGACCTCGGTGTCGGTCTGGAGAGTGCATTTGTAGCCGAACATCTCGATCCACCGGCGGTTGGCGTCGTAGGAGGAGATCTCCCCGTTGTGGACCACGGACCAGTCCAGCAGGGTGAAGGGATGCGCGCCGCCCCACCAGCCGGGGGTGTTCGTAGGATACCGCCCGTGCGCCGTCCACGCGTACCCGGCGTATTCCTCCAGCCGGTAGAACTCCGCCACGTCCTCGGGATAGCCCACGGCCTTGAAAGCGCCCATGTTCTTCCCCGACGAGAAGACGTACCCGCCCCGCCGCTCCGTATTGATCTTCATCACCGTGCGCACGACGAATTCACGCTCGTCCACCTGCTCCGCCGCGAGCCGTGATTTCAGCGGATCGACGAAATACCGCCAGATCACCGGCTCGTCCGTGACGGCGGGGATCTTCCTTGTGGGGACGAGCTCACTCTTTACGATCTCGAACCGTTCCTTTAAATAGACCTCGCAGTCCTTGCGCGCCGCCCGGTCCTCGAAAAAGAAATGCAGGGCGTAAAAATCACGGTATTCCGGATAGATCCCGTAGCCGGCGAATCCCCCGCCCAGGCCGTTGGAGCGCTCGTGCATGGGGCGCATGGCCTCGGCCGTGAGGTTCCCGGGGATCATCCCGCCGTCCCGGTCGATCACGGCGGCGATGGCGCAGCCCGATGGGATCCTGACCTCTCCTTCCATTTTCATGGTCTTCCTCCGAAAAAGAAAACGCGCCCATCCCGAAAAACCGGAATGAACGCCTTTGCTCATTTGTCCGTATTATACGGGATTCCGCCGGAGTTGTCAAGGGGGAGCGCGTAAATTCGAGCGAATAAATATTCAAAGGCATACCGCCCGAATTTTGTGCAACTTACCAGTGAGGTTCCCCTTGACAGGACGGAAAAAGCGGAGTATAATACCGCCATGGAAGGCAAAGGCGTCTTCGCGGATCGGTTTCGCGGAGGCGTTTTCCTTTTTTACCATGATACAGTGGATCGGCAAAATCACATATTTATACAATAAAGGCAAAGGCGTCTTTATCCGGGGAATCCGGAGAGGTGTCTTTGCCTTTCTCACATTTCAGGGCCTTACGGGGCAGGAGGATTTCACAATGGCGGCAAACGTGCAGGAAACATTCGGCAGCATGGTGTTCGACGACAGAGTCATGAAGGCGCATCTCCCGGCAAAGGTCTACGCGTCCCTCAGAAAGACCATCGACGAGGGCGCGGAGCTGGACGTGGCCGTGGCCAACGCGGTGGCAGACGCCATGAAGGAATGGGCCGTCTCAAAGGGCGCGACCCACTTCACCCACTGGTTCCAGCCGCTCACCGGCATCACGGCGGAAAAGCACGATTCCTTCATCTCCCCGGCTCCGGACGGCGGCGTCCTCATGGAGTTTTCCGGAAAGGAGCTCATCAAGGGCGAGCCGGACGCCTCCTCCTTCCCCTCGGGCGGACTGCGGGCCACCTTCGAGGCCAGGGGCTACACCGCGTGGGATCCGACCTCCTACGCCTTCATCAAGGGAAAGACCCTCTGCATCCCCACGGCCTTCTGCTCCTACGGCGGGCACGCGCTGGACAAGAAGACGCCCCTGCTCCGCTCCATGGAGGCCATCAACCGGCAGGCGCTGCGCATTCTCCGGCTCTTCGGAAATACGGACGTCAAGCGCGTCACTACCTCGGTGGGACCGGAACAGGAGTATTTCCTCATCGACCGGAAGCTCTACGAGAAACGGCCCGATCTGCGCTTCACCGGCCGGACCCTCTTCGGCGCGAAGCCTCCCAAGGGCCAGGAGATGGACGACCACTACTTCGGCGTCATCAAGCCCCGCGTCGCCGCCTACATGGAGGAGCTGAACGAGGAGCTCTGGAAGCTGGGGATCCTCGCCAAGACGGAGCACAACGAGGTGGCCCCTGCCCAGCACGAGCTGGCTCCGATCTATACCACCACCAACGTTGCCACGGATCACAACCAGCTCACCATGGAGATCATGCAGAAGGTGGCGGCGAAGCACGGGCTGGTCTGCCTGCTCCACGAAAAGCCCTTCGCAGGGGTCAACGGCTCCGGCAAGCACAACAACTGGTCCATCGCGACGGACACGGGGGTCAACCTCCTCTCCCCGGGCGAGACGCCCTATGAAAACGCGCAGTTCTTAACCTTCCTCTGCGCCGTGATCCAGGCCGTGGACGACTACGCCGACCTCCTCAGGATCTCCGTGGCGACCGCCGGCAACGACCACAGACTGGGCGCCAACGAGGCCCCGCCCGCCGTGGTGTCCATGTTCCTCGGGGACGAGCTGACCGCCATCCTTGACGCCATCGAGGCGGACAGGCCCTACAGCGCGGCGGAGAAGACCGTCATGAAGCTGGGCGCGGACGTGCTCCCCCAGTTCCGCCGGGACGCCACGGACCGCAACCGCACCTCCCCCTTCGCCTTCACCGGCAACAAGTTCGAGTTCCGGATGCTGGGCTCCTCCAACTCCATCGCCTGCGCCAACATCATGCTCAACGCCGCCGTAGCCGAGAGCCTGAGACAGTACGCGGACCGGCTGGAGGCGGCGGACGATTTCGAGGCGGCCCTGCACGACCTGATCCGGGACGTGGTGGCCGCCCACAAGCGGATCCTCTTCAACGGCAACGGCTACGACGACGCGTGGATCAAAGAGGCGACGGAGGTCCGCGGCCTGCCCAACTACCGCACCACCCCCGACTG
Organism: uncultured Ruminococcus sp.; assembly: GCA_902761695.1. Classification (GTDB taxonomy): domain Bacteria; phylum Bacillota; class Clostridia; order Oscillospirales; family CAG-272; genus UMGS1696. Next base: position 39,163 of record CACWLT010000002.1, read on the forward strand.
CTTCCCGGAGCTTCTGTCCGAGAAGAACGTCACGATGCTGACCTCCCACGGCGTCTTCACCCCGGCGGAGCTGAAATCCCGGTACGAGATTATGCTGGAGAACTACTGCAAGACCGTGCTGATCGAGGCGAACACCATGATCGACATGGCGAAGCGGCAGATCCTCCCGGCGGTTGCCTCGTATGCCGCTGCCCTTTCCTCCGACATCGCGGCGAAGCGGTCCGTCTCCGAGCCCCTGTCCTGCCGGTACGAGGTCCGCACCGCCGCAGCCCTGTCCCGTCTCGCGGATTCCATCGCGGACCGGGTGGACGAGCTGGAGACGGCGGCGGACAAAGCGCGGAAGATCGGGGAGATCGGTCCCCAGTCCTTCGCCATCCGGGACCACGTTCTCGGCGGCATGACGGCTCTGCGCGGCCTATGTGACGAGGCTGAGACGATCACCGCCGCGGAATACTGGCCGTTCCCGACCTACGGGGAGCTGCTGTTCGGCGTGAACTGACAAGCGTCTGTTCATGACTGCGGGGCTGTACAAAATCCTGCGCGCTGCTGTCCCCGCCATTACCCTGAAAGGGAGTACCACCATGACTTACTCATCCGTCAACACCATCTGGGTCCTGCTCGGCGCGGCCCTCGTCTTCTTCATGCAGGCCGGATTTTCCATGTGCGAGGCCGGCTTCACCCGTGCCAAGAATACCGGAAACATCCTCATGAAGAACCTCATGGATTTCTGCATCGGAACCCCGGCGTTCTGGCTCGTGGGTTTCGGGATCATGTTCGGCTCGGGCACGGCCCTCTTCGGGCGCATCGATCCCTTCATCCTGGGAGACTACAGCCATATCCTCCCGGCGGGCGTTCCGCTCTGGGCGTTCGCCATTTTCCAGACCGTCTTCTGCGCCACCTCCGCGACCATCGTGTCCGGGGCCATGGCGGAGCGGACGAAGTTCTCGGCGTACTGCATCTATTCCCTCTGCATCTCCCTCTTCATCTATCCCGTCTCCGGCCACTGGATCTGGGGCGGCGGCTGGCTCTCCGCGCTGGGGTTCCACGATTTCGCGGGCTCGACCTGCGTGCACATGGTGGGCGGGGTCTGCGCGTGCATCGGCGCGGCGATCCTTGGTCCCCGCATCGGCAAGTACGGACGGGACGGCAAGCCGAAGGCGATCCTCGGCCACAATCTGACGGCGGCGGCGCTGGGGGTGTTCATTCTCTGGTTCTGCTGGTTCGGCTTCAACGGCGCGTCCACCGTGGGCATGGATTCCGACGAGCTGGTGGTCTCCGCCGGACTGGTCTTCTTCAACACCAACCTCTGCGCGGCCGTCGCCTGCTGCACCACCCTGATCACCACGTGGATCCGCTACAAAAAGCCCGACGTCTCCATGACCTACAACGCGGCGCTGGCGGGTCTGGTGGGGATCACGGCGGGATGCGACGCGGTCTCTCCGGCAGGAGCGGCGGTGATGGGCCTCTGTTTCGGCTTTGTCATTGTCTTCTCCGTGGAGTTTTTCGACAAGGTGGCGAAGATCGACGATCCCGTCGGGGCGATCTCCGTTCACGGGATCTGCGGCGCGCTGGGCACGATCCTCACGGGCTTCTTCGCCACGGGCGTTTCCACCGAGAAGGGCGTCTTCTACGGCGGCGGGTTCCGTTTCCTCGGCGTGCAGGCCCTCGGCGTCGTGACCGTGGCGGCGTATGTGGCCCTCGTCATTACGATTGTTTTCTTCATCCTCAAAAAGACCGTCGGGCTCCGGGCCGATCCCGCGGACGAGATACAGGGACTGGACGTCTCGGAGCACGGGCTGCTGACCGCCTACGCCGGATTTGCCATGTCCCCCGACACCGCGAGCATGGAAAGCGATTCCGCGCCCGTTGTCGTGACCGGAGACGCCCCGCCCGCCGAGGCCGTGACCGTGAAGCGCGTTCCCTCGTTCGAGGAAGGGACGCCGAAGTTCACCAAGGTCGAAATCATCTGCAAGGAGAGCCGCTTTGAAGCGCTGAAAAACGCCATGACCGACCTCGGCATCACGGGCATGACCGTCTCCCACGTCCTCGGCTGCGGACAGCAGAAGGGACGGACGGAATACTACCGGGGCATTGCGGTAGAGGCGACGCTTCTGCCGAAGGTGCAGGTGGACATCGTCGTATCGAAGATCCCGGTCCGCTCCGTGATCGAGACGGCGAAGAAGGTCCTTTACACCGGCCACATCGGCGACGGCAAGATCTTCGTTTACGACGTGGAGAACATCGTGAAGGTCCGGACCGGCGAGGAAGGCTACGACGCCCTGCAGGACGTGGAATAACGGAGGAATGTCATGTGTTCCATCATGACCTGTTACGAAAGCTCTGTCTCCCCGGAGGCGTTCCGCACGGGGTTTGAGCGCACAAAGTCCCGGGGGCCGGACGACAGCCGAATCGTGGAGCGGGACGGCATACGCATGGCCTTTCACCGCCTCGCCATCATGGGCCCGACCTCCGAGGGGATGCAGCCCTTCGAGCGGGACGGCTCCCTGGCGGTCTGCAACGGCGAGATCTACGGTTTCGAAAAGCTGAAGACAGAGCTCACGGCGAAGGGATATTCCTTTGCGAGCGATTCCGACTGCGAGATCCTCCTGCCCCTCTGGTTTGAGTACGGGACGGACATGTTCTCCCTGCTCGACGCGGAGTTCGCCTGCGTGATCTGGGACGGGCGAAAGAAGGAGTTCGTCGCGGCGCGGGATCCCATCGGCATCCGTCCCCTGTTTTACGGGTACGGGGCGGACGGGAGGATCCTGTTCGCGTCCGAGGCGAAGAACCTCGTGGGGCTGACGGAGCGCGTGATCCCTTTCCCGCCGGGATGTTACTGGAAAGACGGCGCGTTCGTCCGGTACTGCGGCATCGCGAAGCCGGAGAGCATCATCCGGGACGACCTCGACACCGTCTGCCGGAATATCCGGGAAAAGCTCACGGCCGGGGTGGAAAAGCGCCTCGTCGCGGACGTTGAGGTCGGGTTCCTGCTCTCGGGCGGGCTCGATTCCTCCCTTGTTTGCGCCGTCGCGCAGAGGAAGAGCGCGGAGCCCATCCGTACCTTCGCCATCGGGATGGAGGGGGACGCCATCGATCTGCGCTACGCAAGGCAGGCGGCGGACTGGATCGGGAGCGAGCACACGGAGGTCACGATGACCCGGGAGGAGGTTTTATCCTCCCTTGAAACCGTCATCGCCGCCCTCGGGACGTGGGACATTACAACGATCCGCGCCAGCATGGGGATGTACCTGGTGTGCAAGGCCATTCACGACACGACGGACATCCGGGTGCTCCTTACCGGGGAGATTTCGGACGAGCTCTTCGGCTACAAGTACACCGATTTCGCCCCCGATGCCGCGGCGTTTCAGGCGGAGGCGGAGAAGCGGATCCGGGAGCTCTATATGTACGACGTGCTCCGGGCGGACCGCTGCATCTCCGTCCACTCTCTGGAGGCCCGGGTTCCGTTCGGGGATCTGGATTTCGTGAAGTACGTCATGGCAATCGATCCGGAGATGAAGCTGAACCGGTACGGAAAGGGCAAATACCTCCTGCGCCGGGCGTTTGCCGAGGGGGACTGGCTGCCCCCGGAGATCCTCTGGCGGGAAAAGGCGGCGTTCTCGGACGCGGTGGGCCATTCGATGGTGGACGATCTGAAGGAATACGCCGAGGGACTTTATTCAGACGAAGAATTTGAGAAAAAGCGGAGGGCATATTCCCACTGTCCGCCCTTCACGAAGGAATCCCTGCTGTACCGGGAGATTTTCGAGAAGCACTACCCAGGCCAGGCGGAGATGATCAAGGACTTCTGGATGCCGAACCGGGCCTGGAAGGGCTGCGATGTGAACGATCCGTCCGCCAGGGTCTTGACAAACTACGGAGACAGCGGAAAATGAGTATTCACGAAGAATGCGGCGTGTTCGGGGTGTTTTCCCCGGAGCCGGCCGACGCGGCGGGGATCGTTTACTGCGGTCTCTTCGCCCTGCAGCACCGGGGACAGGAGTCCTGCGGGATCGTGGCGGCGGACGACGGGGTGTTTTCCTCGCACAAGGATCTGGGACTGGTCGGGGAGGTCTTCACGCCGGAGACGCTCTCGAAGCTGCCCCGGGGAAATATGGCGGTGGGACACGTCCGGTATGCCACCACGGGTGGCGGGAACAACCGGGCCAACTGCCAGCCCATCGAGGTCAATCACGTCAAGGGACACATGGCCCTCGCCCACAACGGCAACCTCGCGAACGCGGCGGAGCTGAGGGGGGAGCTGGAGCTGTCCGGCGCGATCTTCCACACCACCTCGGACACGGAAACCATCGCCTATCTGGTGACGCGGGAGAGGGTGCGGACGTCCTCCATCGAAGACGCTCTCTCCGCCGCCATGCCCCGCTTTGACGGAGCCTATTCCCTCGTCCTCATGTCCCCCCAGAAGCTGCTCTGCGCCCGGGATCCCTACGGTTTCCGGCCCCTCTGTTACGGCAGGCGGGAGGACGGGATCTGGGTCGTGGCCTCGGAGTCCTGCGCGCTGAAGGCGGTGGGAGCGGCGTTCATCCGTGACGTGGAGCCGGGGGAGATCCTGGTTTTCACAAGGGACGGCGTCATATCCCGCCGGGAGCACTGCGGAGAAAAGCCGCGGCGCTTCTGCGCGTTTGAGTATATCTATTTCGCCCGTCCGGATTCCGTTCTGGACGGGGTGAGCGTGCACCGGGCGCGGCGGGAGGCGGGACGAATCCTGGCAAGGGAGTGTCCTGCGGAGGCGGAGCTTGTGATCGGCGTGCCGGATTCGGGGATCGACGCGGCGCTGGGATATGCCGAGGTCTCCGGGATCCCATACGGTATTGGGCTCATCCGGAACAAATACGTGGGCCGGACCTTCATCGCCCCGGAGGAAAGCGGGCGGCATGATCAGGTGAAGATCAAGCTCGCGGCCGTGGAGGAGGCCGTGCGGGGGCGGCGGATCGTGCTGATCGACGATTCCATAGTCCGGGGAACGACCAGCGGGCGGATCGTGGGACTGCTCAGGGAGGCCGGCGCACGGGAAATCCACATGCGCATCTCCTCCCCGCCCTTCGTCAGCCCCTGTTACTACGGCACGGACATCGACTCGAAGGAGCATCTCATTGCCGTGAAGCACACCACCGAAGAAATCTCCCACATCATCGGCGCGGATTCGCTCGGGTATCTGCCCATCGAGGGGCTCCGGGAAATGACCGGGCGGGACGATCTCTGCACCGCGTGCTTCGACGGGAGCTACCCCACGGCGATCCCGGCGGACACGAGAAAGGACCGGTTTGAGGCGCGGCTGAACCGGAGGAAAACGATATGACGGAAAAAGGGATGAGAAAACTTGTGACCTCCGACGGCGCGGTGTATGTCGGAGAAGGCTTCGGCGCGTCCCCGGACCGGGTGTGCGAGCTGGTCTTCAACACCTCCATGGCCGGGTATCAGGAGATTTTGTCCGATCCCTCCTACACCGATCAGGCGGTGGTGATGACCTATCCGACGATCGGCAATTACGGGCTGAATCCGGACGACTGGGAGACGGACGTCCCCACCCTCGGCGCGCTCATCGTGCGGGAGGCGTGCGGCACACCGTCGAATTTCCGGTGCGCGGAAACGCTGGAGAATGCCATGAAGCGGTTCGGGATCCCGGGCATCTCCGGCATCGACACCCGGAAGCTCACCCGGTCCATCCGGGATCTCGGCAGCCGGAGCGCTCTTATCACGGACGCCGGGACGCCCATGGAGGACTGCATGAGGATCCTTCGAGACTACACTCCCCGCCGCGATCAGGTGGCCCGGGTGAGCACGAAGGAAAGCTGCACCGTCTCGCCGGAGCATCCCCGCTTTCATGTGGCCGCCGTCGACTGCGGAATGAAGAAAAACATCGTCCGTTCCCTCGTGCGGCGCGGATGCCGGGTGACGGTCGTGCCGTGGAATACGGGGGCCGACGCGATCCGGGCGCTGCACCCCGACGGCGTCTTTCTCTCAAACGGCCCCGGCGATCCCGAGGACGTGGCGGAGACGATCGGGACGGTGCGGGCCCTGCGCGGGGAATTTCCGCTCTTCGGCATCTGCCTCGGCCATCAGATTTTAGCCCTGGCTTATGGCGCGAAGACCTACAAGCTGAAATTCGGCCACCGGGGCGGGAACCATCCCGTGAAGGACCTTGTCACCGGGAAAATCGAGATCACCGCCCAGAACCACTCCTACGCCGTGGATGCGGAGAGCCTTGCGGGAACGGGACTGACCGTGAACCGGGTGAACCTGCTGGACGGGACGGTGGAGGGGCTTTCGGCTCCGGCTGAGCGGGCGTTTTCCGTCCAGTACCACCCCGAGAGCGTGCCGGGTCCCGAGGACAGCGGGGAACTGTTCGACGAGTTTATCCGCATGATGCAAATCAAAAAATGATGGAGGCGTCCCATGCCGAAGAGAACGGACATACACAAAATCATGGTGATCGGCTCCGGCCCCATCGTCATCGGACAGGCGGCGGAGTTCGACTACGCGGGGACGCAGGCCTGCCTCGCCCTGAAGGAGGAGGGCTACGAGGTGGTGCTCTGCAACTCCAATCCCGCCACCATCATGACGGACACCTCCGTCGCCGACCGGGTGTACATGGAGCCCCTGACCCTGGAATTCGCCGCCCGGATCATCCGCACGGAACGCCCGGACGCCATCCTCCCCGGCATCGGCGGACAGACGGGGCTGAACCTGGCCATGCAGCTGGAAAAGAAGGGCGTCCTCCGGGAGTGCCGGGTCGAGCTTTTAGGCACGAGGTGCGCGTCCATCGAGGCGGCGGAGGACCGGGAGAAGTTCAAGGCCCTCTGTGAACGCCTGGGCGAGCCCGTTCTGCCCTCGGACGTGGCGCACACCGTCGAAGAGGGACGGGCGATCGCGGAGAGGATCGGCTATCCTGTGGTGCTCCGTCCCGCCTTCACCCTGGGCGGCACGGGAGGGGGATTCGCTGAGGACGAAGGCGAGCTGCTCCCCATGCTTGCGCGCGGCCTCGAGCTGTCGCCGGTCACCGAGGTGCTGGTGGAGAAGAGCGTGAAGGGGTATAAGGAGATCGAATACGAGGTCATGCGGGACAAAAACGACACGGCGATTACGGTCTGCAACATGGAAAACCTCGATCCCGTCGGCGTGCACACCGGGGATTCCGTCGTCGTCTGCCCCTCCCAGACCCTGACCAACAAGGAATACCAGATGCTCCGCTCCTCCGCCTTGAAAATCATCCGGGCACTGGAGATCGAGGGAGGATGCAACGTGCAGTTCGCGCTGGATCCCGGGTCGTTCCGGTATTACCTCATCGAGGTCAATCCCCGGGTGTCCCGGTCGTCCGCACTGGCGTCGAAGGCGTCCGGGTATCCCATCGCCCGGGTGTCGGCGAAGATCGGCGTCGGGATGACGCTGGACGAGATCCCCCTGGCCAACACCCCGGCCGCCTTTGAGCCGTCCCTGGATTATGTGGTAACGAAAATGCCGCGCTTCCCCTTCGACAAATTCACGGACGCCGACCCGACCCTCGGCACCCAGATGAAGGCCACCGGCGAGGTCATGAGCGTGGGCCGGACCCTTGAGGAGAGCCTGCTTAAGGCCGTGCGCTCCCTCGAGACAGGTCACAGCCATCTTTACGACAAAAGGTTTGACGCCGTTTTGACAGAAGAACTGCTGGATTCTGTCAGAACCCCGACGGATACCCGCCTTTTCGCCGTCGCGGAGCTCTTGCGCCGGGGCGTTTCTTCGGCTATAATAGGGGAGAGGACCGGCATCGACCGCTTTTTCCTCGACAAGATCAAAAACATCACGGACACGGAGACCGCTCTGAAGGAGCATCCCGGGGACGCGGCCCTTCTCCGGTCAGCCAAGCGCATGGGCTTCTGCGACCGGGAAATCGCCCGGCTGTGGAACCGGACGGAGAAAGACGCCGCCGCGTTCCGGAAAGAGCGGGGGATCGTCCCGGTCTACAAGATGATCGACACCTGCGCGTCGGAGTTTTCAAGCTACGTTCCCTATTTCTATTCGACGTACGAGGACGAGGACGAATCCGCCGTGTCGGACAGGCCGAAGGTGGTGGTCCTCGGCTCCGGCCCCATCCGCATCGGGCAGGGCGTGGAGTTCGACTATTCCACCGTCCGGGCGGTGAAGACCATCCGGGAAGCGGGATATGAGGCCATTATCATCAACAACAATCCCGAAACCGTTTCCACGGACTACACCTGCTCCGACAAGCTCTATTTCGAGCCCCTCACCCCGGAGGACGTGATGAACGTGATCGAGCACGAGTGTCCCATGGGCGTCATCGCCACCCTCGGCGGGCAGACGGCCGTCAATCTGGCGGAACCTCTGGCGAAGCGCGGCGTAAAGCTCATCGGCACGGACTGCGAGGCCATCGCCCGCGCGGAGGACCGGGATCTCTTTGAAAAGCTCCTGCTCTCCCTCGGCATCCCCCAGCCCGAGGGCCGCGCCGTGACGAGCATCGAGGCGGGGGTGAAGGCGGCGGCGGAGATCGGCTATCCCGTCCTTGTCCGTCCATCCTTCGTGCTGGGAGGGCGGGCCATGCAGATCGTGGCGAAGGAGGCGGACCTCAGGCACTACCTCAGAACCGCCGTGGAGATCGACGAGGACAGGCCCGTTCTGGTGGACCGCTACATCCGGGGCCGGGAGGTGGAGGCGGACGCGGTCTGCGACGGGCGGGAGGTCTTCGTGCCCGGCATCATGGAGCTGGTGGAGCGGACGGGGGTCCATTCCGGGGACTCCATCTCGGTCTACCCGCCCTTCTCCCTGTCGGAGAGGGTGAAGGAAACCATTCTGGACTACACGAAACGGCTCGGGACCGGCATCGGGATCGTGGGGCTGTACAACATTCAGTTCATCGTCACCCCGGCAGAGGAGGTCTTCATCATCGAGGTCAATCCCCGCTCCTCCCGCACGGTGCCCTTCCTCTCCAAGGCCACCGGGTATCCTCTCGCCGACATCGCGGCCCGCGCCATTCTCGGGACGAGCCTCAGAGAGCAGGGGATCGCGCCGGGATATCCGAAGGAAAAAACGCGGTACTACGTCAAGGTCCCGGCCTTTTCCTTCTCCAAGCTCGGCGGGATGGATGTCTGCCTCTCCCCCGAGATGAAGTCCACCGGGGAGGCCATCGGCTACGACAAAAAGCTCCCCCGCGCCATGTACAAGGCCCTGGTGGCGTCCGGACTGAAGCTCCCGAACTACGGCACGGTCGTGGTGACCCTGGCGGATGAGGACAAGGAGGAGGGCCTGCCCCTGGTGCGCCGGTTCCGGGCCATGGGATTTGCCGTCGAGGCCACCACCGTCACGGCGGAATTCCTCAGAGAGCACGGGATCGAGGCCCGGACCCTCCACAAGCTGAGCGAGGGCAGCCATGAGGTCATCGACGCCATCCGGGCCGGCCATGTCAGCTACGTCATCAACACCCGCGCCATCCTCTCCGGCGTCCACTACGGAGACGGCACCGCCATCCGGCAGGCAGCCATCCAGTCCGGCGTGACCATGTTCACCTCCCTCGACACGGTGAAGGTTCTCCTGGACGTGCTGGAGGAAATGACGATCGGAATTTCGAGAATCAGTTAAGAATTATGAATTAAGAATTGTCCGCGCCGTAATTCTTCATTCTTCATTCTGAATTCTGAATTTACCCTGGAGGTTATCATGCACTTCACCAAAATGCAGGGGCTCGGCAACGATTACCTCTATTTCTGGGGCGAGCCTGAGGATCCCGCGGCGGTGTCGAGAAGGCTGTCCGACCGCCATTTCGGCGCGGGCTCGGACGGGATCATCACCATCAGCCCCTCGGACATCGCGGATTTTAAAATGCGCATCTTCAACGCGGACGGCAGCGAGGCGAAAATGTGCGGCAACGGGATCCGCTGCGTCGGAAAATACGTCTATGACAAGGGCTACACCGACAAGACCCGCCTGCGCGTCGAAACGCTGTCCGGCATCCGGACGCTGGACCTGCACCTCTGCGGCGGGCGGGTGAAGAGCGTGTCCGTGGACATGGGCCGGGCCGGGGCGGGGGAGGATCTGACGCTTGCGGCGGGCGGCGAGGAGATCGTCTGCACCCCCGTGGACGTTGGCAATCCCCATGCGGTGATTTTCACGGATACGCCTCAGGACGCCCGGCTCACGACCCTCGGACCGCAGATCGAAAAGCACCCTGTCTTCCCGGACGGGGTGAACGTGGAGTTTGTCGAGGTTCTCGCGAAGGACCGGCTGCGGATGCGGGTCTGGGAGCGGGGGAGCGGCGTCACCATGGCCTGCGGGACCGGGGCTTGCGCTTCCGTCGCGGCGGCGGTGAAGAAGGGATACTGCCGGACCGAGGAAGACATCGCGGTGGTCCTTGACGGCGGGACGCTGAAAATCAGGATTTCCCCGGACGGCGGCGTCACCATGACCGGCCCGGCGGAATTTGTGTACGAAGGAGAATGTGACTTATGCTGAAGCCCAATCCGCATTACGCCGACCTGAAGGATTCCTATCTGTTCTACAACATTGCCCAGAAGACGAAGGCCTACTGCGACGCCCATCCCGGAACGCGGCTTCTGCGCCTGGGGATCGGGGACGTGTCCCTGCCCCTCTGCCCGGTTGTGGTGAAGGCCCTGCATGAGGCGGCGGACCATCAGGGGAAGAAGGAGACCTTTCACGGTTACATGCCGGAGCCCGGAGCGCCCTTTCTCAGAGAGGCTGTCGCTGCGCACTACCGGTCCCGGGGGATCTCCCTCGATACGGAGGAGGTCTTCATATCCAGCGGCGCCAGCGACGAACTGGGGGACATCCTCGACCTCTTCGACCGGGACAGCGCGGCCCTGGTGATCGAACCGGCATATCCGGCCTACGTGGACGCCAATGTCATGGCGGGGCGGCGGATCGTGCGGCTCAGTTCCTCCGAGGAGGACGGCTTCACCCCCGTGCCCACTGCGGACATTGACGCGGACCTCGTCTATATCTGCTCGCCGAACAATCCGACCGGCGCGGTGTTCTCCCGGGAAAAGCTGAAGGTCTGGGTGGACTGGGCCAACGACCGGGGCGCGGTGATCCTCTTCGACGCGGCCTACGAGGCGTTTGTCACCGATCCCGCCCTCCCGCGCTCGATCTTTGAAATCGAAGGAGCCCGGACCTGCGCCGTTGAGATCTGCTCCCTCTCCAAGACGGCGGGCTTCACCGGGACGCGCCTCGGATACACCGTGATCCCGAAAGCCCTGGAGCGTGGCGGCATGAATCTGAACGCCATGTGGGTGCGCAACCGGACCACCAAGACCAACGGTGTCTCCTACGTGATCCAGAGGGCGGGCGCGGCGGTCTTCACCCCGGAGGGACAGGCGCAGATCCGGGACAACCTCCGGGTCTATCAGGCCAACGCGAAGATCCTGACGGACACCTTCGACGGCCTCGGGATCCGGTACTTCGGCGGAAAAAACGCCCCCTATGTCTGGGTGAAGTGTCCCGGAGACATGGAGAGCTGGGCGTTTTTCGATCTTCTCCTGAACGAGATCCAGGTGGTCGGCACCCCCGGCGCGGGCTTCGGCTCTTCAGGGGAAGGATACTTCCGCTTCTCGACGTTCGGCTCGCCGGAGGATACAGGGGAAGCGGCGGAGCGGATGTCCCGGCTTATAGCCCGGATTTTAGCCCGGCCTATGACATAAGGCGCGCTTTATTCATGAGACGGCAGACTGAATGCCGGTTTCAAACGAGCCGCTTTCGGAACCTTTTCTCTGCCCGGCTTTCAGGCATAATCTGCCTCCATTTCTCATCCGTCCGGATGCTTGTTGCCTCGCGGTTCAGCTTGTCGGTAAACGGTTCCGGTATAGTGCAAGGAAAAGCTGGGCGTCGACGCGCTCGACACGCAGCTTGCGTACAGTATCTGGTTTTACTGTATGGGAGCCGTGGGGATGACGCGGGAATGGGTGCTGAACGACAACATCACCTCGGCGGAGACGGTGGTGCGCATGATGTTCGCGTCCATGCCGGAGAACATGCGGGCGGCGGTGTTTGGGGAATGAAAGGGCGGGCAGCCGGGCGGAAAATCTGTCTTGATTTTCTTTACCGATACGCAGAGACGCGTTTTTTGTGGTATAATCCGTTCAGGCGTGCGCCGGTTCGGTGCACACAGTACGCTGTCCGACGGGGAGATCCACGACCGGATCGCGGACAGCCGCGAGCGCGTGAAGGAGGGAAAATAAGATGGGACACTGCGACTGGTCCTTGTCCGACGAACGGAACCGGAAGTATCACGACACCGAATGGGGCGTTCCCGTTCACGATGACCGGCAGATGTTTGAGCACCTGACGCTGGAATGCCTCCAGTGCGGTATGTCGTGGGGATTGATGATGAAAAAGCGGGACATCTTCCGCCGGTGCTTTGAGAATTTCGACTATGAGAAAATCGCGGCATACGGCGAGGAGGACGTGCGGCGCATCCTCGAAACGGAGGGGATGCTGAAATCCGAACGGAAGATCCGCGCCGTGATCGGCAACGCCCGCTGTTATCGGAAGATCCGGGAGGAGTTCGGGTCCTTCTGCCGGTATATATGGAATTACAGCGGCGGAAAAACGATCCTCTACGAGGGACACGCGGAGGGAAAAATCCCGGTGTCAAACGGCCTGTCCGACCGGATCAGCCGGGATCTCAAAAAGCGCGGCTTCAAGTTCGTGGGAGCGGTTACGATCTATTCCCACCTGCAGGCCTGCGGACTCATCAACGACCACGCCTCCGACTGCCCCTGCTTTTCCCGGATCAATGAGAACCATCCCACGGTGAACCTGCCGCCCGACGGGGAGGTCATGGGATAAACACGGTTCCGCGCCGCCGGCAGGGGGTCTGAGTGCGCAAAATGACTGTTTTTTCAAATTCTCCCTCAACGCAAACAAAATCTTAACATTTCCGTGCTATACTGTCCCCATCAAAACAAAAGCGGGGAGAACGATCATGCTCAAAATTCTCGTGGTGGAGGACGACCGGGCGCTGAACAGGGCGGTGTGCGCGTTTCTCGAAAACAACGGCTTCGGCACAACCGGGTGCTTTACGGCGGACGAAGCCTATGACGCCATGTACGCGGAGGTGTTCGACTGCATCCTCTCCGACATCATGATGCCCGGCACGGACGGGTTCGAGTTCGCAAAATCCGTGCGTCAGCTCAACAACGAGATCCCGATCCTCTTCATGACGGCGAAGGACGATATGCTCTCCATGCAGCGGGGCTACCGGATCGGAATCGACGACTACATGACCAAGCCCATCAACTTCGACGAGCTGCTGCTCCGGATCGGGGCACTCCTGCGCCGCGCGAAGATCTCCGCGAGCCACCGGCTGGAGGTGGGGCGGTTCGTTATGGATCTGGACGAGCGGGAGGCGGCCCTCGGCGGCGAAGCGGTATCCCTGACCGTGCGGGAGTTCAATATCCTTTATAAGCTCCTGTCCTATCCGAAAAAAACCTTCACGCGCCAGCAGCTCATGGACGAGTTCTGGGACGCGGACACCACCTCCGGCACCCGCACCGTGGACGTGTACATGACCAAGCTCCGGCAGAAGCTGGCGGGATGTGAGGATTTTGAGATCCAGACCGTCCACGGGCTCGGCTACAAGGTGGTGATCAAATGAAGGGAAACCAAAGCCGCTTCCCGCTGTCCACCTTCTGGATCGTGCTGGGAATCCTGCTCCTGACAGCGGGGATCCAGATGGGGCTTCTCGTCGGGATGGACCGCGCGGGCTGGACGCCCATCGTCGAAACCCATGTGATGCTCTTTTACTGGCTCGGCGCGGCGGCGCTTCTGACGTGGCTGATCCGGCTGCGGATGAAGGCGGCCTACGATAAGCCCGTGCAGGCGATTTCCGAGGCGACGAAGCGGGTGGCCCACGGCGATTTCACGGTGCGGATCCCGCCGATCCACGAGGACGGGGGAAAAGAAGACTACCTCGACTTCATGATCCGGGACCTCAACGCGATGATCGCTGAGCTCTCGAGCATCGAGACGCTGAAAACGCCCCTCGCCGCCATCAACAACTATGCCTCCCTCCTTTCCGCGCCCGGACTGGACGAGGGGACGCGGCGGGAGTACGCAAGAGCGGTGGCGGACGCCTCCTCCCGGCTGTCGGTGCTCATCACGAACATTCTGCGCCTGAACCGCCTCGACAATCACAAACTTGCCCCGAAGCGGGAGGAGTTCGACCTCGGCGGACAGCTCACGGAGTGCCTTCTGACCTTCGAGAATGTCTGGTCGGACAAGGGGATCGACATCGAGCCGGACATCGCCGACGACGTGAAAGTCACCTCCGATCCGGAGCTCTTGTCCGTTGTTTGGAACAATCTTTTGTCCAATGCCTTCAAGTTCACGGAGTCCGGCGGGGTCGTGGGGATCACGCTGAAGGAAGAGAACGGCATGGATGGAAGCCGGGCCATCGTCACCGTGTCCGACACGGGATGCGGGATGAGCGCGGACACGGCGCGGCACATCTTTGATCGGTTCTATCAGGGTGACACATCCCACGCCACGGAGGGCAACGGCCTCGGCCTTGCTCTGGTAAAGCGGATCGCGGACCTTCTCGGCGCGGAGGTCACGGTGGAGAGCGAAGAAGGGCGGGGAACGAAATTCATCGTGCGCCTGGCGAAGTGAGACCAGCCAAAACACGAAACCGTTTTTCCTGAAAGGGAAGGACGGTTTTTTCGTTCTTCCCACCAAAATAACAAAACCTAAACATTTCCCGAACAAAACGCAAACACCGGGGGAGTAGAATACAGGCACAACAACAAAATCCACCCGAAAAAGGAGATTGAAAATGATGTTCAGCATTCCCGCAGAAGACATGAGAAACGTGAGCCGCGCCGCGTCGAAGAAGGCGGTCGAAGCATACGAAACGGTGAAGGACGCGGTCGTGTCCGGCTATAAAGCCGTCGAAAACGGCACGGTCAGGGGTTACAAGGCCGTGGAGAACGCCGCGGTGAAGGGGTATGAGAAGACCGAGGACTTCTTCGTGGACAAGCTCTTCAAAAAGGAGGGCGAGACCGTGGAGGAGGCGAAGGAGCGGCTGAGACGGAACGCGCCCGGCAGTCAGACCGGAACGGAGGAAAAGAAGGAGGGCAGCGATGAACGCCATTGAAATTCGCGGGCTGAAAAAGTCCTTCCGGGGGCTGTACGCAGTGGACGGGCTGAATATGACGGTTCCCGTCGGCGCGATCTACGGCTTCATCGGGGAGAATGGCTCCGGCAAATCCACCACGGAAAAGCTCGTCTGCGGGCATCTCGTCCCGGACAGCGGCAGGATCCGGCTCTTCGACCGGCCCTACACCGACGCGGGCGTGCGGGTCCGGGTGGGCGCGCTGATCGAGAACACGGGCTGCTTTCCGAATTCCAGCATCTATCAGAATCTCATGATGCAGGCGATCAACCTCAACCTCGCGGACCGGGCGGGGGAGATCGAGCGGGTGCTCCGAATCGTCCGGATGGAGGACGAGGCGAACCTGAAATTCAAGAAATGCTCCCTCGGCATGAAGCAGCGGATCGGCATCGCCATGGCCCTGCTCGGCGACCCGGCCCTGCTGATCCTCGACGAGCCGATCAACGGCCTCGACACGGACGGGATGCGGATCATGCGGGAGATCCTCGTGGACATTACAAAGAACTATGGCTGCACCGTGCTCATTTCCTCCCACATCCTCGGGGAGCTGGAGAAAATCGCCACCCACTACGGCATCATCCGGCAGGGGAAGATGGTACAGGAGCTGTCCGCGAAGGAGATGGAGGGCCGGTGCCGCACATTCACCACGGTCAAGGCCCGGAACATGGAGGCCGTATGGAACGAACTGCGCCGGATGTACCCCAATGTACGCACGGAAGTGCGGGCGGAGGAAGGCGCGGTCCGGGTGTACGACGTGGACGACACGGAGGGGATCGTGGGGCGGCTGATGCAGAACGGGATCGCCGTCACGGAAATCGCAAAGAACCGGATCGGCCTTGAAGAATACTACATCGAGCTGATGAGCGGAAAGGGGGCGACGGCATGACGATGAACCTGACGCCGACTTTCAAGAATCCCACCTTCCGGGAGCGGATCGGCGGGATGCTGGGGGTGGACTTCTACCGCCTGTTCCACACGCCGCTCTTCTATATCAATAGTCAAAAAGAAGCATGGGCTGCGCCTGCCAAAACAACGCGGCCCATTTTATTTCCGATCTCCTCATTCGGTGCTCCTGCCCTGTCCATGGCGAGAAGCTCTTCCGCGAGCCTGCCGGGAAGGGATCTGCAGCAGGCCGGGATTCATGTTTCATCCCCTGCGGGATTGTTTGCCTGGTAAAAATCTCCCGTTTCAAGCTCAAGCATCCGCCCGCGCTCGATATACGGCCGGAGCAGAAGCCGAAGCTCTCCTTCCGACAGGTCCAGCGCAAAGCACAATTCGATCCGGGAGATGAGCGGATGCTTTGCGAGAAGGTCGTCCAGTGCCTGCGCTTTGTCCGCGACCTCCCGCGGCTTGATCTTTCCGCCCGACACGGTCCGGATCGCATCGGCGAGGGCGTCGTAACCGTTCAGGGGACTGACCCGCATGCCGCGATTCCCGTACTGTATGGTACATCGCGGATGCGGAGAATCAGACCCTGCGGTACCGTCAGCTGGAACGCAAAGTCGTCGGCATCACCGCCACCATGCTGACCAAATGCCTGCGCGAGCTGGAGCGGGACGGATTCGTTACCCGCACCCAGTACGCGACCATCCCCCCGACGGTGGAATATTCCCTCGCCGAGCGCGGCCGGACGCTGATCCCCGCGCTGGAGTCCGTCTACCGCTGGGCGGAGGAGCAGATGAGATAAGCGAAAATAAAAAAGAGACAGCCCGCTAAACTGTCTCCCCGTTTTGTTTCCGGAACCGTGATTCTGCATTCGTGCTTCCTGTGTCACCTCGCCGCGACGATCGTGAGCAGGACGAGATCCTCCGCTCCCGTGTTGACGATGCTGTGCTCCGATCCCTTCGGGCAGATGTGCATGACGCCGGGGTGCTGCTCTTCCTCCGCTCCGTCGCAGACGGCTTTGCCTGTGCCGGACAGGATGCAGTTGAGATCGTCCCCGGAGGTCTGGGCGTGGATGCCGATGGAACCGCCCGGATGGATCACGGTGTGGACGATCCGGTACCGATCGTCGTTGACCATCCGCACGGTCATATCTCCTGTGCCGCCGTTCATGCCCGGCATGGTAACCGCGGGGATCGCGCCAAAATCGATGCGCATATGCTTCTCCTTTTTGTTTGGAAAAGGCACCTCCCGCCCAAATGAGCCACGAGATGCCTTTTCCTTTATTTCCCGCAGGGTGTGGGATTTGAACCCACGTGACTTGACGTCAAACGGTTTTCAAGATGACAATACCTATTGGACAATAGCGGATTATAGCGGACGATGCCGGAAGTTCACGGAAGATGGAAGAGGCCGAAAAGTGAATAAATACAAGGGCTTCCGCATATTTGTACGAAAACTTTTCGGGAACGGGACAGGCATTGGGCTGGCGGGGTCTTTCTAATATTCAGTGGATTTTGTTAGAAAAAGTGTTAGAAAGGAAAGGAAGGTTCTGAATGACACCACATGGTTTGGCGCAAGTTAGACGGAGATATTTGTGATTTCTCCGTTCTTCCAACAGTTCCCTTTTGAAACGGATCGCGGCTGCGGGATGCTTTTCAGCAGAACAGCGCTTGCGGTGCGTCTTCTTTATTGAAGAAACGCCTTTACATGACCCGTCAGGGCGGAAACAGTATTGACTCTGTTGAGAGTATGTGGTATAATCAAAATGAAAAGATATATCTATCAGGAGAGGATGTGGAATGAAAGGAATGAGATTTGGCAAAAGAGCCTGGATCATCGCAGTCAACAGTCTGATTATCCTCTCTGTCATCGCCTTTGTCGCTGCCTATGCTGGGAAGTATAACAGGGACTACGTCTCGACGCGGGTCAGGGCGTTCGAGGACCGCACCTTTGCCGAGGAGCAGATCACGGCGAACTACCTGCGCGGCGAACAGCAGCTCTGTGATTCCTGGGCGGCCTACATCCGGGCAAACTCGCTGACGATGGAGGAGGCGGTGTCCTTTGTCCGCAGTTCTCTCACCAACAACGGCGTGACGGCGGCCGTCCTCTACGCGGATACCCCGGAGATGGACGGTCTGTCCGCCTCTCCGAAGAACGGGACGGAGGACGACTATTCCGTATCCTACCGGCAGATCCACCTGTTTCCGGAGGATGGGATCGGCGGTGGGGAAGGGGATCTCCCAAACGGGCGGATCAACATCACCCGCGCATATACCAACCCGATCAACGGCATCCAGTCCATCGCGTTCTATGACCGTGTGACCGTGAACGAAGGCGACGCGGCACGTCAGGCTCTCCTGCTGCGGATTGTTCCTACCACGCTGCTGGAGAAACAGTGGGTTTTCCCGAAGGAGGAATTCCAGAACGCGGAGGTTTCTCTCATCGACGAAGAGGGGAACTATATCATTCGCAGCAATTCCTTCAAGAACACGAACTTCTATGAATTCTACAAGTCATACAACACAACGGATCTGGCCGGGATCGAGGCGCTGAAGGACACGGTGGCCTCCTCGACGGGCTCCCTGGTGATGCGCAACTCCAGAGATCAGGAGTGTCTCGTTGCATATACTCCTATGCAGGACTCGGAGGGATGGTCCATTCTCGCGTACCTGCGGATGGAGGACCTGGGAACGGGGAGCGTGGACTGGCTTCTCATCGGTGTGGTCACGGCGGGACTGCTTCTGCTTCTGCTGGTCGACGCCGCCGTCATGCTGAACTTCAACCGGAGACTGCGCGCGGCGGTGAAGGAGGCGGATGCGGCGAACCGCGCGAAAACGGACTTCCTTTCCACCATGTCCCACGACATCCGCACTCCGATGAACGCCATTATCGGTCTCACCGCCATCGCCGAGAAGAATCTGGACGACCGGGACTCCGTAAGCGACTGCCTCCGGAAAATCGGCATGGCGGGCAGCCACCTGCTCACCCTCATCAACGATATTCTGGATATTTCCAAGGTGGAGAGCGGGCGGCTGACCCTCAACGCAGCGGATTTCTCCATCGTGGATACAGCGGAGAATCTGGTCAACCTCTCCGCGCCTATGGTGAAGGAGAAGAACATCCGCTTCAACTTCCGCACATCCGGCATCGAGAAGGAATGGCTCTGTGCCGATCAGCTGCGGCTGAATCAAATCTATATCAACCTGCTCTCCAATGCCGTGAAGTACACGGAGCCGGGCGGATCGGTCTCGGTCAGCCTGAAGGAAGAGCCGGCGGAGGAGGAAGGAGACGTCCTTCTCACCTACGTCGTAGCGGACACCGGGATCGGCATGACGCCGGAGTTCATGGCGAAGATGTATCAGCCCTTCTCCCGCCAGACGGACAGCCGGGTCAATACCATCCAGGGGACCGGACTCGGTCTGGCCATCACGAAGCAGATGGTCGAGCTGATGAACGGGACGATCGACTGCGAAAGCGCGCCTGGGCAGGGGACCACCTTCACGGTGAAGCTGAAGCTCCCCGCAGCAAAGCGAAAAACGGCCGAGATGTCCCTTCCGGACGCGGACGTTCTGGTAGTGGATGACGACGAAGTCCTGTGCGAAACGGCCGTCGACACGCTGCATTCCCTCGGCGCGCAGGCGGAATCTGCCGCAGGAGCGGAAGAAGCGCTGGAGAAAATCCTCGGGCGTCACCGCGAGGGACACGACTGGAGCGTCATCATCCTCGACTGGAAAATGCCCGGCATGAACGGCGCTGAGCTGGCCCGGAGGATCCGGCAGGAAATCGGGGACGGCGTGCCGATCCTGCTCGTCTCCGCCTATGACTGGACCGACATCGAGGAGGAGGCAAAGGCGGCGGGAGTGAACGGATTTGTCTCGAAGCCCCTGTTCCGCTCCACGCTCTATCAGAAGCTGAGCGACTTGCTCGGCCGGGAAGCGTCGGCAAACGAGGCGGAGGACGACAACTCCGATCTCGCCGGTATGAAGATCCTCGTGGCGGAGGACAACGACATCAACTGGGAGATCATCTCCATGCTGATGCAGATGAACGGTATTGACTGCGACCGCGCGGAAAACGGTCAGATTGCGGTGGACACCGTCCGGGATGCGCCCGCTGACCGCTACGATCTGATCTTCATGGACATTCAGATGCCCGTCATGAACGGTCTGGACGCGACACGGGCGATCCGCGCGCTCCCGGTTGGACACGCCAAGAGCATTCCAATCATCGCCATGACGGCAGACGCGTTCTCGGAGAACGTCGCGGAATGCATCGATGCCGGAATGAACGGGCACATCGCAAAGCCAATCGACATCAACATCGTATTGAAAGAGATCCGAAAGATCAAGGAGAATCAATAATGAAGCAAAACATCCGGGCAATACTGGCGCTCCTACTCTGCGCCGCTTGCGTCGTCTGCACCGCGGGATGCGCGTCGACCGACACCCCTGACGGAGGAAGCGCAGAGCAGCAGACACCTGTCGGCGAGGCTGAGGAAGAGATCCCGGCAGAGGAGCCTTTCGTGCCCTCCCTTCCCTCCGACACCGCGGCGACGGTGCATGTTGCAGGACACTACAACAATTTCGAAGCGCTGGAGGCAGAGTTTGACCGCTTCAACGAATACTATCCGGACGTAGAGCTCAGTTACACCTATCTCGACAACTACAATGGCACCATCGAGGTCGTTCTGAGCGGCGCGGAGGCTCCCGACATCTTTTTCTCCTATCCGTGGATGCTGGAGCGCGAGGATCTGAAATCGGTCATCGAAACGGCGGAGGACCTTTCCGATCCGTCGCTGGGACTGAATCTCTCCTGCATTCAGGAAAAGCTCCTGTACCGTGACGCGGACGGGAAGATCCCGATCCTCCCTGTGTTCTGTACGACCTATGGGATGCTCGTCAACGAGGCGATCTTTGAGAAGGAAGGCCTGAATATTCCCCGGACGTACGACGAACTGCTCTCCGTCTGCGGCGCGCTTCAGAAGGCGGGATATTCAAGCCCGATGATGGGCTACAGCCGGGGCAGTTTCATGCTTTTCCCGCTGAGCTTCCCTTATTTCTGCGCGGAGATTCAGGGAAACGAGGAAGCGCTGGAAAATCTGAACGCCTTGACGCCCGGAGCCGGGGAGTACGCCCGTGACGCGCTCGCGCTGGCCGCCGATTTCCTCGGGCGCGGGTACATCGATATGGACGCCTGCGGCGCGCTGGAGAACGACTATCAGGCCGTAATCCTTCGCTTCTTCGAGGGAGATGTTCCCATGATGCTCGCCACGGCCGGAACGGTCTCCGGCACGGAAAAGCGGGAGAGCCTGTCCGACGCATATATCGCGCACCCCTTCAAGTACAGTTATCATCCCGTCCCCTCCACCGACGCGGGCGGATATTTTCTCAATCAGCTTTCCATGGGATTCTCCGTTAACCGGAACAGCGAAAACCTCGATATGGCGAACGAATTCATGCGCTTCCTCACCCGGACGGAGGAGCTGAGCAGAATGGCGCAGGTCAAGCGGATGGTGACGCCCTGCCGGGATATGTCCTTCGACGGCGTCTATACCTCGTTCGGTGCGCTTTCGGGCGGACACGTGATCTATCTTTCAGACGTAGGGTTGGAGGATGCGCCGGATCAGCAAATGCGCCGGGCAGGGACCCGGATCTGCAACGGATCCATGACCGTGGACGAAGCAGTCGCGGCATTTGGAACATTGGAAAATTGAAAATGGCATATCCATTCCTCGGATTTGATTTTGTAGTTCCCCTTTGGTGAAGGCACCGACTAAGAACAACTGCGGCGGTCGCACTGATCGGGAAGGCATGATAGACAATTCAAAATTGCAAAGGATATTCTGCGTTGACCAACCCGGCGCGGCATTGTACAGCGGGAGAAGGCCGCTGCAGCTCAGGCACGCAGAGAAAGGGAGAAAATTATGAGAAGCAAGCAATTCAGAGCCCTGTCGACAGTCATTCTTGCGGCGTCCCTCCTCCTCTCCTCCTGCCTGAAGATCCAGCGCATCGACCAGGGCGGAGGACCGGAAACGGATCCCGTCTCCCCGCTCACCTCACCTGAAACGGATGCGCCGGAAACCATGCCCCTCGCGCCCGATCCCGACCCGGCAGAGAACCGGACCGCCAATTTTGACCTCGGCCTTCTGACGGAGCAGAATTCTATTTCTTCCCTCCTGAGCCGCCACGACAGCGTGACCGTGCGCCGGGAATACGACGGCGGGAGCGAGGTCGAATGTCTCTGGATGCGGGACGGCGACCTGGTGTATTTCAGCGACGAAAAGGCGTCCTACGACGGCGAGGAATACGAGGACCTGTACGGGTACTACCGCGGCTATAATATCTATCCCGACCCGGACGGGGAGACCTCGCTCAGTTACTGGGTTTCGGCCGAAGAAATTCCTTTCGGGAACGAGGCGGACACCCTGATCACGAATTTCCTGCCCGCCGAGCTCTCCGGGGAGATGCGCGTGCTGTCCGAGGACGCGGAAACGGTGACGGTCCTTCTGCCGGAGACGCTGGTGTACGAGGATGGGAGCGAGGTCCCCTGCGAGAACACCGTCACGGTGAACAAGGGAACGCTGGACATTTACGCCTTCAGTTGGGAATATCCGGCGGAGGATGTTGTCCACTCCGGATCCTTCACGGTGGAGTA
>CACWLT010000003.1 GCA_902761695.1 uncultured Ruminococcus sp.
AATCAGGGCCTCCGCTTCTTCCTCCGGCAGGCAGACCGCCCGGTTTCTCCCGTCCGCCTGCTTGACTGAGGCGGTCTCGATGTTGCCGAGCATGGCCCGGGCCTCGGCGCAGGCGGCAAAATCCCCGCTGACCATGCCGAGCGGAATGCCGTATGCCCCCGCGTAGGCCGCCAGCTGTCCGCATTCCCCGTACCGGCGGCCGTTGACGCGGTAGTGATGCCAGGAAACGGAGCTCTGGGTGTGGTCCAGAAAGGCGTTCTGAGTCCCGGCCATGGCATGCATGCCGATAATAAAGCAGAGGTCCGCCTCCTTCACCCGGTCGATGCCGGTCTGCTCCGCCCGAGGATCCAGCAGGCCCGGGATGAAGTTCTTCCCTCCCCCGTGGCCGTCCAGGACGAAGACCCGCTCCGCCCCGGCGTCAATGGCTCCCCGGACGGCGGCGTTGGTGTCCGCCATGAGCCGCTCCAGGGCATACCGGTGGGAGTCCGCCACCATCTCGGCACGGGACACCCCGGAGATCCCCTCCAGGTCCGTTTCGATGAAAACCTTCATGCGCTCATTCCTCCCTCTGCCACGTCACGGGCCCCAGCAGTCCGGAGGCCGGGATGGCCATGTAGGCGGAGAAGCCGTCCCGAACGGTGTTGGCCAGGGTGTTCGCCGCCTCGATCACCAATTCGTTCTCCCCGTCCCGCAGAGCGGAGGTCAGATCATACCGGTACGGCGGGCAGACCCTCACGCCCAGATCGACGCCGTTGCACCAGAGCCGGGAGGACTGGCCCACCTCGCCAAGATCTATGGCTAAAGATTCCCGCTTTCCGGTGAAGGCGGCGGTATAGCGGATCTTTCCGGAGAAGCCCGGATCGTGTCCGGCGGCGGTGATGTTGAAGAGCTTATCCGCGCCGACCTTCTCCGCAAGGGTCACCCACGCGGTCATGTCATCGGAGGAGGCCGTCTCCACCCGGAAGGTCAGCTCCGCCGCACCGGACGCGGTCCAGCGTTTCTTCTCCGGCAGGTCGGGAACCGCCCCGTTCCTGTCAAAGACGGCGATCACCGACTGATACGGCGCAAGGTCCAGAGCCAGCTTCCCGTCCGTCAGCGGAACAAGAGCGCAGTCGTCGTTCAGCATGTCCAGCAGGACGCCGGCTTTCACGGTCTCAAGGCCCGAAAGGCTGACCGCCGTCTTCACCGGGTCCGCCGTGGATTCGTTGACGAACATGTAGATCTCGGAACTCCCCGCCGTATAGTGCGTGATCCGCAGCTTCGGGAAGGTCCCTTCCACGGTCACGTCCCGTCTCAGGAAGGCGTTCAGGCGGTCGAGCAGGGCGGCGGGGGCGGTGTCCTGCTCCATGCGGATCACGGGGACGCCGGCCGTCTCCAGCGCGCGGAGAGCCTCCGTCAGATCCCCGGGCAGCAGCTTCGCCGCAGGAACGATCAGGGCCTGATACCGCTGCTCTCCCACGGCGAGGAGGCCGTCCCTGACCTCCGCCCGGAAGACGCGGCTGCCGCTTTTATCCCCGGTGAAGCAGTCGGCGGGGAGAATGTCGAAGTCGATGTGGGCGTCGTACAGGGCTTTGGCGGGAACCTGGGTCAGCATGGCGTCTCCGTCCTTATTCATCCACTCGGCGTCGGCGTGGTAGAGGATGGCGCAGTCCGCCCGGTGAACGCCGCCCGTCAGGAGGTGAGCCGCACGGTTGCCGTAGGTCATGAGCTTCGAGAAGGCCTCGTACTGGGGATCCTTTCCGGCGGCACCGAAGTGGGGCGGGCAGTCGGGATCCGGGAAGGCCGGGGAGAAGGCGTGGGGGACGAAGTGGTTGACGCCCCGCACCAGCAGGTAGTCCAGCAGCCACTTCATGGTCGGTCCGCCCTCCGCCCATCCGTAGGCGCCGAAGACCTCGCACATGGCCCTCCCCTCCGTCTGGGTGCCGATATGGGCGAAGGAGGAGGCCAGCTTCGCGAGGACGTAGTCGAAGAAGGCGGGATCGGCGTTGTTGCCCGAGGCGGTGCAGGTGTGGATGTAGTCCGCCATGCCGGGCATGATCTGGTGGAGCACGATGTCGATGCCGCTCATGTGCTGGCCGTCCAGGGAGCGGAAGTAGTGTCCGGCGCTGCATCCCAGCCGGGCGTGGGCGTTCATGTCCTCGATGATGTGGCCGATGTACATGACGCCGTGGGCCTCGCACCAGTCGCCCAGCTGGCGGGTGAAGCAGTCCCGGTAGAGCTTCGTCACAGCGTCCATGTAGGCGTGGCGCACCCGTCCGGTGTCCTCCCCCATGCCGAACCAGAGGGCGGGGAGATAGGGCATGGGATCGAAGCCGAGGGCCTCCTCCATCATGCCGGGGATCCGGTCGTTCCAGGGCAGAGCCAGGCCCGGCATGCCGACGCGGCGGTTGTACATGCCCCGGTCATCCGAATGAGGGCCGTACCAGTTATTGCCGAGGGAGGGCTCGTCGGAGAAGAACCCGGCGATGGTGGTGCCGAAGTACTTGCCGTAGTGGGCGTAGTGGCTCTCGTAGACTGCGTCCACCAGCACCCGGACGGACTCCTCGTTCAGCATGTCCACGTAATCCGGATGGCTCGTCCCCCGGCGGGTCTTGAAGAGGAAGAACACGCGCCAGCAGCCGGCGGGGATCGAGAAATGAAGGAAGCCGTCCTCCACGCCTTCCGTCAGCCGGATCCATTCCGGGGCGCAGTCCTCGAGAATCTCGCTCTCGTCGGAAGGCACCCGGCGGCAGGCGTAAACCTCCAGCAGGCGGTGGTCGTCGTCGGTATTCTCCGTGAGAAGCATCGCGTCCCGGAGGGGACCCATCACGTCCACGTGCCGCTCGGCCAGCTGCCAGTTTCTGAGCTCGGGATGATCCTTGATCCGCCCCGCCGCGTGACCCGTGGGAAAGTGGTCGTCGTCCAGGATCCAGACCTGCATGCCGCGCTTTTCGGCCTCGGCCAGGATGATGTCCATATCGCGCCACCAGCCGGGACCGACGAAGTCCTTGTGGGGTCTGGATTCCACGCAGAAGGCCCGCGCGCCGCTTCGATAGATCCGCTCCACCTCCTCGGGGATGGTGGCGGTATGGTCTCCGTGCTGCCAGTAGAAGGGGAGCATATAGTTGGCCTCCCGCCCGTTCAGCACATCCGCAAGACGGTTATAGTACATGGAAAAATCCTCCTGATCCGCGTATCGCACGCCCCGGAAGGACCGGAGCTCTGTCAGGATTATACCATAAACCCGGAAAAAGGGGAAGGGATTTTGTGAAAAAAACCTTCTCCGCCGGAGAGGAGGATCCGCCGCGCCGCAGGAGCGCTTCTCCGAAAAAAACGGAGAATTCCGAAAACCTCTGTTTTTTTCCGCCGGTTTGATTTATAATAAGAGCAAAGCCATAACGGTCAACGGGAGGTCACCATGAAAATCACTTGTACGCCGAAGCAGGCCGTCGGACAGGCGGACCGGATGCTCTACGGCCATTTTCTCGAGCACTTTCACCGGCAGATCTACGGCGGGGTCTGGGATCCCGCGTCCCCCTTCGCCGATGAGGACGGATTCCGCGGGGACGTCGTCGAAGCGCTCCGCCGGATCAGAACGCCCATCATCCGCTGGCCGGGCGGCTGCTACGTCTCGGCCTACGACTGGCATTACGGCGTGGGAAAGAACCGCGTTCCCACCTACGACAAGGCCTGGCGGGTGGAGGAATCCCACGCCTTCGGGACGGACGAATTCGTGAAGCTGTGCCGCAAGATCGGCTGCGAGCCCTACATCTGCACCAACGCCGGGACGGGCACGGCGGAGGATATGAGCGACTGGGTGGAATACTGCAACCTCCCCGCCATGGGCCGCTTCGCGAAGGAGAGGATCGCCAACGGATACCCGGAGCCCCACCGCGTGAAATACTGGAGCATCGGCAACGAGAACTGGGGCGGCCACGAGATCGGCGCCAAGGACGCGGAGGAATGGGGCCGGCTGGTGCGGGAGTCCGCCAAAATGATGCTGCGGGTGGATCCCACGCTGGAGCTGTCCGCCGCCTCCATCGACAATCTGGACTGGAACCTGAACCTGCTGCGGGCCGCGGGAGCCTATCTGGACTGGATCTCCATCCACGGCTACTGGGGCAACACGGCGGGCGGCACGATCCCGGACGGCTACGACACGGTGATGCTCCGCACCGGCGAGGAGATCACGGGGGCCATCGACCGGGTCCGGGCGTACCTGACGGCCCTGGGACTGGAGAAAAGGATAAAAATCGCTTACGACGAATGGAATCTCCGGGGCTGGTACCACCCGAACTTCATCGACACCTGGAACCGGGACGCCTATCGGGGCGAGGATGAGGATTTCTACCGGGACAAGGTGCTGGGCGAGCGGGACAAGAACGACATCACCGCCATCTACACCATGGCGGACGCGGTCTTCTCGGCGTCGTTCCTCAACACCTGCCTCCGCGCCTGCGACATTGTGAAGATGGCCTGCTTCTCCCCGGCGGTGAACACCCGCGGCGCGATCTTCACCCACCCGGACGGCATCGTGCTCCGTCCCCAGTTTTTCGTCTTCGAGCTCTACGCCAACCTGATGAAGAGCACGGTGCTGGACCTCTGGCGCGAGGACGTGCCTCACCTCTCCGGCCGGATCGGCAGCCGGGAGCGGGTCGTGGACGCGGTGGACATCGCCGTGACCATGGGGGACAAGGGGGATCCCGTCCGGTACGCCGTCTCCGCCGTCAACAAGGATCCGAAGGCTGAGCGGACCGTATCCCTCGCCTTCCTCGAGGACGCGCCTCATGAGATGAAGGTCCACACGCTGAACGGCCCCTCCCCGGACGCGTACAACGACATCGGGAAAACGGAGGTCGGCGTCACGGCGTCGGACTGGCAGCCCTTTGACGGAACGCTCACGCTGCCCGCGCATTCGGTCAATGTGATCGAGCTTAGGTAAACCATTCTCCGACAAAAGAAAGGAAGTTTCCATGACACAACAGGAAATTGATCGGGTCCGGGAGATCTGCGCCATCGCGGAGGAGCGGATCCGGAAGGTCCACATCGGGCTTTTCAAGGGGTACGACAAGCCGCTCTTTCTGATCTCGGAGACCTATCCGGGGATCTGGATGGAGCATGTTTACGATTCGGTTTTCTACGCCTCCCGCCATCCGGAATATCTCTATCTGGCGGAGAACACCGTGGGGCTCTTCATGGAGCGGCAGACGGAGGAGGGGCAGCTTCCCTTCGCCGTCATGCGCAGCGGCTCCACCCGGTACGCCCACATTCAGGAGTGCGTATCCTTCTATACCCTCTGTCTTGAGGTCTGGCGCATGAACCGGGACCGGGCGTTCCTCGAGAGGGCCTACGCCTCCGGGAAGAAATGGGACGCCTGGCTCCGGGCGCACCGCATGACCACGGGACGGGGACTGGTGGAGATGTTCTTCGGCTACGACACGGGCCACGACAACAGCGGACGGCTGGAGGGCATGGCCTGTCCGGGCAACTACATCCTGAACGGCGTGGAGCAGAACGCGGCGACCCTGCCCCCGGACGACGGAATCACCCCGATTCTGGCGGTAGACATGAACGCCAATCTCTACGGCAACGAGAAATCCCTGGCGGTGATGGCCCGGGAGCTGGGTCTGCCCAAGGAAGCCGAAGCCTGGGACGCCTCCGCCGCCGAAATCAAGAAGAATCTGTTCAGGCACTGCTTCGACGGGGCGGACGCCTTCTTCTACGACGCGGACCGGAACGGCAGGCTGCGGAAGTACAAGTCCAGCACCATCCTCCACCTCTTCATGGAGCGGGTGCTGGATCCCGATGAGGACGGGGAGCTGATCCGGCGCATCTACCGGGAGCACCTCAAAAACCCGGAGGAGTTCTGGACGCCCTATCCCTTCCCCTCCATGGCGGTGAACGATCCCTCCACGGCGCATCACGCGGACCGGAACTGCTGGGGCTACTACACCATGGGTCTCATCACCCTCCGCTGCACCCGCTGGATGGACGCCTACGGATGGGGAGAGGACTTCAATCACATCTGCCGGAGGTGGCTCGAGGCCTGGACCCGCTGCTTTGATGAGGTTCCCCTGGGGCAGGAGATCGATCCCCTCACCGGCGAGCCCACCCCCTGCTCCCCCTGGTATTCCAGCGGCATGCTGAGCTACATCTACGCGGCGGACCGGCTGGGGATCAGCGGGTGAGAACATGTGAGGCGGGAATAAACCGGACATGCCTTTGAAGGAGGTTTTTCATGACGACATTCGCGATCCGCGATCTGAACATGACCCTGGACGGGCGGGGATTCATCGTGTCCCTGGAGGTCCTCGGACGGGAGATCCTCAAAAAGCCCTCCCCCCTCGTCTCCCTGTGCCGGGACGATAAGGTCCTCGTGCCGGCGGGGATGACCCTGACGGCGGACGGGTGTGCGGCGATCACCATGGAGGACGGGGAGACCGTATCCCTCTCGATCCGGGAGGAGGACTGCTGCCTGACGGTGACGGCGGAGCGGGTGCCCGGGGACATGATAGTCTTCGGTCCCCTGTCCGTGACGCCGGACGAGGTGGTGGGAGACGTGATCGGCGTGGTGCAGGCGGGAGATCCGGACGCGGGCACGGCCTTCGGCATGATGGCGGCGAACCGCAAAACCATAGAGGGCGTGCCGTACCGGTATCTCTCCGCTTTCGACGCGCTCTGCGGCTTCCGAAAGGAGCTGGATCCCTCCGTGGGCCGGGTGCAGTCCCTCCACGAGCGGGCGGCGGCATGGCTGGAGGGGGGAGGGGCCTCCCTGCAGTTCTGGGCGAAGGACCGGAGCCGGGAGGAAACCGGACGGGCCGCCGGAGCCGGGGACATGCTGATCGTTCCCCTCCCCGAAAATGATCCCGACGCGTCCGCCGATGGAGCCGGTGTCCTGCTGTTCGGCTGCCGTCGGGACGAGGCGCTGGAGCGGATCGGGGAGATCGAACGCCTGATGAGCCTGCCCCATCCTCTCATGGAGGACGGAGAATGGGTGAAGACCGCCCGGGCCGCCATGAAGTCCTATCTGATCTCCAATTTTTCAGCGGACGAGGTGGATCTTGTGCTGGACAAGGCGCAGGCGGCGGGCATGGACACCATCTACCATGAGGACCCCTTCCGGAACTGGGGCCACTTCGACTGGCGGCCGGATCTGGCCTCGGACGACACGGATTTCCGGGAAAAGGTCGCGGACAGGGCGGCGGCCCGGGGCATGAAGGTGGGGCTCCACACCCTCACCAACTTCACCACCACCAACGATCCCTGGGTCACCCCGATCCCGGACGACCGGCTGGTGGCCATGGCCCGGCTGACCCTCCTCTCCCCCATGGACGGGGAGCAGACGGAGGCCTTCGCGGAGAAGCACCCCTGCTTTTCCCTTGTGCAGTCGGTGAACGCCGTGCGGATCGGGGACGAGCTGGTCACCTTTGCGGCGGCGGAAGTCTCCGATGACGGCGTGCGGCTGACGGGACTGGTCCGGGGAGCCTTCGGGACGAAAAAGGCGGCCCACGCGGCGGGAGAGGCGGTTCTGCCCCTGAGAGATCACGGTTACCGCACCCTCTTCCCGGACATCAACCTCCAGGACGAATTCACATCGCGCCTCGGGGAGCTCTTCAACCGGGGCGGCGCGGCGCAGATCTCCTACGACGGGCTGGAGGGCTGCGACTACACGGGCCATGAGCTCTACGCCTCCACCCGCTTCGTCACGGACTGCCACGACCGCTACGACCACTTCGTGCTGAACGACGCCAGCCGCCTCACCCACTTCAACTGGCACGTCCACACAAGGATGAACTGGGGCGAGCCCTGGGGGGAGGCCATGCGCACGGGACAGGTGGAGACCCGGATCCGCAATCAGGCCTATTTCCGCCGGAATCTCTTCCCCCGGATGCTGGGCTGGTTCCTTCTCCGGACGGCGGAGCGGAAGTTCGAGGC
The DNA here is from genome assembly GCA_902761695.1 of uncultured Ruminococcus sp. Lineage (GTDB taxonomy): Bacteria > Bacillota > Clostridia > Oscillospirales > CAG-272 > UMGS1696. The sequence continues at coordinate 7,915 of CACWLT010000003.1, forward strand.
CTCCACCCGGGAGGATCTGGAATGGGCGCTCTCCGAGGCGGCGGGCTTTGACGCGGGCTACGCCATGACCATCCGCACCCCCGTCATGCGAAAGCTGGGCAATCTGGACCTTCTGCTGGAGCTCATCCGGGACTGGGACCGCCTGCGCCTGGCTGACGCGTTCACCGAAGAGCAGAAGGCCCGGCTCAGGGATCCGGCGGAGGAATTCCGTCTGGAGAAGCAGGACGAGCGCCGCTTTATCCTCTTCCCCATCGCCATCTCCGCGCCTTATACCTGCGCCCTCTCCGAAATGCAGCCGGGACAGCCGGGCGGCGCGGACTGGACGGCGGACAACCCGAAGGAGGCCTCCTTTGCCTTCCGCCTGCGGGTGGAGGGAGATGGCGCCATCCGCGATCCCATGTTCACCACCCGGGGCGGGACGATCCGCTTCCCCTGCGAAATCGCGGACGGGCAGTACCTGCTCTTCGATCTGAACGGCACGGCCACGGTGACGGACCTCAACTACAACGTGCTGGAACGGGTGACGCCGCAGGGTACGGCCTCTCTGCCCCACGGGGTATCCGCCGTTTCCTTCACCTGCGCCCATGAGCGGGACGAGACGCCGGATGTGACGGTCCGCTTCATCACCCGGGGCGTGGGCGAGGAGGTGGTGCTCCCGTGACAGCGGCTGAACTGGACGAAAGAAGAGAAGCTCTGTACGACGCGCCCTGTTACGTAATCGACTTTCTTCCCCGGCAGGTTCCGGCGGAGGGCGGAGGGCGGTACTTTACCGTAGAGCGGACCTTCAGAACGCGTCCCCGGCTGGACGGTCTGTATGAGCGGTTCGCGCGGGTCGTGCTCTGCCTCCTCTGCTATTACGACATCGCGGCCAGCCGTCTGCCGGAGGACGAATGGATCCCGGAGCCCTCCCCGGAGACGCTTTCCGGTCTGGTGACGGGCTGCGCCGAGGAAAACGGCCGGTATCTCACCCTGCTGTTCCCGGCGGAGGACGTCCTTCTGACCCTCGACGGCGGGGATCTGTACATGACGCTCTACAACCCGCCCGCGGAATTTCTCGAAACCGTCGCCGCCCTGGCCTCGGCGGAAGGGCTGTTCGTGCGGCGGGGAGCGGAATAAACCGGACCCAAACGCCCGCGTTTTACGGCCGCTGCCCTTCCGAACGGCTGTCCGACCCTTCGGCTCTCCCCGAAGGGTCATTTTTCGATTCTTACAGTTTCCTCACCTTTTCCGCTCCCGCTTGAAAGTCTCCGTCAGACAGGCTATAATGAAATGAAACGCCCCCGGAAGGAGGATTCCATGAAACGCATTCTCATTGTCGAAGATGATCCCGTCCTCTGCGAAGGGCTGTGCCGTACCCTCCAGACGGATGAGTGGCAGACGGTTGGCGCGCGCTCGATTGCGGAGGCAAAGACGCAAATCGTCCGAACCGAACCCGACTGCCTCATCCTCGACTGCAATCTCCCGGACGGGAACGGATTCGATTTCTGCCGGGAGGTCACGAGCCGCCGCCCGGTCCCGGTTCTCTTTCTCACGGTGCGGGATTCCGAGGCGGACGAGGTGGCGGCGTTTCAGGCGGGGGCGTACGACTATATGAAAAAGCCGTTTTCGCTGATGGTGCTGAAGGAGCGCGTCCGGCGTCTGCTGCTCACAGGATCGGGCGGGAATCCGTCGGCGTCGTATGTGTCCGGCCGGTATGAATTTCACTTTGACACCCTCGATTTCCGCGCGGACGGGGTGCCGGTGATCCTCTCGGCGTCGGAGGCGCGGCTTTTGTCCGTCCTCGTGAAGAACGCCGGGCGGGTGGTGTCCCGGTCCTCCCTCATCGAAGCGCTCTGGGACTGCGGGTCCGACGCCATCGGGGAAAACACCCTGTCCGTGACGGTGAAGCGGCTGCGCGGGAAGCTGACTTCGGGGGTGTCCGGCGGCGATCCGATCCGCACGGTCTACGGCCTCGGCTATGTGTGGAAGGGGGACGAGCCATGAAACCGATCCCGACGGTCCTCGCGCTGATTTTTCTCTCGGTTCTGTTGGTGCTGGCGAATCAATACCGGCTCGGAAGCGCCCTGCCGACTGCGGTCTACGCGGTTTCGGCGGTCGGGCTGATCCTCTGGAACGCGCTCCGGGAAAAGAAAAAACGCGCGGATCTCGTCGCCCGTCTGAACGCTTTGTTCGACGGAGGGGAGGCCGATCTCACGGCGGAAAACGAGGAATCCGCCCTGGCCCGCCGCGTGGTGCTTGCCCGGAAATCTCAGGCGGTGCGGGAAGAAAAGCTGAGGGACGGGTACGAACACCTCTCCTCCCTCGTCTCGGACATCGCCCATCAGTCTAAAACGCCCCTCGCGTCCGTCCGCATGACGGCGGAGACGTTGGATAACCCGGAAGGGGAGGTCATCCGCGCCCAGACGGACCGGCTGACTTTTCTTTTCGACGCCCTGGTCAGGCTCTCCCGGTGCGAATGCGGCCTGATCGACGGGAATCTCAACCCGCGCGAAAACGCCGTTGAGGAGCTGGTGTGCCGCTCCGTCTCGGACGCGCTCCCGGCGGCGGAGAAGCGGGGGATCGACTTTTCGGCGGACCTGGAGGACGGGCTCACGGCTGTGTTCGATCTGCACTGGACGGCGGAGGCCCTTTTCAACCTCTGCGACAACGCCGTGAAATACGCCCCGGAGCGCTCCGTCGTCACCGTGACCGCCCGGGATCTCGGCACCTCCGTGCGGATCGACGTCTCCGACCTTGGGCCGGGCGTTCCGGAGAGCGAGAGAAACGAAATCTGGAAGCGCTTTCACCGGGGAACGTACGCGGGGGACCTCCCGGGGGTGGGATTCGGGCTGACCCTGACAAGAGCCATCGTCACAGCGCAGGGAGGACGGACGCTCTGCGGGGGTCCCCCGGACGGCGGCGCGGTGTTCTCGATTTTTCTGCCGAAATCCCGATTTCCGACGAAATCCCGAACTGTGAGGGAAGTGAAAGATTCTGTCACCGTCCGGAAAGATTGATCTGCTATACTGGAATCATCCAAAGAAAGGCGGATCGGATATGATCGAAACCAGAAATCTCACGAAAATCTACGGCACGGATGAAAACCGGCTCCGCGCCCTCGAAGGGGTGGACCTGACCATTAGCCGTGGTGAGTTCGCAGCCGTCGTCGGGCCGAGCGGCTGCGGGAAATCGACGCTCCTTCACCTGCTCGGCGGGATAGACACCCCGACGGAGGGGAAGGTTGTGATCGACGGCACGGATCTCTCCTCTCTCGCACCGGATCCTCTGACGGTCTTCCGGCGGCGGCACATCGGATTCGTGTTCCAGAGTTTTAATCTGGTCCCCCGGCTGAACGTGTGGGAGAACGTCACCCTGCCGCTGGGACTGGACGGGATCAAAGCAGATAAAGCCGAGGTGGAAGAGATGCTTTCCACCCTCGGGATCGCGGACAAGCGCTTTGTCCTGCCGCATCAGTTGTCGGGCGGTCAGCAGCAGCGGGTGGCCATTGCCCGGGCGCTCATCACAAAGCCCCACGTGGTGCTGGCGGACGAGCCCACGGGGAATCTCGATTCCAAAACCTCCCTCGACGTGGTGCTGACCCTCTGCCGGCTGAACGAGGAGCTTTCCCAGACCATCGTCATGGTGACGCACAGCGAGGAAATGGCACAGATGGCCTCCCGCCGCATCCGCATGGAGGACGGGCGGATCGAGGCGGATTCCGGGGGGGCGGCGAAATGAAGGAGCTTTTGAAAAATGCCCTGCGTAATATCCGGGATCACCGGACGCGGTCGGTCATTGTCTGCGCGGCGGTCATTCTCACTGCTGTGCTGTATTCTGCGATTTTCGGGATCGTGTCGTCTTCTTATACGGCATACGAGCGAACGCTTGCGCTCCTCGGCGGCAACGATTACCACGGCGCGATTTCCTATGCGTCCTATACCCTGCCCGCGGACATGATCCTCGCGCGGCTGAATCGGCTTGCATTTGTGAAGGAAGCCGCCGCCCTGACGCCCGTGGGGATGGGAACGGTTTCGGCAACGGAAGAGGAGCTTCTTTCCTCGTCCCTTCGGATCGGAGGATTCTCCGGCGAGGACATGACGGCGCACTTCTTTCTCACTGTGACCGAAGGGCAGTTCCCGGAGTCGGCGGATGAAATCATGCTCTCCCGCATATATTTTCCGGACAAAGCCGTAGGTGAGGGGGTGACCCTCTGGCTGATGCGGAGGACGGACAGCGGCGCGGAGGCCTATTCCCGGGAATTCACCGTCGCGGGATTTTACGAGGCGGAAAAGGGCGCGGGATCGTCCGAACTCGCCGCCGTCGTCAACGGGAAGGAAAATCCGAGCGACGGCATGATGCTCTATCTGCTGTTCAACAATCGCATGAACATCAAGGGAAAGCTCGACAAGGCGGTCGATTCCGTCCGGGACGCGATCCGCGGGGACATCCCCGAAACGATCGTCAACACCGCGTATCTCGCGGGGAATCTCAAGGAGCAGCTGAACCCGGCGACGGTCTTTGCGCTTCTTTTCTCCCTCGTCGTCATCTTCGGCGCGGCATCACTCCTGATCGTCGGGGTGTATTCCGCCGCGCTCACGCAGGACATGAAGATGCAGGGGCTTCTCTGGGTGCTCGGCACGACGGAGAGACAGCGGAAGCGGGCAATCCGGGCGGAGGCGGGGCTGCTTCTGCTGTTCTCCCTCCCCGTCGGACTGCTGCTCGGGTATCTCGTCGGCTGGCGATTGCTCGTTCCGCTCATGGATTCGTTCGGGACGGACCGGGTGACGGGGCGGTTCGATTGGTGGGTGGCTGTTCTCGCCGCCGTTTTTACTGCCGCGACCGTGCTTTTCTCCGCCGTGCGTCCGCTGCGCCGGATCCGGAAGCTCACGCCCGTCGAAGCGGTCCGGGGAGAGGAAAAGCGCGGAAAAGAGGACCGGAGATGGATCCGGAGCCGGAGAACACCGGGCACCGCGGGACTTGTCCGCCGGGAGATCGTCCGCAATCCCCGCGCGCATATCGTCCCGGCTGTCTCGGTGTCCCTCGCGGCCCTGCTCATCGCCCTGACCTCCTCCGCCGTCGCCGTCATGCGGAAAAACATCGCCTCCGATCTGCGCACGACGGACTATCAGCTATATCCGACGCTGGGCTATTCTTCGATCTCCATCGACAGCGGCGTCGGGCTGACGGAGGAGTTCTGCGAGGCGGTGAAGCGGCTCGACGGTGCGGAGAAAATATACCCCGTCCGCATCGCCGTGGATCATGTCCCCGCGACGAAAGAACAGAAAGCCGTAGCCTCGGCGGAACTCGACTACTGGCGCGGGACGGGATGGGGCAACGAATATTTCGACGTGATGCACCGGCAACTGATCGCCGCCGCAAACGGAACGCTGACCTGCTGCGTGCTGGGGATCCCGCGGGAGCTCTTCGGCGCGGTGCAGTTGAAAAACGAAAAAATTCCCACGGCGGACGCGATCCCGGAGGGAGATTTTATCATTGCCTCCGGGATGTACCGGGAGGACGCGGCGGGATACTACTTCCGCGACGGAGACGCGCTGACCCTCGGCGGGCAAACCTTCTCCGTCGTTGCCTCGGAGGACTGGAGCTACGACGTGACGCGGCGGCTTTCCACACATCTCTACCAATACGAGCAGGGCTGTCAGCTTCTGATCCTGCCGCTTGACGTCTTTGAATCGCTCTATCCGGACGGGATCGTCAACACCCTCCTGGTGAACGAGCCGGAGGGCGGGATCGGGCTGCTGAAAAACTCCCTCACCGACCTCAGCGCTTCTTTCGGTGAGGCGGCCTTTGTCGACATATCGGATTCGGAGGCCGGCACGGAGGGGCTCATGATGGACATCGACAGCCGCTTCGACGATCTGGCAGAGATCAGGGGGCAGATCGAATCGCTCTCCGCCGTCGGGTACAGCCTCGCGGGACTGTTGTTCCTCATCGGCGCGCTGGGGATCGTCAACGCCGCCCTGGCCTCCGCCGCGAGCCGTCAGCGGGAAACCGCGCTGCTCGAAGCCGTCGGCATGACGGGACGCCAGCTCGGGACGATGAACTTCTGCGAGAACGCCTTCTCCGTGCTTGTGTCCGCCGTTGTCCTTGCCGTCAGCCTGCCGCTCATGACCCGGCTGCTCTCGGCGGGATTCGACGCGGACGTGAAGGTCGACCCCGTCCCGGCGCTCATCATGCTCGGTGTGCAGCTTGCGCTGTCGGTTATCATTTCCGCCGTCGTGTTCCGGATGAACAGAAAGCGGACCTTAAGCGAGAGGGTGAGGATGGAGGAGTAAGAAGAAAATCTAAAAAACCGGGGGCCGTTTCCGCGAAGGATCCGGCTCCCGGTTTGTGTATAAAATCACGCTTCCCCGTAGTATTCATCCAGCACGGCGGAGGCGGTCTCGGCCCAGAGGATGAGGTTCTCCGGCTTGTAGCTCACCGTGCTGATGTCCTTCAGGGTGATGTCGCAGGGGGTGCGGTGCTTCAGGCAGGCGCGGACGGTCTCTTCGATCTCCTGCCGGATCTGGTCCGGGTCGGTGGAGATGGCCACGTGCGCGGGGGAGGGCTTGCGGGAGAGGACGTAATCGCCGCCCAGCTGCTCCGCCGTCGCCTCCACGTCCGCCCAGGGACTGCAGCCCACCTTCCGCAGATTCGGATACCGCTTCAGAATATCGATCCGGTCGTGGAGGGGCTCGCAGCAGCCGTAATAGGTGTGGGCGCAGCGGGACGCCAGGGGGATGCTGTAGGCCACGTCGAACTCGTAATGCGCCTCGGGGGACACGGTGGAGAACATCTGGGCCATGGTGCGGAACCAGACGTTTTCGCATTTCCCGAAGGCGGGGTCATAGGGCTCCTTGTGGGTGAAGGCCCCGGGGGTGCAGTGGAGGGCGACGGCTTCGGGCTCATACAGACCGTACTGCTCCATCTGATCCATGGTGCGCTCCATGCCCCGGGTGAAGAGGGCCATGATCTTATGCAGATACTCCGGCCGCTCCATCATGTCGATAAGCACCGGCTCCACGCCCCGCAGCATGGCGATCTCGTCCCAGGGGGAGTAGTAGATCCCGTGGCCCTTCAGGCGCACCGGCATGATGCCGCAGAGGACCTCCTCCGCGAAAGCCATGTTCGCCCGGTCGTTCTCCGGGTGGGGGGTGATGACGGGCTCGTGCCAGGCTTCGAGGGCCTTTTCATCCGCCAGCACGTCGTGGTACCGGTGGGAGACGATGTTGTTCTGCCTGTCCACCGCCACCCGGTCCTCGTCGATGGCAAAGCCGTTTCCGGTGCTGGAAAAGGATTTGTGGACCTCCCACCAGGGCATGGCGTAGTTGTCGCATTTGAAGTGCTTCTCCCGGAAGAGGGCTACCCGCAGGCCCCACTCCATGGACCGGAGCCGCCCGTCCTCCGCGTGACAGTCCAGCTCCCCGTCCATGTTCATCTCGTGCCAGGGGATCTCCTCCATGATCAGCGGCGGGCGGACGATTTTCAGGTCGTTTGAGTCCCGGAACCGCTGCCGCATCCGCGCGTGCTTCTCCGACGAGGCGATTTCCATGTACCGCTTCGCCAGCTCCCGGACCATCCGGATATCCTTCTGCGTATCGCTCATGCTTCCCCCTTCTTTTTTCTCTCCCGCGGCCCGCGGATTCCTCGCGGCGTACTTTTGGCTCTATTATAGCACAAATCCTCCCGCCGCGCCACCGGATGAAGGATTTTTCGTTATATTTTCGCCGCAGCCTTCCCCGCAACCGCCGGTTGAGCGGGTATGAACGACGCGTTATTGCAATCCCCCGCCGCGTGTGGTATCATCATGACAACGGATCCGAAAACAACAGAACGACAGCAAGGAGAAAAGATACAAAATGGAACTCGGACAGAAAATCAGACAGCTGCGGCACAGGGCGGGGCTGACCCAGGAGCAGCTGGCAGAACGAATCAGCGTCAGCCCGCAGGCCGTCTCCAAATGGGAGAACAGCGCCGCCATGCCGGATATCGCCTCCCTCCCCGTGCTGGCGGGCGTGTTCGGGGTCAGCATTGACGAGCTCTTCGACCTGGGGACGGAGGAAAAGCTGAACCGGATCGAGAACCGGATGGAGATGGAGGACGAGCTCCCCGGGGACCTGTTCTGGGAATACGAGGAGACCCTCAGAAACCAGCTCGGCACCCACCCGGACAAGAGGCGGATCCTGAGCCTTCTGGCGGAGCTTTACCACCACCGGATGGAATCCGACGCGAAGAAGGTAAGCCGGTACGCCCGGGAGGCCCTGCGGATGGCTCCGGAGGTGAAGGACTGCCAGTGGCTCCTCTGCATGGCGGAGGGCCACGCGGTGTGGGACTGGAACGTCGCCAACCACAGCCGTGCCGTCGAGCTCTACCGGGAGCTGGCCGCCCTGAAGCCGGAAGCCGCGCTGCCCCGCCTCTATCTCATGGACAATCTCATCGCCGACCACAGAGCCGCAGAAGCGAGGGAATGTCTGGAGGCCTACCGGAAGCTGCCGGACGCCCGTCCCCAGCTGATCCCGGTTTACGAAGCAGCCATCGCCCTGGCGGAATTCGACGCGGACGCGGCTGAGGAGGCCATGCGGCGGGGAATGGACGAATTCGGGGAGGACTGGATCTTCCTCTTCGAGGCGGCGCAGTACTGTGCCATGAGATGCGACTACGACAAGGCCGTCTCCCTCTACGAAGCCGCCTATGCCGCCGAGGAGAAAAAGAAGCCGCGGTTCTCCGACGCGCTGGAGGGGATCGCCGTGATCCACGAGATCCGGGGCGACTGGGAAAAAGCCGCCGGGGCCCGGGACAGGATCCTCGACAATCTGCTGAACGAATGGGGACTGGATCCGGAATCCGCCGCCGTCCGGGAAGCCGAGGAGGAAAAGAAGCGGGTGCTGAAAAAAATCGGCCGGTAAGGCGGGATATCCCTTCTCCGTTTCGGGGGAGGGATTTTTTGCGCCGGATTTTTGCCGTCCCGTTCCAATTTTCCTTTTCATGTGGTATAATGCAGACAAACGGCCGGTTTTACCGCCGGTTTTACCGGAGAGGGACGATCGGACAAGGAAAGGGGATTATCCCATGAAATTCACCAAAGGCTACTGGATGAACCTGCCGGGGGTGGAGGCCTGCGACGCGGTGCAGATCCGCGAGGTCCGGCACAATCACACGGAGACGGGGGATTCCCTCTGGCTCTATGTCGTCAGCTACGGTCACGACGCGCGGGCCATGGGCGGTCCCATTCTGGAGCTGACCGTCTCCTCCCCCGCCCCGGACATCATCCGTATGGAGGCCGTCCACTTCGCCGGAGGACGGAGGAAGGAGCCGAAATTCGAGCTGAACGCCGTTCCCTGCCCCCTGGAGGTGGAGGAGGAGGGGAACATCCTCTCGGTGAAGAGCGGGCGCACGTCCCTTGTGATCCGGAAGAACCCCGCCCTCTTCACCTTCTATTATGAGGACCGCCTGCTGACCGCAGTGGGCGAGCGCTTCGGCAAGTCCATGATCTCCTATATGACCACCCCCGAGGGCCCCTTCATGCGGGCGCAGCTGGACGTGAACCTCGGGGAGAAGCTCTACGGTCTCGGCGAGCGGTTCACGCCCTTCGTGAAGAACGGGCAGATCGTGGACATGTGGAACGAGGACGGGGGCACCTGCACGGAGATTGCCTACAAGAACGTGCCCTTCTACATCTCCAACCGGGGCTACGGCGTCTTCGTCAACTCCACGGACCGGGTGTCCTACGAGCTCTGCTCCGAGATGGTGACCCGCGCCCAGTTCTCCGTCCCCGGCGAGCGGCTGGACTTCATGGTCATCGGCGGGGCGGATATGAAGGACGTGCTGAAAAACTACACCGCGCTGACGGGAAAGCCCGGCCTGCCCCCCGCCTGGTCCTTCGGCCTCTGGCTCACCTCCTCCTTCACCACATCCTACGACGAGAAGACCGTGCTCTCCATGGTGGACGGCATGGCGGAGCGGGGCATTCCCCTCCACGTCTTCCACTTCGACTGCTACTGGATGCGGGAAAACGAGTGGTGCGGCTTCGAATGGGACAAAAACGTGTTCCCGGACGTGCGGGGCCTTCTGAAAAAGCTCCACGACCGGGGGCTGAAGGTCTGCGTCTGGATCAACCCCTACATCGGGCAGAAATCCCCCGCCTTCCGGGAGGCCGCCGACGCCGGGTATCTTCTGATGAAGCCCGACGGAGATATCTGGCAGACGGATATGTGGCAGGCCGGCATGGGGATCGTGGACTTCACCAACCCGGGAGCCTGGGCCTGGTATCAGGGGAAGCTGAAATCGCTGCTGGAGGACGGGGTGGACTGCTTCAAGACGGACTTCGGCGAGCGGATCCCCACGGACGCGGTCTACTATGACGGCAGCGATCCCGTGAAGATGCACAACTACTACAGCTACCTCTACAACAAATGCGTCTTCGAGCTGCTGGAGCGGGAAAAGGGTGTGGGGAACGCCTGCCTCTTCGCCCGGTCCGCCACCGCCGGGGGGCAGAAATTCCCGGTGCACTGGGGCGGCGACTGCAACTCCAACTACCTCTCCATGAACGAATCCCTGCGGGCCGGGCTTTCCCTGACCCTCTCCGGCTTCGGGTTCTGGAGCCACGATATCTCCGGCTTCGAGGGCACCGCCCCCGCCGACGTATACAACCGCTGGTCGGCCTTCGGGCTGCTCTCCACCCACTCCCGCCTCCACGGCTCCGGCTCCTACCGGGTCCCGTGGCTCTTCGGGGAGGAATCCGTGGACGTGCTCAGAACCTTCACCAAGCTGAAATGCGCCCTGATGCCCTATCTCTGGGCCGAAGCCTGCCGCACCCACGAGACCGGCGTCCCCATGATGCGGGCCATGGTGCTGGAATACCCGGAGGACCGTTGCGCCGCGGATCTGGACACGCAGTACATGCTGGGGGGCAGTCTAATGGTGGCTCCCGTGTTTACGAAGGAGGGGGACGTGGAATACTATCTGCCGGAGGGACGCTGGTTTGACTGGTTCTCCGGGGAGGAAAAGACGGGAGGACGGTTTGTCCGGGAGCGCCACGGCTTCTTCACCCTGCCCCTCCTGATCCGGGAGAATTCCATCGTTCCCGTGGGATCGAACGAGCGGGACGCGGTGTACAGCTACGCCGACGGGGTGACGCTGTACTGCTTCGCGCCGGGGGAGACCACGGAATGCGCCGTCCGGGACGAATCCGGAAAGATCGTGCTCCGCGACGCGGCGGGCCGGATCGGAAAGACGGTGATCCACCGCTTCACGGGCGAGCGGAAAAACCTCTCCCTGCTGCTCTGCGGCATCCACCGGGTGGAAGGGCTCACCGGCGGGGAGGCGGAGGACACGCCCCTGGGCCTGCGCATCGCCGTGACATCGGACAATGTGGGGTATACGGAGGGATAACCCTCCCCCCAGGGTTGTAAGGCAGGAAACGCTGCGCGTTTCCGGAATAGATGCCCCTGCGCGGGGCGGGCGCCGGGGAGGGACCATCTCAGGCCGAAGGCCCCTCCCCGGGAGGTCCCTTGGCCATATGGTATCTCAAACAGCGCGGACCAGAATCCAAATCTGACTGTGCATCCCACGCTTCGCGGCGAAACATGACGCCATCGATAGCGCGGGCCCGATTCGGAAGCTGAAAAAGATAGACATCAAAACGCGCTTCCATTACACGGTCGCGTGAAAGAGTAGACGAAACTGAAAGATCTGCCTTGCGAGAATCAAGTCTGTCTTTATCCAGGAAAGCGAAACTGATAGTTCAGTCCCCTTGCCCAATGCGCGTTTCGATCGCTGTTTGCGTCGCCCCCTTGGGCAGAGCAAACCGATGAACTTCGTCCCCGACGGAGTTCATCGCATGTTTCGGCTGACGCAACGGGTCCGCGCAAGGACGTGGGATGAACTGTCAGATATAGATACAGAGATGAGAGGATAGGTTATGCTCCCCGGCCAAGGGGGACCCGCACGAGTGGGCACCCGAGTTCACTTCGTGAACTCAGTCGGCCATGAGATGGTGTCCCTCGTGCCGCCTCCCGTGCGCAGCGGGATATAATGATTTGCAAAGGCGCAGCCTTTGCTTCCTTTAAGGAGAGGCATTCTATGTATCCTTACTTTGAATTCGACAAGGCGCTGGTGAAGGTACATCCTTCGGCGCGGCAGCTGGCGGTGGAACAGATGGAGTTCTACGCCTTCGTTCACTTCACGGTCAACACCTTCACGGACCGGGAATGGGGGGACGGGACCGAGGATGAGGCCGTCTTCAATCCCACGGAATTCGACGCGGAGCAATGGGTCCTGGCCCTGGAGTCCGCCGGGATGAAGGGGCTGATCCTCACCTGCAAGCACCACGACGGCTTCTGCCTCTGGCCCTCCGCCGTGACCGCCCACTGCGTGAAGAACTCCCCCTGGAAGAATGGGGAGGGCGATATTGTGCGGGAGGTCTCCGACGCCTGCCGGGCGCACGGGCTGAAATTCGGCGTCTACCTCTCCCCCTGGGACCGGAATCAGCCCCTTTACGGGCAGGGCAAGGCCTACGACGACTACTTCTGCGCCCAGCTGACGGAGCTTCTGACGGGATACGGCGAGATCTTCTCGGTCTGGTTCGACGGGGCCTGCGGCGAGGGGCCCAACGGGAAGAAGCAGGTCTACGACTGGGACCGCTACTACGCCCTGATCCGGGAGCTGCAGCCCGGGGCGGCCATTTCCGTCTGCGGGCCGGACATCCGGTGGTGCGGCAACGAGGCCGGTCACACCCGTCCCAGCGAATGGTCGGTGCTGCCCACAGGCTTCGGTGAGGCGCCCGAGGTGGCGGAAGCGAGTCAGAAGGAGGATTCCGCGGCCTTCCGGGAGAGACGGATCGACGCGACGCAGGAGGATCTGGGCAGCCGGGAGCTTCTTCTGAACGCCACAGGGTTCAAATGGAGCCCCTGTGAGACCAACACCTCCATCCGTCCGGGCTGGTTCTATCACGCCTCCGAGGACGAGAAGGTCCGCACGCCGGAGAATCTCACGGAGCTGTGGTTCCGCTCGGTGGGCGGCAACTCCACGCTGCTTTTGAACATCCCGCCGGACAGACGGGGCCTGTTCCACGAGAACGACGTCCGGGCCCTCGGGGAGATGGGGGAAAACCTCCGCCGGATCTTCGCGGTGAATCTGGCCCGGGACGCGGTCTTCGAGGCGCCCGACGACGGCTATCACACGGCGGAGGCCCTGCGGCAGGACAGCTACGACGACTATTACAAGCCCTTCGACGGGGAGAACGCACCCACGGTCACGCTGACCTTCCCAGAGGCCCGGACGGTTTCGGTGCTCTCGATCAAGGAGCACATCCCCATGGGCCAGCGGATCGAACGCTTCGCCGCGGACGCGCTGGTAAACGGGGAATGGCGGGAGATCGGCTCCGGCACCACGGTGGGCTACCGGAAGATCCTGCGCTTCGACCCCGTGACCGCAGACGCCGTCCGGATCCGCATCCTGGATTCCCGGGTCTGCCCGGTGCTGTCGTTTGTCGGGGCGTACTGAGAACGCGCAATGCGGGGGAAAGGCGCGGCCTTTAAGGTAGGAAACGCTTCGCATTAGGCGGCACGCCCCCATATTCAACTCTGACCGCACATCCCACGCTTCGCGGCGAAACATGACGCCATCGATGGCGCGGGCCGGATTCGGAAGCTGAATAATCCAGCTATCAAAACGCGCTTCCATTACACGGACGCGATAAAGAAAAGGCAAAACTGAAAACACAGCTTCGCGGTTTTTAGTCTGTCTGTGAACAGGACAGCGAACGTTTATCACCAGCCCCCTGCCCAATGCGCGTTTCGATCGCTGCTTGCGAGGCTCCAGCGCGACTGCGTCGGCGCGGGAACTGAAAAAGAGCATCCGGAATGGGTGCTCTTTTTCGGGTTTACGGGCGCGGGGTGCCGCCGTAGCGGAGATAGTGGCGATAGACCTCTTCCCCGTAGGCGGAAACGGTGCAGGAGGAGCTGTTGTACCGGCTGAAGGCGCGCTTCATGTCCTCGGCGGTCATGTTTTCAAAATCCGTGGTACCAGCGGCTTCATGGGCGGCGGAGAGGAGGGTCAGGGCGGCCAGGCGGAGGTTGAAGGTCCGGTCCCCGTTCAGCCGGAGCCACACGGCGCGCCGATAGCCGGGATCCTCTCCCGGGGGAAGCGGCGGCAAACCCAGCTTCTCCGCCGTCTCGATGCCCCTCTCTTCGGCGAAGCGGAGGCTGTTCACCGCCGTGCGGGCAAAAATCTGGGCGTATCCGGTGGAGCTGTCGTCCCGCCCGAAAAGGCCCAGCCGGACCGCCGCATCCGCCGCCGCGTCCATCAGATCAATCTCCCGGATCTCCCGGAAGAGGATCCCCCGGAGGCACGGGGCCGGAACGCCGTAATCCGCGGAACAGGCTTCGATTTCCCGGTCCATGGCGGCGATGATCGCCTCGGCCCGCTTATCGGAATACAGTCGGAACATGCGTTATCCTCCGATGGCTTCTCTGGCCAGGTCCTTCTCCCAGATCAGCTCCTCCAGGGTCTGGTAGAGGTGCTCCGGCTCCACGGGCTTGGAGAGATGCGCGTTCATGCCCACCTGCAGGGAGCGCTGCACGTCCTCGTCAAAGGCGTTGGCGGTCATGGCGATGATGGGGATCACGGCGGCGTCCTCCCGGTCCAGGGCGCGGATGGCGGCGGCGGCCTCCAGACCGTCCATCTCCGGCATGCGCACGTCCATGAGAATGGCGTCGTAGGTCCAGGGCTCGCTGTCCTCAAACAGATCAACGGCGATCCGGCCGTTCTCTGCGTGCTCGATCAGGGCGTCCCTCATGCCGATGAGCTGCTTCATGATCTCCGCGTTGATGCGGATGTCCTCCGCCAGCAGGATCCGCCGTCCCGCCAGCTCCGCCCGCTGCTTCTGACGGAAGGGGTTCACGGCGCCGCGGCGGGCGATCCGCTCCAGCTCGTCCAGCACCGTATGGGCGAAGAGGGGCTTGGAAAGGAAGCTGTCCACGCCGATGCGGGAGGCCTCCTCCTCGATGTCCTCCCAGTTGTAGGCGGTCAGGATGATGAGGGTGGTCTCGCTGCTGTACCGCTTCCGGATCTCCGCCGCCGTCTGGACGCCGTCCATCTCCGGCATCTTCCAGTCCAGGATCACCAGGTTATAGGCCTCCTGCTTGGCGTGATGCACCTCCATCATATGGAGCGCCTCCTCGCCGCCGCCGCAGGTATCCGCCCGGATCCCGGCCTCCTCCAGCACACTCAGGGCGTGCTCGCAGGCGATGGGGTCGTCGTCCACCACCAGAACCCGCATATCCTCCGGACGGACGGCGCTGATCTCCGATCGCCGCTGTTCGCAGTCCTTCAGGGTCACGGCCACGGTGAACTCCGATCCTACGCCCTTTTCCGAGGTCACGGAGATGGTGCCGTTCATCATTTCCACGATGCTCTTGGTGATGGCCATGCCGAGGCCCGTGCTGCCGTATTTGTTGTTCCGGCTGCTGTCCTCCTGGGAGAAGGAGTCGAAGATCTTCGGGAGGAAGGCGGGATCCATGCCGATGCCGGTGTCCTTCACCACGAAGCGCAGGGTGCTCTGATCCCCGAAGGAGGCGGTCTTTTCCACCGTGAGGGTGACGCTGCCGGGGGCGTCCGTGAACTTGACGGCGTTGGAGAGGATGTTGATGAGCACCTGCTTCAGCTTCATGTCGTCGCCGATGTAGCGGGCGTCCACCTGGCCGATGACCCGGCACTCGAAGGTCAGGCCCTTGTCCGCGCACTGGGACATGACCATGGTGTTGATCTGCTCCAGCATGCCGCTGAAGGAGAATTCCTCACGCCTGAGGGTCAGCCGTCCGGACTCGATGCGGCTCATGTCCAAAATATCGTTGATGAGGCTCAGAAGGTGGTTGGCGCTGCGGCCGATCTTCTCCATGTACTCCCTGGTCTGGGGCGTCAGGGCCTCGTCCTTCAGGGCCAGGCTGTTCAGGCCGATGATGGCGTTCATGGGGGTGCGGATCTCGTGGCTCATATTGGAGAGGAAGGCGGTCTTGGCCCGGTTGGCTTCCTCCGCCGCAGCCAGCGCCTCGCCCAGAGCCCGGTTCTTCGCCATGGAGTCGCGCATTTCAGCGTCGATGACGGTGAAGCCCAGACCCACGGCGTGGACGATATGGTCGTCCCGGTCCTTAGGGTGACGGACGCCGGCCATGCGGAGCATCTCATAGTACTCGCCGCCGTCGTCCCGCACCGCCAGATAGCGGAAGCTGATGATGGACTCGGTGGCCAGGGCGTCCCTCACCGCGTCGGGATCGATGAAGCGCAGGAAGGCCTCCCGGTACTCCGCGGCCACATGGAGGCGGCAGTATTCTGTGAAGCGGGCGTGGTAGGGGAAATGCACCCCCTCCGGCGTCTGGCCCGGGTCCCCGGGATCGGACCGGTAGCACACCGCGTCGTCGTCATCCAGGTCCACGTGATAGACGCTGCGGTAGTCGGAGGCCATGGCGGTGATCATGCTGTCCAGCTCCTGCCGCCGCTGCTCCTGCTCCAGCAGACGCTCCTGCAGGCTCAGCCTCTCCTCCAGCTCCGCCTGTCTGGCCTGGGCCTCGGCCTCGGCGGTCTTGATCCGGGTCATTTCGGTGACGTCCACGCACATGCCCAGGATGCACAGCCGCCCCTCGTTGTCCCGGAAGGTCAGCTTGGTGGTCTGGAGGTTCCGCAGAACGCCGCCCGCGTCCGGAACGTCCTCGAAGAAGATATAGGCCCCGTCCATGGAGCGCGCCTTCCGGTCGTCCTCCACGAAGTGATCCGCCGTGGCCTTGTCGAAGATATCGTGATCTGTCAGGCCCACCACGTCCTCGGGTCCGGCCAGATGGGCGTATTCGGCGAACGCCTGGTTGCAGGCCAGGTATCTGCCGCTCTGGGCGTCCTTGGAAAAGCTCATGGCGGGCATATTGGTCAGAAGGGAGGACACGGAGCCCATGAGATCCGCCAGCCTCGCCGCGTTCTGCACCTCCTCGGCCAGCCTGCGGTTTTCCTCCTCCGCCCATCTGGCCGCCTCCAGCCGCTTCTGCACCAGCTGGCCCTGGCGCACGTCCTCGTCCACGTCCTTGAAGCCGCAGACCACGCCCATCTTGCCCCCCGGCATATTGACCCGGGCGAACTCGATGCGGAAATACCGCTCGCTGCCGTCGGTCATGGAGCGGAGGTAGTTGATATTGAACTGGGGCTTCGTCTCCAGCCGCCGGACGATGTTTTCGATGGTGAGCTCCCGCTCCAGCCGCTCCCGGTCGCAGGGGGCCACGGTGGTGCGGATATAGTACTCCTTGGCGGCGGAATACTTCATGCGTTCCAGGGCCTCCCGGATGGGGACGGAATGGATGGTGGCGCCCGCGACATCACCCCGGTACAGGGAGAAGCTCTCCGTCTCCACGTCCTTGATGAGCCAGACGGTATGGTAGGACTCGCTGAGGGCCTCGATGACCGCCTGCCGGGTCGCCATATCGCTCTCCATCCGCTCCCGCTTCTCCGTGATATCGGAGATGAAGACGTAATAGATGCCGCCGTAGGTATCGGTTTCGGTATAGTGCCCGTAGTCGTCGACCCAGCGGACGACGCCGTCCCGGCGGACGATGCGGTATTCCACGTAATCCATCTGGTCGCTGCTGCGGGTCCGCTGCTCGTCGATGGCCTCGTGGACGTCCCGGCTGTCGTCCGGATGGAGCATGCCGCCGAAGGTATTGCCGGTGAGAGCGCGGAATTCCCCGGCGTCGGCGCATCCGAAAATGTCGAATACCGCTTTGTTGGCGTACAGCAGCTCTTCGGGTTCCTGCGCCTTGTAGATAAAGAAGCCGCCGGGCATATGGCGTCCGATTTCTTCCACGACGGGAAGGGTCTCTTCATTCAATGCAAAGTGTTTTCCGAACATATTCGTCTCCTGAGGTGAGATGGTCTCCGCCGGACAAAATCAGCTCGTGAGGGCATTCCTGCCCCAGCAGCGGAGGAGGATGAAGTTTATCCTGAACTTCAAGAAAAGGGATCGCGGTCTGCGGACGGGGGGTAAAGCGGGGGTCAGCTGTTCCGGGAGGGATCCTCCAGGACGGAGCGGATGGTTTCCTGCATGCGGTCGACGTCCAGGGGCTTGGCGATATGGGCCTGCATGCCGGCCGCGGACGCCGCTTCCACATCCTCCCGGAAGGCGTTGGCAGTGACAGCGATGACGGCTCCGGAGCTCTTGACGGAAAAGCGGAAATGGGAGGTTTCCAGGGAGATCACCTCAAAGCCCACGAAGGCCCAGGGCGCCATCAGGGTCAGGCCGGGGATCCCGCGCACGGGGTTATGGAATCCGAAAGCCGGGACAGCCGCGATCTGCGCGAGGGGCAGCTTTACCGCCATGGTCACCGCGATGGCCGCCACGCCTGCCAGGGTCAGCACGGCCAGGCCGGTCTGGGAGCTTCTGCAGAAGGGGCTTGCCGCAGATGGCCATGGTCCCGATCAGCACGAGAATGCCCACGGAGATGAGGGCCTCCCGCAGGCAGAGGTCATATCCGGCGATCCGGTACGAGGGTCCCCGTTCCACAACGGCGCTGAAGAGGGCGCGGCAGAGGACAGCCAGGGCGGTGGCGTTCTGGGGGATCAGGGCCAGACAGGAGAGGCAGAGGAACCATGCGCTGAGGAAGGCGTGTCCCCGTCCGAAGGCCTCTCCGGCATAGACATAGACGCCGCCGATCCCGGGATGACGGCTCATGAGGGAGGCGTAGTCGGCCCCGATCACGCCGATGATCAGCATGCTGAAGGCCATGGCGATGGCTGTGCCCGCGGGACCGGCCGCCGGAAGGAAGGTGGTTCCCGGCATGACGAAAGCGCCCCATCCGATGATGCAGCTCATGGAAAGCGCCCACGCGTCCATGCCGGACAAGTATCTGGCCAGCCCGTTTTTCTGTTTGTTCATGATGTCTTCTTTCCCAGGCGCGGAAATGCCAATACTTAGTATTATTATAAGCTAACCCGGGAGGGATTGCAATACAAATTCTCAAAAAAGAGGGGGAAACCCCAGGGAGCTCCGTCGGTTTTCGTCACGCTTTATTGCATTTTTGGGGAGGCTGTGCTACAATACAGCTGAAGATCAGGGCTGAAAACCCTGCGGCCTGACGGGATCCATGCCCCGTGTCGGGCGCGGAGGGGGCGGAAAGGATTATCTATGGTGGGAAAGACGTTTTCTTTCGGGAAGGCCGGCGCGGTGATGCTGGCGGTGCTTCTTCTGGGCTTGTCCGGATGCCGGTCGGGAAAGCCGCCGATCAGCGTCGATCCGCAGGGCGCGGCCGTGCAGATCGCCCGGGAACAGACTGCCTCTGCCGATCCGGCGGGCGCTGATGATACCGGGGATGCGCACTCTGCTCCGTCCGAGGATGAGGAGGCCGGGGAGAATTCCGGGGTGACGGCCAGGGCGGAATACGCGCCGGTATTCTCGCTGAAGGAGGGATTCCTTGACGGGGAGGGAGAGCTCGTTTTATCCCTGCCCGCCGGTGCTCCCGTCAGCGCGCGGATCGCCTGGACGGACGACTGCTCCGAG
Source organism: uncultured Ruminococcus sp. (assembly GCA_902761695.1). GTDB lineage: Bacteria > Bacillota > Clostridia > Oscillospirales > CAG-272 > UMGS1696. Next base: position 27,422 of record CACWLT010000003.1, read on the forward strand.
CCGGCCAAAGGGTCGAAATCCTATTCCGCGCCCATTCCGGTGGGGCGGGAGGAGGCCACGGTGATCCGCGCCGTCTGTCTCGACCGCTCGGGCAGTCCGCTGGGGCCCATCGTCACGCGGACCTACATCCGGGCGCCGGAGGGGCGGTTCAGCACCATGGTGGTGTCCCTGACCACGGAGAAGAAGAATCTGTACGGCTCGTCGGGCATCATCGATCACCCGACAAATTCCGGGAAGGCCTGGGAGCGGCCCTGCCATGTGGAGATTTTCACGCCGGAGGGGGAGCGGGTCATCGCCCAGGACGCCGGGATCCGGGTCTTCGGGGGATCCTCCCGGGTGCTGCCGCAGAAATCCTTCCGGCTGGTGGCGCGCAGGGACGGGTACTACGACGAGATGAAATACGACGGCAAAGGCTCCTTCGCCTACCCCTTCTTCCCTGAACGGACCGTCGCGGCGGGGGAGCACGCGGGCGAGCTGCTTGAGAAATACGACCGGCTGATCCTGCGCAACGGGGGCAACGACTCCATGCAGGCCACCGCCGCCGATCCCACCGCCATGACCCTGACCCGGGACGCCGCCGCCAACGCCTTCATCGCCGCCCATTCGGACAAGGTGGCTTATCAGGCCTCCCGGTTCGCCGCCGTCTATCTGAACGGGGAATACTACGGCATTCTGGACATGAAGGAGGACATCGGGGACGATTACCTGAAAAACGTCTACGGGCTGGACAAGGATCATGTGGCCGTCATCAAATCCGAGCTGGACACAACCCGGCACTGCGACAAGCACGCGAACGGGGGCTCCTGCCGCTTCGACGGGGTGTGGTTCTACTACGCTGTGGACAAGGGGGACGAAGGGGAGCTGGACGGGTACGAGGCCATGTGCCGGGACGCGCTCTCTGCTCTGGGCGGATCCGGGGAGGAGATGGACGCCGCCTACCGGGCCCTTTCCGAAAAGCTGGACACGGAGAGCTTCATGGAATACGCGGCGCTGTGGCTCTACATGTGCAACACGGACTGGCCCCACAACAACCTTCGTCTGTGGCGGTACACGGGAGAGCCTGTGGACGGCAATCCGTACACGGACGGGCGCTGGCGGTTCGCGGCACGGGATCAGGACTTCAACTTCGGGCGGTACGAATGCCTGGTGCTGCCGGAAATCGACACCCGGGCGGAGCGGGACAACGTGTCCTTCACTCTGGGGAACTACAGGGACGGGGCTTACACCTACGACGGGAACTATCCGGACACCCTCCACACCCAGGGGCTTCTGGCGCTGTGCCTGCACAACGGCGAATTCCGGGCGGCGTTCCTCGATTACTGCGAGACGCTCTGCGGGGACGCGGACGGGCTGAAATCCATCATGGACGCTTACCGGGATCAGATCGCCGGGGAGGTCCCGTACCATCTGGACCGCTGGGCGGGGACCGTCGACGGCCGTCTCACCCCGGAGGTCTGGATGCGGAACACGGAAGCCATGAAGACCTGGGCGGACGAGCGCCCCGACGCCTTCCGGAGCCATCTGGACTTTGTGCGGGAGAATTTCGGGTAAAGCCTTACCCTCTCACAGCAATAAATGAACCGCTGCTTCGGTCATGAAACGGCGGTTCTCTTTTTGTCGTGATTTTGTGCAAAAGGGAGATTATTACTTTTGTTTGATTATGGTATTGACAATAGTTATTTTTCGTGGTATAATACCTGTAAGATACCCTTCATTTCTGATTGAGCTCCCAGAACGCCACCGCTGCGGCAGCCGCCACGTTCAGGGAGTCGACGCCGTGGAACATGGGGATCTTCACGGTGTAGTCGGCTAAGCGCACCGTCTCCGGTCTCAGTCCCGTGCCCTCCGTGCCGAGGATCACCGCCAGCTTCTCCGCCGCCTTCAGACGGGGATCCCGGATATCCGCCGTGTCGTTGGACAGGGCCATGGCCGCGGTCCGAAAGCCCATCTGCCGGAGAAGCTCCATGCCCCGCTCCGGCCAATCGTCCCCGTTTTCGCCGGACCGGTTTCCGGTGATCCGCGTCCAGGGGATCTGAAAGACCGTGCCCATGCTGACCCGGGCCGCGCGCCGCAGGAGGGGATCGCTGCACCGGGGCGTCACCAGCACCGCGTCCATGCCGAGGGCCGCCGCGCTCCGGATCAGGGCCCCTACGTTTGCGGCGTCCATGATGTCCTCGAGCACCGCGATGCGCCTCGCTCCCGCGCAGATCTGCTCCGGCGGGGGCAGAAGAGGACGGCGCATCACCGCCATGACGCCCCGGGACAGGGAAAAGCCCGTCAGCGCGGTCAGAAGCTCGTCCTCCCCGGTGTAGAGCGGAATATCGCCCCATTCCCCGGACAGGATCCGCTCCGCCAGGTCACGGGAAGCGCCGTTCAGCTGGCTCCGGTCCATGAGGAAGGAGAGGGGCGTGAGGCCGGCTTTGAGGGCGAGGTCCACCACGGTGCGGCTCTCCGCGATGAAGACGCCCTTCTCCGGATCCCGGCGCGAACGGAGCTGGTTCTCCGTCAATCGGGCATAAGGGGCGAGGGCGGGATCGTTCGGGTTTCGGACAGCGACGGGTTTCTGCATGGTTTCCTCCGGATGGGTTTGTCCGCGGGCGGCGGCAGGAGTAGTATAATGGGGAGGGCGGGATGTAAAGGGGACTATAAATCAGCCAAGACAAGGACAGAACGCCGATTTAAACTTTCGCAGATGCCGACGGACACTTCTTCCACCGCAAGCGGTCCCCCTCCCTCCCAGAGGGAGATGTCAGCTGTGCTGACTGAAGGAGTGTCTGAAAGGGTTTATTATTTAGACAGCAAACTAAGGTCAGCATGCAGACTTGCTGACGTAAAGTCCCCTTTACCTCTATGACTCTGCGGCAAAAACGATTTTTTCGCCATTCCTTTTTATTTTTCTCTTGACAAACGGAACTTTATATGTGATAATTGTCGTGTGAAGAAAAATCACGGGAGGGTGCGCCATGAATGCGGGGAAGATAACGGGGACTGTGAAAAAATGCGCCGGACGGGAGAGAATCCGGGGAGGCTTTGGCGGAGGTAGATGTGGGAGATCCCGGGAGCTGCGGCTTATTCCGGGTCTGCTGGCGGTTCTTATCCTGCTGGCAGGGCTTTGGGGATGCCGGAGGGAGGAGAGCGATCCCGTGACGCCGGGGACCGGGCCGCGATTCGAGGGGACTGCCCTGCCCGCGCCGGAGGATATGCTGGACATACAGTCCGCCTTCTGGGACGAGGAGGCGGGGGAACTGTACTGTCTCGCGTTCGGCATGGACTCCGTGCCGCTGCCGGAGGGCGGATTCGGGCGCTCGATGCGGTGGGAGATCCTCACGGCGGCGCCCGGCGGGGAGGAGATCCTGCGGGAGGAGGTGCTGCCCCTGGATCCGCTGGCCTCCGTTTTTGAGGCGGCGATCAACCGGGACGAGGCGTTCTTCCTGCTCACCCACGTGCGGGACGCCGGGCAGGGGGACGAGCCGCGGGACATCTTTCTCGGGCGGTATGACCGGGAGACGGGGGAGGCGGCGGTCAGCGAAAGCATCACGGCATACTTTCCCACGTACAGCTACTGGAACGAGGCTTTCTGGGCGGGGACGGACGGGACGCTCTATGTGGGCGCGGGGCGGGAGGTTCTGCGCTTCTCGCCGGACTTCCGCTATCTGGGCTCCGTACCCGTGCCGGGCGACGTCTGCGCGCTGGGGCCGGACGGGGACGGGGGCTGCGCGGTCTGCGCCGATCTGTTTCAGGGGGATACGCTGTACCGGTGCGTATATTACCTCGACGCGGAGAAGGGTGAATGTTCGGAGCGGTTCCGGGTGGAGAGCTGGGAGGGATGCGGCGGCCCGTGCTTCGCGCCGGGGAGGGATCTCTATCTGGTCGACCGGGCTGGGATCTGGGGCGTTCTGTCCAAGGAGAACGGCGGGAGCGGGTTGCCGGAGATGGTGATGGACTTCACGGCGTCGGACGTGATCCGGGAAAATTCTTCTCTGGGCGGGATCATCGACGCGGACCGGATCGTGATGGTGGAGCGGAGCATGGACGGGGAGCAGAACTGGATCCCCTCGCCCGTCCTCTACACCCGGGCGGAGGAGAGCGATCTCTCGGGCGTAACGGTGCTGACGCTGGCCTATGACGTCTCGGATCCCCGGCTGACCTCGAAGATCGTCGCGTTCAACAAGACAAGCCGGGACATCCGGGTGACGCCGCTGGATTACGCCCGGGAGGAGGCGGGGCGGCTGGCGCTGGACATGGCGGCGGGGCTCATCCGGCCGGACATTGTGGTGACCTCCCCCGACGGGGATTCCGCGCGGATGCTGTACGAGAAGAAGCTTTACACGGATCTGACGGCGTATCTGGAGAGGGACGAGGAGCCCGGGGGACTGAGCGGGGAGAATCTCCTCGGGGCGGTGAAGCACGCCTTTGACGACGGGGAGGGCGGTCTCTGGGGGCTCTCCACGGGGTTCAGTCTGGTGACGCTGGCGGCGCGGCGGGACATGCTGCCTCCGGACGCGGCGGCACGGGGGTGCTGGACGCTCACGGAGATGACGGACTTTGCCGCTTCCCTGCCCGAGGGGGTGGATTTCATGCGGATCCCCTGCCGGGAATACTTCGCGGCGGTGCTTGAGGCGTCGGAGGGCTTTACGGAATTCATCGACCGGGAAGCGGGCGTCTGCTCCTTCGACAGTCCGGGGTTCCGGCGGGTGCTGGACTACATGCTCTCCCTGCCGGGGATCGAGGAGCTGACGGCGGCCGGCTTTACGGATGACGGGACGGATTATCTGCCGTACATCGAAGGAAAAGTCGCCATGCGGGACGTGACGATCCAGTCGCCGGGGGAGGTCATGGGGCTCGAAACGCTCTTCGGCACGGAGGACTATGTGCAGATCGGCCTGCCGACGCCCGTCCGGCGGGATGGGGCGGGGATCCGGGCGGACATGAAGGACGCGGTGGTCATCACCTCCTTCAGCACCCATCCGGAGGCGGCCTGGAAAGCGGTCGGGGCTCTCGTCGGGGGAGACATTCCCACCACGGTGAGCATGGACGGCGCGCCGCGCGATCCCATCCCGCCCCTGCGCTCCCAGCTGGAAAAGATGATCGGGGCGTACCGGGCGGGGGACATGGAATTCCGGTTCTATTACGACGGGGGAGCCGTCATGAAGCACGGGGACCGGGAGCATCCCACAAATCCCGGGGAACTCGACAAGCCGGGGATCGTCTCCTTCTTCACGGAGGAGGCCGAGGCGGAGCTGATCTCCATCCTGGACCGGGCGGGCGCGCCGATCATGGGAGCGTCGGACAGGGAGATTCCGGCGATTATCGGGGAGGAATTATCCGCGCTCTTCGCCGGGTCCTGCACGGCTGAGGAATGCGCGCGGCGGATCCAGTCCAGAGCCGGGATCCGGCTGGCGGAGGCAAAAAAATAGTGCGGGGGCGTGATTGAGAAGGGTGGAAGAGGCTGACTTTCTTCCTGGGGGGGAGGCGCATTGAGCTTCCCGCTTTCGTCCGCTGACTTGTCGGTCTGTTTTGAGGCGCGGTGTCAGCCCTTATAGTGGCGGTATTTTTCCACGGCGTCGAGAACGGCGGCCATGTTTTCCAGGGGGATCTCGTAGTTGAGCTCCACGTTCAGGCCCAGGGCGCCCTCGGGGAGGTAGAGGCCCTCCACGCAGGAGCCCACGTGGTCGAAGATCTGAGAACGGGTGGCCACGGGAAACAGCTGGCGGTCCAGGTCCAGGTTGATGGGGATGACGCGCTCCTCCCGGCAGACGCGGATCAGGTTGTCCAGGCCGTTGGCGCGGTACTGGGGGTTGATGATGTCCACGCCGCACTCCTGCAGGTCCGGCATGATCTCCCAGATACAGCCGTCGGTGTGCATATAAATGAGCTGGGAGGGCTTATAGGCCTTGATCATGCCGTAGAGCTTGCGGAAGCAGGGCTTCATATACGTTCTCCAGCGGTCCGCGCCGATGGCCAGGCCCTTCTGCATGCCCAGATCGTCGCCAAAGTAGACCAGCTCGCCCATGCGGGGCAGGATGGCGGCTACCTGATAGATATTATATTCCAGGACCTTATCGATGAGGGTGCGGATGGTCTCCCCCTCCTCGGCGAACCAGACCATGACGTTCTCGAAGCCGCACAGGTCCAGAAGGCGCAGGTACATAAAGCCGTGGGGGAGGCGGCCGTCCCGGCAGTCGGGGATCTTCAGGGCATAGACGTCCTCCTCGTCCTTCACCGGATGGCCTTTCACAATAGCCTCGTTCCCGGCGTGCTCGTTATGCCATTCACATCCCCACTCGTCGATATAGATGCCCTTGCGGTAGCTGGGGGCCAGGTTGTCCTCCACCCGGGAGAGGTCCACCTTCATGCCGCCGAAGAACTGAGGGTACTGGTCCACGAGACGCTGCAGCTCATCGCCGTACTTGATCCACGCGGCGGGAAGGATGCCGACGGAAACGGGGATGGTATCGGGGGATTCCATGCGGATGGCTTCGATCAGATTGGACATGCTTTCACCTTGCCGTGCGGCTGCGGCGGAAAAGGCGGAGGCGGACGCCGCGGGAATTGTCCGATCCGGATATATAAAGATAGGCTTCGTGGGTAAAGGGGACTATCAATCAGCAAAGACAAAGGCAGAACGCCGATTTAAACTATCGGAAGATACCGACGGACACTCCTTCCACCGCAAGCGGTTCCCCTCCCTCTGAGAGGGAGGCAAGGAGTTGTCCCATGCTTGAGACTCCCTCCCAGAGGGAGCTGTCAGCTTTGCTGACTGAAGGAGTGTCTGAAAGGGTTTATTAATAAGGCAGCAAACTAATACTAAATCCTTTCTAAGGGGTTACGCGGCTTCTTGAAAGAAGCCTGGCAAGAACTTCTGAAAGCGGATTGGGACAGGCTACATCAATTTCGCATAATCGAAACCTTGCCACACCAATCTAGCCATCCAACCTTATCAGAGTTATTGCACGTGAGCTCATCGCAAGGCGATTCGCCTTCTACATCTTGCAATCAAAACCCATACAGACAACTCCATAGAAGGGAAACAGTATAAGGTCGGCATGCAGATTTGCTGACATAAAGCACCTTTACATTTCCACGGTGAGGGCGTTTCGGGCGGAGACGGTGTATGTCCTGCCGTCGGAGAGGCGGATGGGGGCGGGGGCGTCGGTATGGTTGACGAAGAGGGCGATCTTTCTGCCGTCGGCTTCCCAGGCGGAGGCATAGACGGCGGGGAACGCTTCGGGGGCGCCGTTTACCGGGAAGGTGACCGTCGGGCAGGAGAAGGCGGGGCATCGGATCATCCGGCCGCAGGTGAGGAAGGGTTTTATCTCTTCAAATGTCTCATGCAGGCGGGCGGCGAAATCCATGGTCTTGTCGAAGTCGGGGATATGGGTGAAGTCGTGGCGGCCCCAGTTGGCCATGAGCTTCCCGGCGGGGGTCAGGACCAGGGTCAGGCTGTCTCCGGCGGCGAAGGAATAGGCCATCCGCAGGCGCAGGGTATCGACGGTACATCCCTCCGCGTCCTCGGCGTCCAGGGGGCAGGAGACCTGATTGCCCATGAAGCCCCGGAGGTACTCATGGCAGACATAGGCGAAGAGCGGGACGGGGCGGCCGATGATCCAGTTCAGCTCGAAGCGGTTGTCGCTGAAGCGGAGATTGCCGATATAGGGCTCCGCCGCCGCGGACTCGCAGCCGAAGACGGTATCCGGGGCCTCGCGGTTCCAGGAATCCAGAAGTGTTCGCATGGCGGCCGTGGACCAGGGGCCGGGGGTGAAGGGATGGCCATGACGCCGGCTGTAGCAGAAATACTGGCTGCCGCCGTGGTTCTGGTCCAGGATCTGGGCATAATCCACTCCGGAGCGGAACAGGGGGCCGTACGCTTCCCCGAGGATTTCCCCGCCCTTCTCCGACCGCACGCAGATGTCGTAGCCCCGCCGCTGGCCCGTGCAGATCCGGCTGTGGAGGACCCGCCCGTCAGGACCGGCGCAGAAGGCTTCTTTATAACCGCGCCCGGCGATGAGGGCTTCGTTGTTGTATTCCTTTATGAGGTTGCTCTGCTCCGTGAAACCGAAGCCCGAGCAGTAGACGCCCAGGAGGTCCCCCCGCCGGTGCAGCTCGTCCATGAACGCCCGGAAGCACGCCTCGCCGCCGAAGGGAGGCCAGACATAGGGAGGAGCCCAGGGCGCGGTCCCCTCCCAGTGCATCAGCACCACCATGATCCGCCAGCCGGTGCGGGAGGCGATCTCGTCGATCATGGGCAGGGCGTTCACATAGGGGAAGAGGGCGTTGGGGGTCATCTCGTCCATATCGTGGATGCCCCGGACGGGATAGGTGATCACCAGGGGAGAATCCCCGTACCAGGCGGGCAGGGCGGGATCATCGGCAGTCTTTTTCACGTTGTCCGGCAGATGGGTCTCGAGCCACCGGCGGTAAATCTCCGCGCCGTCCTCCCATCCGCCCCGGAAGAGCCGCCACACGACCGGATAATCCGGCGCGAAGTCCTCCCAGGAATCCCTGCCTGCGAAGAGGCGGATCACCATGGACGCGCCGCCGCAGTCGGGCCGGACATCCAGCATCTTGGGGCCCCGCGCTTCGTCGTGGACGCCCATATAGAGGCCGCCCGTCCCGTTCAGCCAGCACTGGAACTGGAAGGAGAGCATATGGGGGAACATGGCGTAGGAGCCGAGGGAGGGATAGACAGGGTCCCGGAAGCCGAAGCCGGAGCGCTCCTTCCGGTCCAGGTCATCGATGAGGGCGCCCTCGTTCCAGGAGGTCAGGACTTCCCCGCTGCCGCCGTTTTTCCGGAGGGGCTTCAGGCAGACCGTAGGGAAATCGATCCACTCCACGGCGCGGGGACCGTTGTTCTCCACCCGGACATGCCAGAGCAGGGCGTCGTCCTCCGCCGTGACGCGGAGTTGGACGCGGATGCCCTCGGGGAAGCCGGAGCAGGTGATCCGTCCGTCCCCGTCCGCGTCGACGGTCAGGGATTCCCGCAGGACGGGGTCAGCGGGGGAAAGGGTGAGGGGCTCCCCGTCTTCGCTCCGCAGGCCCAGGGTGAAGAGGGGGACGGGGGCGTGGACCAGCTCGGCGCCGTCCAGGATAACGGAGGCGACGCGGAGGTTTTCGGGGTCCAGGGTCACGGAGCCGCGGGTGAGGGGGTAGGTCAGCATGGGATACTCCTTTTACGGGACGGATCGTTCCTGCGCGAGAATCGTGTTTTTTCTATTATACACCATCGGGCGGGGGTGTGTAAAGGGATAATCCGGGAGATCGGGCGAAAAAAACCCGGCCGGGAATGACTCCTGACCGGGTGAGGCTGCGGACCGGATCAGCCCTCGTTGTCGGCGATGAGCTTCTCCACCATCTTGGTGATGGTCTTGTTGATGACCTTGGACTGCTTCTGGATGTCGGAGGCGATGTCGGTGGTGTTGTTGCCGCCGTAGCCCTGGAACCGGTCGCCGTAGCCGCCGAAGTTGTAGATGGTCATGGGATCGAAGATCCGGTTGTTGATGATGATGTCCAGCATCTCGCCGGATTCCTGGTCCCGGGCGTGCTTGGTCTTCAGGGAGGACTCGATGTACTCGGGGATCAGCGTGTAGTGGGATTCCGCCGCCAGAGCCTCCAGCACCATGCCCAGCTCATCCAGGGCGTCGCCCGCGATGGTGATCGGGATGGACATGAGGCCGGTGGTGTGCTGGGACACGAAGCTGTAGTACTTGTCCTGGCTCTCCTCGTACTTGGGCGTGGGCAGGATGCCGAAGTCCGTGTCGCCGTTTCTCATGTTGGTGACCTCGTCCAGGCGCATCCAGAAGAACATGCCGTGGCCGGTCTCGAAGAGCTGGGTGTAATAGGCGTCGTCGGTGTTGGAGATCATGTGGTGGTTCATGAACCAGGGCTGCTGCATCAGGTTCACCACCTTCAGGGCCACGTCGATGTCGCGCTCGGTGCCGAAGGTGAAGGAGAACGCGCCGGTGTCGTCCTTGGAGCAGAGCAGACCGCCGCCCCCGTGCCAGAAGGCCGTCATGACGTCGTGGCCGCCGAGAAGCCCGTAGAAGTCGTCCACGGTGATCTGGCCGTCGCCGTTCTCATCCCGGTAGACCGCCTCGGAGATGGCGGAAATCTTGTCGAGGGTCCAGGAGCCCTCCCGGACCGCGGCGTACAGATCCTCCACGCCGTTGTTCTCGCCCTCCTGCTTGTTGAAGGCCACCGCCACCGTCGCGTCCTTGTCGTTCACGTTGATGGAGGTCGCCGCCGCCAGAAGGATCCCGGCGCAGGAAAGGGAGTCGGCGCAGTTGGAGTCCCACCAGGGCTTCTCGAAGTCGATGTGGGGCACCTTCAGCAGGTTCTGGAAGTAGTTCTTCTGATACATGGCGGCCGCCTCGTACAGACGGGGATACACTACGTCGTAGGTGGAGTCGCCCGCGGACACGGCCTTGGACATGGCACCGTCGATGGCGCCGATCTGCATCCGCTCCTGGGTGATCTTCACGTTGTAATTGCCCTCGATCAGCGCGTTCCGGTTGTAGACCGCGTCGTTGATGGCCTCGCCGGTGATGCCCTCCGCGTAAATGTCCCGGAACTGGCGCACGGTGTCGGCCCAGCTGTCCAGCTCCCATACCACGAAGTAGATCTCGTCCCCGCCGAAGTCCGCAGTCTCGGGGATGTCGGGCTTGATCCGCTCCTCTTCCGCGTCGGCCGCGGCGTCCGCTTCGGGATCGGCAGCATCGGCGGCGTCGTTCTGACCGGCGGTCTGACCCCCGGCGGCATCCGTATCCCCGGCGGCGTTCTCCGTGCCGGAGGAGCAGGAGGCCAGGGGGATCATGCCGAGCGCCAGCAGCAGGGCCAGCGCTTTCGCAAGCGTCTTTTTCATGAAATTATCCTTCTTTCGGCTGAATTGAATTGGTAACAGTATAGCACCGGCCGGGGCGTTTGTCAAGCGTCCTGTCCGATCCGGAGGCACATGGCATTCACGCCCGGTTCATGATGTAATCGATCATGGCGGCGATGTCGGGGAGGGTGGCTTCGGCGGCGGATTTCAGGGCGGGCACGGCGTTCTCCACCGCCAGGCCGTGGAAGCGGGCGATCATGGCGCAGTCGTTCATGTTGTCCCCGGCGCAGTACACATTGTCCGGGGGAACGCCCATGGAGTCCGCGTACCGGGCCACGCCCTCGCCCTTGTCGATTCCGGCGGGGGGGATATCGATGCAGACGCCGTTCTGCAGGGCGTTGACGGTGTCTCCCCACCGGGCGTTGATCTCCTCCACGCAGCGGCGGGCCAGGGCCTCGGTATCGCAGCGGGTATTCATCTGGGAGAAGGCTTTTATCCCGTCCGGGGAATCGGCGTCGGCGCGGGAAAGGGGGGCGAACCTCTCGTTTCCATCGGGGAAGGCGGCGTGGAAGGTGACCCGGTCGCGAACCAGCACGGTGCTGACGTCCTGGCCGTAGTTCTTCCCCACGTGCCCGACGATCCAGCGAAGGCAGCCGTTGTTTTGCTGCCGCTCCACCCGGAGGATCTCCCCGGCCCGCTCCCCGTCCGTGGCGATGAGCATGGCGCCGTTCATGGCCAGGATGAAGTCGATGGGCAGGTTTTCCCGGGCGACGGTTTCATACATCCAGTAGTCCCGGCCGGTAACGATGCCGAAGAGGTTTCCGGCGGCGCGGAACCGGGCAATGGCTTCCCGGACGGGGGCGGATATCCCTCCGCGGTTGAGGGTGCCGTCGTAATCTGAGGCGAGAATATACATGAGAACTGTCCTTTTTCGTATCAGCGGATCATGCGGACGGTGCCGTCGGAGGAGGCGAGGCGGGCGATTTCTTCTTCGTCGGCGACGAGAGAATCGCCGTGGACGGAATGCTTGAAGGCGTTGGCGGCGGAGGCGAACTCCACGGTGCGGGCGGGATCCCAGCCGCAGAGGGCTCCGTGGATCAGGCCCGCTGAGAAGGCGTCCCCCCCGCCCACTCTGTCCACGATGGGGACCCGGTACGGGCGGGAGCGGTACAGCGTTCCGTTCTCGTACAGGGCGCCGGAGATGGTATTGATCTCGGCGGACTCCGACAGGCGGAGGGTCAGGGCGGCGCGGCGGATCCCGTATGCCCCGGTCAGCCGTTCCGCGATCTCCCGGAGGCGGTCGTTCTCGTTGTCCTTTTCGGAGGTGATGCCGAAGAGGAGGGCGGCGTGCTCTTCGTTGACGATGAGGGTGTCGATCCCACGGACCAGGGCACGCATGGTCTCCCCGGCCCGCTCCGGCGTCCAGAGGGCGGAACGGTAATTCACGTCGCAGTACACGGGGATCCCGCGCCGCTTACAAACCGCCAGAGCCTCCTGCGTGACGGCGGGCAGGTTATCCGAGAGAGCGGGGGTGATGCCGGTGAAGAAGAAGGCGTCGGCGTCCGCGAGGATGGCTTCCCAGTCGAACATGCCGGGGACGGAGGCGGAGAAAGCGGATCCCCGGCGGTCGTAGATCACCTTTGAGGGGCGGAGGGACGCGCCTTTTTCCAGGAAATACAGGCCCATGCGCTCCGGGCCGAAGAGGATGTGAGCGGTGTCCGGGCCCCATTTCCGCACATTGCCCAGGCAGGCGCGTCCGATCTCGTTGTCGGGCAGGCGGGTGATGACGGAGGCTCCGTCCCCGAAGCCGCGGAGCGCGATGGCCGTATTGGTCTCCGCGCCGCCGTACACCGCGTCGAAGGAATCCGCCTGGAGGATGCGGTACGAGCCCGGCGGGGACAGGCGGAGCAGGATTTCACCGAAGCAGACGGTTTTTGACATGAGGGAATTCCTTTCGGATCCGGGTGGGATTTTATTTCTTCAGGCCGAACTTCACGAAGGCGTAGCGGGGGAGGTAGCCCCGGCACTCACGGCCGTTCCACTCCTTTTCAAAGGAGAAGGTATTCGGGCCGAGGCCGTAGGGTTCGGGATCATGGCGATGATGGGGACCCATGGCGTTGCGCATGGAGTTGACGATGGTGACGCCGATCTCGTTCTTCCCTTCCCTGAGGTACGGTTTCAGGTCCAGGGTGCGGTTGAAGAGCATGGTTCCGGCGGGGGTGCCGTTGACGGTGACGTCCGCCGCGGCGAAGCGTCCGCCGCATTTGAGGACCGTGGGCTTCCCTTCCTTATAGTCGTAGTCGAAGGCTGTGGACAGGCGGCCGCCGTAGAAGGGGAATCCGCCCCGGACAACGTCTCTCGCGGGGACCACGGAGGGCTGGGCCACCAGGGTGAAGCCGCCGTCATAGATGGTGGAATTGCGCTCGCCGTCGGTGAAGACGCCGTTGGTGCGGAGGGCGAAGTCACCGGTGAGGTAGGCGGGTTCGATCTCGGTATCGAAGACCAGGCAGTTTCTCAGAGACTCGGAGACGCCGGAATAGAGGACGTAATAGACGTAATCCCGCTGGAAGTAATCCACCTCCACGATCACCTCATTGACGCCTTCCTTTGTGAGGGGGGCGATCTCGGCGGAGGCGAAGGAACGGTCGAACCACCAGTCCGCCTTATCCGGGGTCACCTCCGTGCCGTTGACGGTGACGCGGTCGTACATGGGCTCCAGCACCAGCTTGAGGGAGGCGGGGACGGTGGCGGCGTCGAAGGTGAATTTCAGCCAGACGCGGCCCTTATAGCGCTCCTTCAGCAGGTTATCCTTCACGCCGTAGATCGAGAGAGGCTCGTCCCAGCTCACGCCGTCGTTGGAACGGGAAACGGTATCCAGGGTCAGGACATTGTCGGGCTTCTCGGTGAGCCGGACGGTGTTCGGGATGGGGATGAACTTATCCGGCAGGGCGGGAGCGGGGGCGGCGGGCAGGTCGATCTCGTCGGAGCAGACCAGCACGTGGGATTCGGCGTCCTCGAATTTCAGGAGAGCGCGGACGCCGTCCTCCGTCTTCTCGCAGCACAGGGGCTTCAGTTCCAGGGTATCGATATCCAGCTCGGCCCAGTTGCCGGCGGGAAGATCAACCTTTACGGGGCAGAGGGCAGCCGTTCCGATATTGGTGAGGTAGACGATGCGCTCGCCGCCCTCGAGGACGCGGGTCATCTTGCGGAGGGAGGGGGCGGGGGACTCGAGCTTCACATCCCGGACGGCCAGGGAGAGATCGAACCGCGGCGCGTCCTTCAAAAAGTCCAGGCGTCCGTTTTCCGCTTCGCCGTCCACGCAGGCGGGGATGCCGTCGAAGAGCCAGACGGTGCCGCCGTTTGCCTTGAATTCCTTCAGCAAGGCGACGGTGTGGGAGTCGAGGGAGTAGGTGAAGGGGACGAGGACGGCGTCGTACGCGCAGTTTCCGACCCGGAGCGTTCTGCCCTCCACGGAGGCCAGGCGCTCCATCATCCACTCGTCGCCCCAGTGGTAGGGGATCTGATTCTGACCCAGGAGGCGGGACAGGGCGAAGAACTTCCCTTCGATCTCGTTCAGGGAGTCGGTGCCCTTCTTGTATTTCATGTAGGCGCCGTGGATGGGGTGGATCACCAGCATGGGGGCGTACTCCGTGCCCCGGGAGAGGATGGCGCCGAGGTTGTTGAAGTAGTTGTCGAACTCCTTCATGCGGGGCTGCCAGGGGTTATGCTCGGAGTAGTGGAGGGGATAGTCGCGCTTCCGCTGGCCCCGTTCGCTGTAGGGATAGAGGTGCTGGCACATGAGATTGACACCGCCGGCGTACTGGACCTCGGCGATGCGCTTCAGCTCCGTGGGGGACACGTCCCATCCGCAGCAGGCGAACATTTCGGAGAGGACCTTCTTCTTGCCCAGCTGCGCGGCGACGGAGCCCAGCTGTTTGAAGGAGATGTCGTCCTGGATGCCGCGGCCCAGGTAGTCCACGCCGGGGATGGTCTCGTACTCATAGAAGGGCATGACGCCGCCGATGCACATCATCTGGCCGCCCAGGGAGGTCTCCTCCACCGCGTGACCCGTCAGGCAGGCGCCGTTCGCTTCGCACCAGTCATAGATCTTTTTGATGAAGTTGGTGATGAAGAGCTTGTGGATGAGGTAGTAGTAATCCCAGCGGAACTTATCCGCGCCGTCGAAATCGAAGAACACGGCGGGGAGCTTGTCGTAGATCGAATACCCGTATGCCTTTTCGAATTCGGCGGGGAGGGTGTTGGACCAGGGATTGCCCCAGCGGTAGTACTGGGGTTCGTCGGTGAAGAAGCCGGGCATGGCATGGCCCTTGCCCCACCGGTTGGCGGGAACGCGCTTTTTGTACTCCTCATGGGTCAGCGCGATGAACTTCTCGGTGATGGAGCCGTCCAGGGTATCCACGTAGCTCTCGTCGTACCGCTTATAGAGGATGAGATACTCGTCCCGGCCGGTGTTTTCGGTCACATGGGTGAAGGTGCCGTCGGGGTTCTTCTCGTAGACGGCGATGATATCCTCCGTATCGGCGGGGTAGGGGCCGTCCTTATGCTCGATGGCCAGGGCGAAGTTCTTTTTGTCGTGCAGCAGGGCTCCCCCGGCGAATCCGGAGGGCCAGCCGTTTTCGTCGTAGGACCAGGCCTCCATGCCCAGCTTTTCCGCTTCGTCCACGCAGGCGTCCACGGCGGCGAACCATTCGTCGGAGAGGTATTCGGTCTCGAGGCCGCCTCTCGCGTGCATGAAGAAGCCGGACATGCCGAGGTCCTTCATGACGCGGATCTGGCGGCGCAGTTCCTCCGGTTCCAGCTTATCGTTCCAGGACCAGAAGGGGATGGAGCCGTAGGAGGGGGCGAGGTTTTTGATTTCGGCGAGAAGGTTTTTCATTCTTTTTTCTCCCAGTAGTGTGGTATTTCGTAATCAGCCCTTTTCGGGGGGCCGCTTTTTTCTTTCGGGAAGGGCTTCGGCCGTGGCGAGGACAAGGGCGGCGAGAAGCTCCCGGTCGTCCGTATCCTCCACAAGCAGCATGTCTCCCGCGCCTTCGTAGGGCTTCTCCGTCCGGGCGTCGGGGAGGAGAGAGCGGGCCTCCGCCGTGGGCTTGAGCAGGAGCCGGTCGTCGTACAGGCCGCCGATCAGCTTTCCGCCGACATAAAGCAGGTACTCTCCCATCATGGGACGGCAGGAGACAGCCGGGACATCGGACAGCTGATCCGTTATGTAAGCAAGGTAACTTTTACTGCTCGGCATGGCATTTTACTCGTTTCCCCTGACGGCTTCGACCTTGATGAGGTTGGTGTTGCCGGGGGTGAGGACGGGGACGCCGGCGGCGATGACGACGAGGTCGCCGGGGGACACAAGATCGAGGGCCTTGGCGCAGTCCACGGCATGGACCAGGAGCCGCTCGAGGGTCTCCTGCCGGAGGCTCAGGACCGGGTAGACGCCCCAGGACAGGGCCAGCTGATGGAAGGTCTTTTCAAGCGGCGTCGCGGCCACGATGGGCTGGATGGGGCGGAATTTGGACATGCGGCGGGCGCTCTTGCCGGTGGTGGTGAGGGTGACAATGGC
>CACWLT010000004.1 GCA_902761695.1 uncultured Ruminococcus sp.
GAGTCCTCGTTCTGGCTTTCCAGCGACACGCGCACCGACTGCACGAGCGCGTCCGTCTCATGAATCCGCTCCGACACCCCGGAGAAGGCCGCGCTGGACTCCTGCGAGGCGGACACCGTGGGCGCGGATTCCCATCCGGTCTATTCCCTCACCGTATCCCGGGGAGGCGAAAAGACGGACGAGGGGGTCTTCAGCTCCCTGGGAGACGACCGCACCGTCACCTATCACATCGACTGGGACAACGCCCCGCGGGAGGACCTGTCCTTCTCCGTTCCCGCCGAATGGGCCTTCCGGCTGTCCTTCCTGTCGGACGCCTCCTGCTGGTACGACGCGGAGCACACCCAGGCGGCCCCCCGTTCCTATCAGGCGGCGGCGGACGGCGAAAACCGGGAGATCTGGGTCACGGGCGCGGTCAAATATGTCACATCGAACGACGGCACCGGACTGCCCGGCTCCGCTCCGAACGGCGTGACGGCGGCAGGAATCGCGTCGGCCAATCTCGTCTCCGCCCTGGTGGCCCGCTACGGGTCCGTGACGGAGACCTTCGGCGGCGAAACCCTCGCTTTCCGGAAGGACGGCAGCCTGTGGGTACTCTACAAAAACGACGGGTCGGAATCCGCCGAGGTGGGACCGGTCCGCATGAAGGCGGAGGACGGATGGACCTCCTATACCGCATCCTACGGGGATGTGGTCAGAAATCCCGACGCGGCGTATTCCCACGACGACGCCTTCTCCGCTGTCCTGACGGAATCGCTGAACGGCGGGACCCTCCGGGAGCTGATCCCCCAGGGCGGCGGAACCGGGGACCGGGAGTTCATCGTCGCATCGGACGCGCGCCGCTATATCCGCTTCACCCTGGACCGCAGCACCCTGGCCGTCAGGCTCTGGCAGTCGGTATCGGACGGAACGGTAACGGCGGAACGGCGGTTCTTCTACGGCGTCTTCGCGGGGGAGGATTTTGTAAGGCCCTGGGATCTCACCCGGACCGCCGCCTTCCACGTGCTGGACGCGGGTAACGAGATCGCCCTCATCCGCATCAGAATCCCCCGGGGCGGGCCGCTGCGGCTGGAAATGCCCGATGGCTGGAACTGGTTCTTCCTCGACAAAGCGCTCACCGAGGCCGCTCCCTCCTGGATCCAGGTCACGGCCGGAGAGGAGGACGCGGAGCTCTGGGTGGACAACCGGGATCCCGAAACCCGCGCCGCCGAACCCTCCGAGCCTCCCCGGACGGAGGAACCCGGCGAGAATGGAGAGTAATGCCCGGTCCGTTTCATAGCAAAGACTTCTCGCCCGGGGACACGCTCCCCGCGGCCTGAACATACATCACAAAAAATATTTTCCGAAAAGGAGATTGTATCATGGGACTTATCGCAGCAGCACTGGGCTCCGTAGGCAACACGCTGGCCGATCAGTGGAAGGAATATTTCTACTGTGACGCTCTGGACGCCGACACCCTTATGGTGAAGGGCCAGAAGAGAACGAAGGGCAACAACCGCGGCAACGACAACATCATCTCCAACGGCTCCATCATCGCGGTGGCGGACGGCCAGTGCATGATCATCGTGGAGCAGGGCAAGATCGTTGAGGTCTGCGCGGAACCCGGCGAATTCAAGTACGACACCTCCACCGAGCCCTCCATTTTCTCCGGCTCCCTGGGCTCCTCCATCCTCGAGACCTTCAAGACCATCGGCAGGCGCATCACCTTCGCCGGCGACACCGCCAAGGACCAGCGCGTCTACTACTTCAACACCAAGGAGATCCCGAACAACAAATTCGGTACCGCCAACCCCGTGCCCTTCAAGGTGGTCGTGAACGCAAGACTCGGCTACGAAGTCCTGTGCGACCTCCGCTGCAACGGCATGTATTCCTACAAGATCACCAACCCGCTCCTCTTCTACACCGAGGTGACGGCCAACGTGGCCAACAGCTATGAGCGCTCCCAGATCGACCCCTCCCTGAAGGCCGAGCTCATCGACGCGCTCCAGCCGGCTCTGGCGGTCCTTTCCGCGGGCGGCGTGTCCTACGACCAGATCCCCGCCCATACGAAGGAACTCAAGGACGCGCTGAACGACGCCCTGGCTACGGAATGGGGCAAGCGCGGCATCTCCGTGTTCTCCCTGTCCATGGGCGTGCCCTCCATCCCGGACGATCAGAAGGAAGAGATCAAGACGTGGCAGAGAACCGCCATGATGCGCGGCGACGCCTTCGCCCAGTCCGCCTTCACCACCTCCACCTCCGCCGACAACGCGAAGATCGCGGCAGCCAACCCCAACGGCGCGGTCAACGGCTTCATGGGCATGGGCATGGCGAACCAGCAGGGCGGCGCTGCCAACGCGGCCAACCTCTTCGCGGCGGGTCTCCAGCAGCAGCAGATGCAGCAGCAGGCGGCTCCGGCTCCCGCGGCTCCCGCGGCGGACACCTGGACCTGCCCGACCTGCGGCAAGGCGGCCACCGGCAAGTTCTGCCCCGAGTGCGGCACCAAGAAGCCTGAGGAGACCCCGGACGGCTGGACCTGCCCCAACTGCGGCACCACCAACAAGGGCAAGTTCTGCTCCGACTGCGGCACGAAGAAGCCCGCCGGCGCGAAGCTCTACAAGTGCGACAAGTGCGGATGGGAACCGGAAGATCCCGCCAACCCGCCGAAGTTCTGCCCTGAATGCGGCGATCCCTTCGGCGACGAAGACGTGCAGTAATCCCGGTCTCTGAACCGGACACGCGCCCTCCCGCACCACAGGACCGGAAAACTCCGGGACAAAACGGCGCGGGAGGGCTGCTTCCCTTCCCTTTTCTCACTTTCCGAGGAGGTATAACCGATGGCGGAATTAATGGAATACAAGTGTCCTGCCTGCGGCGGCGCGCTTGAATTCGATCCGAAACTGCAGAAAATGAAGTGTCCCTACTGCGACAGCGTCTTCGCCATGGAAGAGCTGGCGGGCAAGGACGAACAGCTGAACACGGCTGAAGGAACCGTTCAGACCGGGCCTGACGGGGAGCCCATGAATCCCGAGGACGCCGCCCCCCTGCCGGAGGATCAGCTGAACTGGAACACCGACGCGGGCTCCGCGTGGGACAGCGGCGAGACGGCCGGCATGAAGGTTTACGTCTGCAATTCCTGCGGCGGCGAAATCGTGGGGGACGAAACCACGGCGGCCACCTCCTGCCCCTTCTGCGGCAACCCGGTGGTCATGATGGGCAACTTCACGGGCGCCCTGAAGCCGGATCTGGTCATCCCCTTCAAGCTGGACAAGAAGGCCGCGAAGGACGCGCTCCGGATGCACGCCAAGAGCAAGAAGATGGCTCCGAAGCTCTTCAGCGACGAGCAGCATCTGGACGAGATCAAGGGCATCTACGTTCCCTACTGGCTCTTCGATTCCTCCGCGGACGTGCAGCTCCGGTTCCGCGCCACCCGCTCCCGGGCCTGGGCCGACCGGAACTACAACTATGTGGAGACGGAGGAATTCCTGGTGGACCGGGGCGGCTCCATGAGCTTCGAGGCGGTTCCGGCGGACGGGTCCTCCAAAATGGACGACACCCTGATGGAATCCATCGAACCCTTCGACGTGTCCGAGGCGGTTCCCTTCCAGACGGCTTACCTGGCGGGATATCTGGCGGACAAATACGACGTGACGGCGGAGCAGAGCGTGGAGCGGGCCAACGAGCGCATCCGGAAGACGGCGGAGATGACCTTTGCCGAGCAGGTGCAGGGCTACGAATCCGTCCGGCTCGACAGCTCCTCCATCCAGCTGCGGGATTCGCGGGTGCGCTACGCCCTCTATCCGGTCTGGCTGCTGAACACCTCCTGGAAGGGCAGCAAATACACCTTTGCCATGAACGCCCAGACAGGCAAGTTCGTGGGCGACCTTCCCGTGGACAAGGGCGCTTACTGGAAGTACCTCCTGCTCTACGGCGGGATCTTCGCGGCGGTGGTCTATCTGCTCATCACCCTGTTCCAGATGATGTAAAGGAGGGCCGACATGAAAAAAATCCTATTTTCTCTCCTGACAGTCTGCGCGCTTCTGACCGTGCTGGCGGTGGGCGTCCATGCGGAAGTCCTCCGGGTGGAAGGCACTCCCCTGCTTTACGACGGAGCCGGACTTCTTTCGGAAAGCGAGGCGTCCCAGGTCCTCTCAAAGCTCCAGAACGTCAGCGACAAATACGGAATCGACGTTGCGGTCGTTACGGTATCATCCATGTCGGAGTACGGCTACTACGGCAGCTCCGCCTCCATGAACTTCGCCGACGACTACTTTGACTACAACGGCTTCGGACGCGGTTCCGAACGGAGCGGTCTGGTGCTGCTGCTGGCCATGGAGGAGCGGGACTGGTGGATCTCCACCCGGGGCTCCGCCATCCGGACCTTCACGGATTACGGCATCAACGACTACATCGGGGAACGCGGGGACGTAATCTCCAACTTCTCCGACGGCAATTACGCGGCCGGCTTCTCCAATTATGCCGACCGGGCCGAAGAACTGCTCCGCTATGAACAGCAGAACGGCATGCCCTACGACTACGACAGCGACCGGGAACCCGTCAAGGCATTTTCCCCGCTCCGGGTCCTCGGCTCCGCTCTCACCGGGCTCCTGGGCGGGCTGATTCCCGTTTCCTCCATGAAGAGCCAGCTGAAATCCGTCCGCGGACAGGGCGGCGCCCGTTCCTACGCAAGACAGGATTCCGTGGCCATCACCAGCGCGAACGACTGGTTCATCGGACGCCACGTATCCCGTACGCCTCGTGAAACGGAACGCTCTTCCGGCGGAGGAAGCTCCATCCACGTCTCCTCCTCGGGCGCGTCCCACGGCGGCGGCGGCGGTAAATTCTGAACCAATCCGTGCTTCCCGGAGCTATCCGCTTCCGGGCGAAAGGAGAAGCGCATATGGGCATTCTCGACGACCTCATGAAAAAGGCCGGGGCAAAGGCGCAGAACGCGGTGCAGTCCGGCGCGAACCAGACGAAAAACGCCGCCCGGGACGCGGTTCGATCCAATCTGAACACAGCGGCCGGTACTGCGGCAAACGCCGTGAAATCCTCCCCCGCGTTTCAGGCGGCTGAGGAAGCGGGCGCACGGCTGAACGGCTCCGGCGTATCGGTGAGCACGGACAAAACGGCCCAGGGCTATCCCGCCGTGACCGTCTCCTTTGACGCGCTTCCGGCAAGCCTCGACGAGCTGAAGGCGTGCCCCCTTGCGGATCTGCGGCTTCCCTACGGAACGGCGGCGCTGACGGTGGCCGTCCTGAACCGCTGGGAGGAGGACCGGGCGGCGACCCACGCCATGGTCAACTATCTCCGGGGGCCCCGTCCCATGTCCCCCATGGAGGAGCAGTTCCTCCGGGACCGGCTGGCGGGCAAGATGTACGTCATCCGGTCATACTGGGCGGGCACATCACCGCAGAACAGCTACACGCCGGACGTCCCGTACAGCGTCACCTTCTTTGAGGATCCCTGCACCTGGCAGAATCCGGGATACTGTCGGCTGAGCTGCGTCTCGTCCGGCGCGGATTCCCCCCGGCAGATCATGCTGCGGAAGAAGGAGAGCACGGGCGAATGGTTCCTCTGGGAGAACTATCTGCTGCCCGACATCCGGATTCCGGCGGAAGCGGATCCCTGGGCCTGAGAAGCATCATCACACAGGCGGAGCTCTGTCACGGGAACTCCGCCCGTTCTTTTTACCCGCCAAAACGGGTTGCCGGGCGTCAGCGGGGCCGAAACCCGCAGCCGGACGGGGATCGGTTGACAGGCGGCGCTTTCTGTGCTATAATACGAAGAATCCAGAGGATCACGAAGAGGAATCATCATGAAAATTATCGTTTGCGGCTGCGGCAAGATCGGCTCCACGCTCCTGTCCGCGCTGGCGGCTGAGGGCCACGATCTGGTGGCGCTGGACGACGATCCGGCCGTCATCACGGAGGTCACCAACATCTACGACGTCATCGGCGTGCGGGGGAACGGCGCGGACTGCGAGACCCTGACGGATGCCGGCGTTGAGGACGCGGAGCTGTTCATCGCGGTCACGGGATCGGACGAGCTGAACATGCTGGCCTGCTTCCTGGCCCGCCGGATGGGCGCAAGGCACACCATCGCGCGGATCCGCAACCCGGAATACAACGACGCGTCCCTGGACTTCATGAAGCGGGAGCTGGAGCTGTCCATGGCCATCAACCCGGAGCTTCTGGCGGCCCGGGAGCTTTTCGACATCCTGCGCCTGCCCTCCGCGGCCAAGATCGAAACCTTCTCCGGCCGGACCTTCGAGATGGTGGAGCTGGTGCTGCGGGAGGATTCGCCGCTGGCGGGGCTGGATCTGCGCGACCTGCGGAGCCGGTTCAAGTCCACCTTTCTGGTCTGCACCGTCCAGCGCGGGGACGACGTGTTCATCCCTCTGGGCGATTTCGTGCTGAAGAGCGGGGACCGCATCGGCATTACGGCGCCGCCCTCGGAGATCGGGAAGTTCATGCGGCAGGCGGGGCTCATCACCAAAAAAGCCCGGAGCGTCATGCTGCTGGGCGGATCCCGGACGGCCTTCTATCTTTCGAAGCTGCTTTCGGTGTCCGGCGCGGGCGTGAAGATCATCGAGCGGGATCCGGAGGTGGCGAAGGAGCTCTCCGAAACCCTGCCCGGCGTTTCCGTGACGCTGGGGGACGGCGCGCAGCAGGAGCTTCTTCTGGAGGAGGGCCTGCGGGAATCGGACGCCTTCGTCTCCCTGACGGGCATGGACGAGGAGAACATCCTGATCTCCATTTACGCCGCCTCCCAGAAGGTGCCCAAGGTCATCGCCAAGATCAACCGGGACGAGCTCTGCGCCATGGCGGAGAAGCTGGGGCTGGAAACCTACATCTCCCCCCGCCGCATCATCGCGGATGTCATGGTCCAGTATGCCCGCGCTCTGGAGAACTCCCAGGGATCCCAGGTGGAGACCCTCTACAAGCTCATGGACGGGCGGGCGGAGGCGCTGGAATTCCGGGTGCGGCAGCCCGTGGAGGGACTCACCGAGACGCCGCTGCACATCCTCGGCAAGAATCTGAAGCCAAACGTACTGATCGCGGGCATCATCCGGAACCGGAAGACCATCGTGCCCGGCGGCGAGGACGTGATCCTGCCGGACGACCGGGTCATTGTGCTGACGGCGGGACACCGGCTGGCGGATCTAGCGGACATCCTGGCGGTCAGATGAGGGCGGGCGTATGAACTACAAAATGATCTGCCGGACCCTCGGCAATATCGTGACGCTGGAGGGGGCCCTCATGCTCCTGCCCGCCGTCTGCGCCCTGTGCTACGCGGAATGGAAGGTCGCGCTTGTGTTTCTCTGCGCGGCGGCCTCTGCCTCTCTGGCGGGGTTCGCGGTGAGCCGTCTGTTTCACAAATGCGACCGCACCATCTACGCCCGGGAGGGATTCGTGATCGTGGGCCTGGCCTGGATCCTCATGTCCCTGGCCGGCGCGGTTCCTCTGGTGCTCTGCGGGGACATCCCCTCTCCGGTGGACGCCTTCTTTGAAACTGTCAGCGGTCTGACCACCACCGGCGCTTCCATCCTCACTGACGTGACGGCCCTGAGCCACGGGGGAGCCTTCTGGCGGAGCTTTACGCACTGGATCGGCGGCATGGGCGTTCTGGTTCTGATGATGGCCATCCTCTCCGACTCCACGGGCCGCTCCATCCACATCATGCGGGCGGAGATGCCCGGCCCCGTGGTGGACAAGATCGTGCCCCGGGTGAAGGACACGGCGAAGATCCTATATCTGATGTATATCGGCCTGACCCTCACCGAGGTGGTCTTCCTCCTCTTCGGGGGCATGAGCCTCTATGAAGCCCTGATCCACTCCTTCGGCACGGCGGGCACGGGCGGCTTCGGCATCCGTCCGGACAGCATCGGCTCCTATTCCCCCTATATCCAGTGGGTCATCACCGTGTTCATGCTCCTGTTCGGCGTGAACTTTAACCTCTACTATCTCCTGCTTCTGCGCCGGTTCCGGTCCGCTCTCCGTTCCGAGGAGCTGCACATTTACCTCTGCATCGTACTGGTCGTGACGGGCATTATGGCCTGGAACATCCGGGGCGTCATGGGCAGCGCCGGAGAATCCCTGCGTCACGCGGCCTTCCAGGTAGCCTCCATCGTCACCACGACGGGCTATTCCTCCGCGGACTTCAACCTCTGGCCGGGCCTCTCCCGGACGCTGATTTTCATCCTGCTCTTCGTGGGCGGATGCGCGGGATCCACGGCGGGCGGCCTGAAGATCTCCCGGGTAGCCATCCTCTTCAAGTGCGCCCGGCGGGAGTTCAGAAAGCTCCTGCATCCCCGGTCCGTGGCGACGGTGCGCTTCGAGGGAAAGCCCCTGGACGAAGCCACCCAGACGGGCGTCATGCGGTATTTCGCCCTGTACAGTCTCCTGCTGGCGGCGGTCATCCTCCTGCTGGGGGGTGAGCCCTTCGATCTGGAGACCAACGTCACGGCGGCTATCTCCTGCTTCAACAACGTGGGACCCGGCCTCTCCGCCGTTGGACCCATGGGCGGGTACGCGGACTACAGCCCCTTTGCCAAGCTGATCCTGTCTGCCGCCATGCTGTTCGGCCGGCTGGAGATCTATCCCCTGATCCTCACCTTCTCCCCGCTGACGTGGAGACGGAAATAAAACAACGGGAGACGGACTTTCTTCATCGGAAAGAACCGTCTCCCGCTTGATTATCTCTCCCGCTCCGCGAAGAACAGGCACTGCTGGGCATATCCCGCCCATTCTCCCAGCGGCGCCGGATCGAAACCCTCCGGGAATTTTCTCGCCAGGGCTTTTTTCATCCACACGTCCACAGGGAAGGCGTCCGTCCGGTGAAAGCCGAAGAGCAGGACGCAGGCCGCCACTTTAGGGCCAACGCCGTATATCGCCGTCAGCTCTCCAGCCGCGTCCCCGTAGTCCGGCGCGGTGCGGATCCGGCTGAAATCCACGTCCCCGGAGAGGACCTTCTCCGCCGCGTCCGCCAGATACTTCGCCCGGAATCCGCAGCCCAGGGCATACAGGCCGTCCTTTCCCAGGCGGACGAGATCCTCCGGCTCCGGGAAGCGGTTTCCGCAGGCGGCACAGAGGCGGGACACGATGAGGCGGATCCGGGGGATGTTGTTGTTCTGGCTGAGAATGAAGGTCACGAGGGTCTCCCAGGGATCCTGCCGCAGGATACGGATGCCCCGGCCGCACCGCAGCGCCTCCGCCATCTCCCCGCGGCTCCTCTCGTCCGGCATGGCGGAAAGGATGATCCGCTCCCCCTCCCCGTAGTCCGTGCCGAGATCGAAGTAGTCCGCGAACCGGTCCCGGAAGGTCTCCGCCGCGATCCCCTCCAGAACCAGGGTCCCCTCCCCCGTCTCCGGATCCAGACCCGAACCGTCCACGGTCAGCCGCGCCTCGGGCAGCCCCTTCCCCATCCGCACGGAGCCGGTTACCCTGTCCGGATTGCCGGGGTCCCGGAGAAAGCGGAAGGTCTGGCCGCAGTAGAAGGTCTTCTCCACGGAAAAACCGCCGGTCCCGCGGCAGTCCACGGAAACGGCGGGAAGTCCGGCGGGGGCGGTCCATTCGTCAAGAACACGGACCGCGCTCATTTGGTTTCTCCGATGTAGGGCCAGTAGAGTCGGAGATAGTCGATACCGGACCACAGGGTCATGACGGTCATGGCGGCCATGGTGACATAGGACAGAAGATGCTTCTCCGAGAAGAGCGGCATGGGGATCAGGGGCTCCAGCAGGACGCAGACGATGCAGATCATCTGGGTGGTGGTCTTCACCTTCCCCAGCCACGCGGCGGCGATGACCTTTCCGGCCTTCTGAGCGCAGACGAGGCGGAGGGAGGTGACGGCGAACTCCCGGAAGATGACCACGGCGGCGGCCCAGACGAACACCGGGCGCAGGTCATCGAACTTCACCAGGATCCCCAGCATGGCGGCCATGACGAGGAATTTGTCGGCCAGGGGGTCCATAAACTTGCCGAAGTCGGTGATGAGGTTGTATTTCCGCGCGATCTTGCCGTCGATCATGTCCGTCAGGGAGGTGATCCCGAAGACGGCGGCGGTGGTCAGCAGCAGGGCGGTCTGTCCCATGGCCTCGCCCACCTGCGGGACGCAGAGCAGGATGAGGAACACCGGCACCATACAGATGCGGAACATGGTGAGTTTGTTGGGAAGGTTCATATACTATACACTCCGTTTTTGCTGTATTGCTCTGAAAATACCGGCGGAAGTCAGACGCGGATGACCCCGCCCCCGTACAGGACCAGCGCGATCCCGACGAGTGAGACAAGGATACCGCCGATCCGCGTGACGAGCAGGGCCGTGTCGGTGGGAGCGGAATCCTTATACTGCCACGACTGCCAGAACGACCGGAATTCCGCCGTCAGGGCCGGAAAGACCGCGTTGAGCCCGCCGATGACGATCAGCAGAATCCCGAAAAGGACAACACGAAAATGATCCATTGCATATTCCCTCAGCCTGTCACGCGTGACGGTCACATGTGACGGTCACACATTCAGGACCGCCTCGCCCACCAGGTCGTAGTCCATGGCCTCGGTGATCTTCACGTCGATCATTTCGCCCTCGGTAATGCGGAGGTCCTTCCGGTTGGTGGAGAACCAGATCTTGCCGTCGATGTCCGCGGCCTCGGCGTAGCTCCGTCCGAAGTGGGAGCCGGCCACGGGATCCCAGCCCTCGCAGAGCACCCGGTAGGTCTTCCCCACCCGGGATTTGTTGTACGCCTCGCTGACGGTGAGCTGGGCCTGCATGAGGAGATCATACCGGTCCTGCTTCACCTGCTCGTCGATCTGATCCGGGAACTCCGCAGCCGGGGTGTCCTCCTCCTGGGAATAGGTGAACGCGCCAAACCGCTCGAACTTCGCCTCCCGGATGAAATCGCAGAGCTCGTTGAAGTCCTCCTCGGTCTCCCCGGGGAAGCCCACGATGGCGGTGGAGCGGAGCACCATGCCGGGGATCGTCCGCAGCTTGGCCACGGCGTCCCGGATCATGGCGGCGTCCCCGTGCCGGTTCATGCGCCGGAGAATGGGGTCGGAGATATGCTGGATCGGGATGTCGATGTACTTCACCACCCGGGGATTGTCCCGGATCTCCTTCACCAGCTCGTCGGTGATCTTGTCGGGATAACAGTAGAGCAGGCGGATCCAGGGGATGCTCGTGGCGTCCGTGATGCCCCGGATCAGCTCCGGCAGGGCGTACTCCCCGTAGAGGTCGATGCCGTAGGCGGAGGTATCCTGGGCGATGAGGACCAGCTCCTTCACGCCCATGGCGTCCAGGGACGTGGCCTCCTCCACCAGCTCCTTCATGGTGCGGCTGCGCATTTTGCCCCGGATCATGGGGATGGCGCAGTAGGTGCAGCGGTTGGAGCAGCCCTCGGCGATTTTCAGATAGGCCATGGCGTCCCCGGTGGTGATGACCCGCTCGCCGCCCAGAACGGAGGCCTCCTTGTCGTCGAAGCAGGCGAACTTTTTCTTCTTGCCGCCCTTCTTTTCGGCGTTCTCCAGCACGGCCTTCACCGCCTCGCCGATGCGGTGGATGGAGCCCACGCCCAGTACGGCGTCCACCTCGGGCAGCTCCTTCGTGACCTGATCCCGGTACCGCTCCGCCAGACACCCGGTGACGATGATGCCGCGCAGGCCGTTGTGCTTTTTCAGCCAGCCCAGGTCGATGATGTTGTCGATGGACTCCTTCTTCGCACTCTCGATGAAGGCGCAGGTGTTGACGATGACCACGTCCGCCTCGGTTTCCTCCGGGGTGATCTCGTAGCCCTCATCCACCAGATGGCGGAGCATGATCTCCGTATCGCAGAGGTTCTTGGAGCAGCCGAGGGAGACGAAGCCCACTTTTGCTTTTTTTGCCATAGTTCAAATCCTTCTGAATTTATCTCTTCACTTTTCTGTACACCGGAATACCCTCTGTCTTCACATGGATCTTTCCGTTTCCGACGGCCTCGCCGGTGAAGTAGTCCTCCCATTCGTCCGACACGGGGAGGTAGACGTCCCGCTCGTCTCCGGTGCCCGCCGCGATGGGGGCTACCAGCAGATCGGCGCAGAAGAGGTACTCGTTGTCGATATTGTACGTCTCCGGGTCGTCGGTGTAGTCCATGACCAGGGCGCGGACCGGGGGCTTTCCGGTTCTGTGGTATTCGTCAAAGGCTTCTTTCAGCATGGGGATCAGGCCGGCGCGGACCCGGAGCAGGTCCTTCACCTCTTCCTCGCACTCATGGATCACCCACGGAATGCCGTCGTAGTTCCAGGCGTTCACCAGGCACTGGACGGAGAACACCACGGCCTGCATGCGGCGGATGCACTCCTCCCGGGAATGGGCGGAGCGGAATTCAGGGGCCCAGAGGATCCCGGAGAAGCCGGAGTTGACCACGCCCCGGATGAAGTCCCGGTGGTCGTACAGATCGCTGTAGAGGACGAAGGGATAGGACGCCGCCAGCGCGCCCATCTGCCGCACCTCGCCGAGGGTCGGTCTGTCTCCCAGGGCGTCCATAATGGTCTTGACATACAGGGTGCCGAAGAGGGAGTGGTACTGCATGCCGTCCATGCCGGAGGGGAACTCCGCGGACAGGGGGAAGGACCAGCCGCCGGTGTTGTCGCTGCTGTCGCACTCGTCCAGCTTGAAGCCGTCCACACCGTGCTCCACCAGATTTTCACGGGTGTAGTCGGCGAAGATCTTCCGTGCCTCGGGAACCGCGAAATCCGGCACCACGCCGCCCCAGACCATCCAGTCGCCGGAGTAGGGGGCGATCTCCCGGAAGAAGTCCGCGTCCGGATGGGTGAAGGCGTGCTCCCAGAGATTGATGTGATAGCCCCGGTCCTTCAGGTAGGTCAGGAACCCGTCGGGATCCGGATAGCGGCTGCTCCACTTGTAGGTGCAGGAATAGGCGTGGGTATGCCAGCCGGGCTCCAGGCCGATGATGTCGCAGGGGATGTCGTTCTCACGGAAATAGTCGGCCACGGACTTGATCTTCTCCGCGTCCCAGCCGGTGTAGCAGCGGTACAGCATGCCGAGTCCCCATTCCGGCACCTCGGGACCGCCGCCGGAGAGCATATTGTACTGGGAGACGATGTCGGTGATGCCGTCCCCCTCGATGACGTAGACGTCCACGCCCTTCGCCACGGGGATCCGGACGCTCATCCAGGCGGCGTTTTCCCGACGGGCGGCGTAGAGGGCGCTTTCCGAATCCGCGGCTCCTCCCTCGGACACGGGGCCCTCCTTTACCGGATCCGCGCCGCCGAAATAAGGATTCTTCTGCTTGCCGCAGTAGAATTCGGCGTACCGGGCGGTGTCGAAATACATGCCGTAGCCCTTGTTGGTGACGAAGAAGGGGACGGGGGCGTGGCTCTCGCCGTTGGCCGTCACGGGGTCGGCGTTCACGTCCATTTTCAGCTTGTGCCCGCGGTGGCTGAACTGCTTCAGCTGAAGACCGAAGCCGAAGATCTGGCAGTCGTCCTCGATGGGGAATTCCAGCACGCAGCCGGAGGCGATCTCCCTGAACACGAAGTTGGAGGCGGGATAGCGGATCTCGCTCTCACGGTAGTCGAAGCCGTCGCAGAAGGCGGAGGGGACGAAGGTTTCCGGGGTGCCGAAGGTAAATTTTTTCATGGCTGGCTCCTTATATTCAGCTTCAATCGGTTATGCCTCGTAGCGGAAATCGTTGTTTTTCCCGTCAAGGATCTCCAGATACCGGGCGCATTCCCGTTTCGCGTCTCCCAGGTCCAGATTCCGCCAGTTGCCGCATTCCTTCTGCGACGCGCCGAAAACGGGGCCCTCGTAGGCAAGGATCTTCCCGAGCACGTCCTTCACGATCGCAAGCACCCGCGCGTCCGGCACGTCCCGGGTCAGGAGATAAAAGCCGGTCTGGCAGCCCATGGGTCCGAAGTAGATGACGGAATCGCGGATCTCCGAGTTGCGGATGAAGGTGGCGAACATGTGCTCCACGGAATGCATGGTGCGGTTGTCCATATAGTCCCCGGCGTTGGGCTTCCGGGTACGCAGGTCATATGTGGTGACGTCTCCGTCCCGGCGGGATACGTAGATCCCCGGTTCGAGCCGGTCGTGATC
Organism: uncultured Ruminococcus sp.; assembly: GCA_902761695.1. Classification (GTDB taxonomy): domain Bacteria; phylum Bacillota; class Clostridia; order Oscillospirales; family CAG-272; genus UMGS1696. Next base: position 14,071 of record CACWLT010000004.1, read on the forward strand.
GACGGTAAAGCTGGCGATGCGATTCAAGGCAGGTTCCTCCTCTTTGCTCTCCGTCCCCCGGCGGGGATTTGGGACGGATGCTCACATTTCATCATTTTATATTATACCGCCCCCGCCGCGCAAAGTCAAGGGACGGGCGGGAGATTGACGGATTCCTGTGCAAACGGCGGGCGGATCCTTCACCGGCTGCGGCAATTCCGGGCATTTACCGGGCATTCTTGGGTCGTTTTCGTCGGCGTTTTCGCCTGGTGGATTTCGGCCGGATCCCTTGTAATTCGCCGCCGGATTTGGTATAATGAGAGGAACCGACATTATCCGAGGATGATCATGAAAGTATTCGTCCGCATCCTGTGCGTGCTCCTGGCGATCGCGGCCTGCATCGGCCTCTTCGCCTCCACCGCCGCCGCCGTTCTCCTGTCCTCCGTCCGGGGATCCCTGAATCCCGCCTTTGTGGGGAGGACCGCGGAAAACCTGGACTTTGCCTCCATCCGCTTTCCCGACGGCTTCGGCGGCTTCACCACCATTCCCGATCAGCTGAACGAAGCGCTGGACGGCTACGGGATCTCCATATCCGGCGAGCAGTTCAACAGTCTGTGCCGGGACATGGGCATCCCCGCCGTTTTCCGGGACTACTGCCTCTCCTTCCGCGCCTGGCTTCTGGACGACGGTCCGGTTCCCCAGGTGGATCTGCGGAGCGCGGCTGAGGCGGCGGCTGCGGGGGGCGCCATGGACGGGCTGGTGTTCGTGCGGGATCCCGCAGCCTTTGCCATAGCGGTGATGGCATCCTTTGTGAACGAACAGGCTCTGGCCTCCCGGCTGACCTCCCTCGCGCCTGCCCGGGAGATCTTCTCCACCGGGACGCTGGCTCTGGTGCTGTCCGTCTGCTTCACCTTCGCCCTGCTGCTCCTCATCGCGCTTCGGCTGAGGATGCTGCCGACCCTGACCCTGGGCGGTGCGGTATGCGCCCTCTCCGGGCTGGCGGCGTATCTGTCCCCCATGCTGGCGGCTCCCTACAAGGCCGCGCTGCTCGGGAGGGTTGGCATCGCGCTGGAATCCACCTTCGACATTGTGTATCTCCCGGTCATGGGGGATCTGTCCCGAACCGGCCTGATCGTCCTCATTGCCGGGGGCGTGGTGTGCCTTGTCTCCCTGATACTCTGGATCGTCACGGCGGCGGTGCGCAGAAGGGCGGCGCGGAGGCAGGCTGAGGGCGTGCCGGAATGGGCGGTCTGAGGCGGCATTCCCGGGAGCCTTCTGTGAACGGGGCGAACGCAATATTTACAATCCGTATCTTGTAATGAACGGGATTTGTGGTATACTATCCCGTGTATCCGACACCGGCCTCCGCCGGAATCCAATCAGACGATGAAAGGGGAATTCCCATGACGGCAGCTGAACTGAAAAAAACGATTCTGGAGGGCGGAATCGACGCCGCGCTCACCGACGGTCTTTCCGTCTCCCCCGACGCCGTACCGGCCCAGAGAGAACGGTATGCCCGTGCCGCGGACGCCTTCCTGGCCAAATACGGCGACGGAGACCTCTCCCTCTATTCCGTGGGCGGGCGCTCCGAAATTTCCGGCAACCACACCGACCACAACCACGGACGGGTCATCGCGGCCTCCGTGAATCTCGATATTCTCGCCGTCGTCAAGCCCACGGATGACGGGCGGATCCGCATCCAGTCCGAGGGCTTCCCGGAGGATGTGGTTCCCCGCGCCATGGCCGACGCCCCGGACGAAGCGAACTTCTTCACCTCCGCCGCCATCATCGCCGGCATGGAAAAGGCCTTTCTCAACGCCGGGTATAAGATCGGCGGGTTCGACGCCTACACCACCTCCAACGTGCTGAAGGGGTCCGGCATTTCCTCCTCCGCCGCCTTCGAGGTCATGGTGGGCAACATTCTGAACCACCTCTACAACGACGGCAAGGTGTCAAACGTCGAGATCGCCAAGATGTCCCAGTACGCGGAGAACGTGTATTTCGGCAAGCCCTGCGGCCTCATGGACCAGACGGCCTGCGCGGTGGGCGGCTTCATCACCATCGATTTCAAGGATCCTGCTTCCCCCGTCATCGAGAAGCTGGATTTCGACCTGACCGCAGCGGGATACCGTCTCTGCATCGTCAACACCGGCGGCAACCACGCCAACCTGAATGCCGACTACGCCTCCGTCCCCGCCGAAATGAAGGCCGTGGCGAAGGAGCTGGGCGTCTCCGTCCTCCGGGATTCCTCGAAGGAGGCTCTGGACGCGCTGCTGGCGGCTCACGGCAAGTACCTCAGAACCTATCTGGGCGACCGGGCCATTCTCCGGGCCTACCACTTCTTCGCTGAGAACGAGCGGGTAGCGGCGCAGGTAGAAGCGCTGAAGGCCGGGGACATCGAGGGCTTCAAGGCGGGCGTCACCGCTTCCGGCAATTCCAGCTTCAAGTTCCTCCAGAACGTCTACACCACCATCAACGTGGAGGAGCAGGGGCTTTCTCTGGCGCTCTGCCTCACCGAGGACTTCCTCCGGGGCACGGGCGGCGTGTGCCGGGTTCACGGCGGCGGCTTCGCGGGCACCATCCAGGCCTTCGTTCCCTCCGATCTGACCTCCGCCTACCGGGAGAAGATGGACGCCGTGTTCGGGGAGGGCGCCTGCCACATCCTCAGCGTCCGGAAGAACGGCGCGTGCAGGATCCTGTGAGAGGGACGGCGGAATGAAGCTCAATCCCAAGGATACCCTCAAAAAGGTCCTGCTTCTGTTCGCCGGCTTTGTTCTGACCTACGCGCTTCTCCGTTTCATCATCTATCTGGCGGACGCCATGGACAAGCCCTGGATCTACTATGCCGGGACCGCGCTCTACGGAATCGCCGTAGTGGTGCTCTTCGCCGTATTCTTTGTGCTGAACGGCTTCACTCTGGGGCGCACGGAATACGAGCGGGACGATCTGCCTGCAGCCTGGTCCGACGAGCGGAAAGACGACTTTCTCCGCAAGCTGCCCGCCAACCGCGAAAAGGCCCGCAGCCTGATGTACATCCTCATGCCCCTCATCGTCACGCTGCTTCTGAGCTACATCGAGCTGTCGTTCTTCACAAAAACCTGAGGACGGCGGGACATCACCGCAGGGAGGCGTCATGCTGAAAATCCGCGTCATCGCCATGGGCAGGCTGACGGAGGCCGCTTTCCGGGAGGCGGCGGGGGAATACGCCAAACGGATCTCCCGCTTCTACGCCCTCACCATGGAGGAGCTGAAGCCGGAGCCGCTCCCCGCATCCCCGTCCCGGGCGGACATCGAGAAAGCCCTGGAGAAGGAAGCGGACCGCATTCTCGAAGCCGTCCCCCCGCGCGCCCTCCTCTGGGCCATGTGCGTGGAGGGACGGTCCCTGTCCTCCGAAGCCTTTTCGGAAAAAATCGCGCAGGCGGCGGATTCCGGCTCCGGCGAGATCTGCTTCGTCATCGGGTCCTCCTACGGGCTCTCCGACCGCGTCAAGGCCAAAGCCGCCCTCCGCCTGTCCGTTTCCCCCATGACCTTCCCCCATGAGCTCTTCCGGGTCATGCTCCTCGAGCAGATCTACCGGGCGGGTGAAATCGGGGCGGGAGGCAAATACCACAAATAACGGAACCTTCTGCCATGAGATATTTCTGGAGCAAGCTGTCAAGACCCATCCGATCCCTCCTGCTGTTCGCGCTGATCTTCGGCACGGCGTTTCTTGTGCTGCTCTACTATCTCGGCTACTATGACTTCTCCTTCCTGGACCGCTACAAGGACGAGCTGGATCTTTTGCGGGACGGAGAGCATCTGTCCTCCGGATCCGACGATCCCTTCGCCGTGCCGGAAGCGCTTCTCATGAATCCCGCCGCCGAGCCGGACGGAAACACCCCCGCCGAAAACGAGGCGTCATCCGGCCGGGACAGCGCGGCGAATCCGCAGAACACATCCGGCCCTGCCTCCCCCGTCTCCGGAAACGGCGGGGAAAAGAAAGCCCCCGTGAACCTGCGCTATGTATACGACACAGCGGAGCTGCCCGACGCGCGGATCAAGGTCTCGACGGCGGCGGAACTGCTGAACGCGGGACGGAGCTACGCCTCCCCGACGGTGGTCTATGCCCCGGGGAAGAACGTCCTTGGCAAGCTGACCTTTGATTTTCAGTTTCCCGAGTCCTATTCGGAGACCTGGCGCCACGCCACCTCCTACCGGCTCATGCCCACCGATCCGGCCAACGAGGACAGCGAGCTGGTGACCAAGCCCTACACCTTCATCCAGCAGCGGCCCACTGTGGAGCTGTATATGGGCTATCTGCTCATCGAAAACGGAGACAGGATCGTGGTGGTCTCCGCGGAGGGCGAGCTGCTCTGCTCCTACGCCACCGGACGCTACGAACCTGCTTACGCACGGGATCGGGAGGACAGGCCCCTCTTCTGCCGGACGCGGAACAACGGCTCCCTGCTCTACTTCCATCTCTCCGCCGACGGGAAGAATTTCGTTCTCAGCGACTACAACCCCGATCTGGACGGGCGCGGGCTGAGCTTCGACTATCCCGCCGACTACGGCCATACCGACACGGACCGGGTCTATGTGGACAAGGACGAGGAGACGGGTCTCTACGGCTACCGGATCCCCGTGGAATATATGCCCGAACCCGAGCCTGAACCCGAACCTGCCGTGGAACCGGCTGAGGACGGGGAAGCGGCGGAGGCGGAAGGAGAGAGTGAACCCGCTGCAGACGCCCCCGATTCCGAATCCGCGCCTTCGGAGAAACCGGAAGCGGAAGGGGAGCCGGAACCCGAACCGCAGCCGGGCTATCTGACCCCCTATCAGTACCGGACGGCGCTGCCATTCATCGGCGGTGCGGCAGTGGTCACGGCGGCGGAACCTCTTCCCACGACCCATTACGTGAATATGGAGCTGAACGGCGCGCCCCTCTTCCCCTATTACGACCGGGACACCCATCAGACCTACCATGAGGAAGGCTGGTTCATCAACAACAGCGGCATCGACCGCTCGGTGCTCTGCTTCATCGGTGAGGACGGGGAGCCCCTCTTCCCCACGGGATGGATGTACGCGAACGAGCAGAACCGCCGGGTCTTCGCCTCCTTCCAGCCGCCCTACACCTACGGCATCGAGTCTCTGGGCTCCTTCTACTTCGATCACGGGCTGGTGCGCGTCCGGAAGCAGATCATCGACTTCTGGCGGTACTTCCTCCGGACGGGGTACACCGGCTCCCAGATCAAGGTGGTGGACGAATATGACGCGCTGATCCGGAAGGACGGCACGGAATTCGAGCTGCCCGTGGGATACAGCCTGGAGGGCTATTCCGAGGGCCGCCTGCTGCTGTCCCGGGACGGAAAATACGGCGTTCAGTCCGTAACCGGCGAATGGATCGCCCAGCCCATTTTCGCGGACGGCGGTCCCTTTGTGGGCGGTCTGGCTCCCTTAAAGACCGAGGACGGCCGCTGGGGGCTCATCGATACGGACGGCAACATCGTTCTTCCCTTCACCTACGATTCCATCTCCCAGGTGTCCTCCGGCCTCATCGCCTGCTGGCGCGAGGAAAACGGCTGGAGCATCCTGCGGATCATGCAGTAAACCGTGACCCCACAAATCAAATTCAGAAAAGGATATATCAACATGCCCCTCTTCAAAAGAAACGCAGACAAGAACAACGACAAGGATAAGGAAAAGAAGGTCCCCGCGCCGGAGGAAGTCCCTGAAACCGCTCCCGAAGCAGAGGACGAAACGCCCGCTCCCGAAGTCCCCGCCGCGGATTCCGCCGTGACCGCACAGGCCCAGGCCCCTGAGGCAGCGATCCCCGCTCCCGAGGCCGCCGAGGATCCCGCTCCGGCCAAGCCCCGCTACCACACCCCCGACGGATTTGAGTTCAACCGGTATTTCCTGGCTGAGCGCCACATCATGCTGGAAAATGTCAGCTACGAGACCCAGCGCGTCCAGCCCGGCCAGCTCCGTCTCAACGCCCGGGACACCATCGTGGCGCAGCTCATCGGCAGCGCAGGCGTGAAGATCACCTACAACCGCACCCTGTCCTTCGATCCGGAAGGGCCCTTCACCCTCTCCGTCTCCTTCTCCGTCATGCTGGTGTTCAATCCCGGCACCCGGGGAGAGGTGGACTGGAAGACCATCGACATGGCGGAGGAATTCAAGAAGAACTGTCCCCAGCTGGTGCAGGCCATGATGACCAAGACCACGCTCCTGGTGGCCGAAATCACCAACGCCAACGGCTCCCCCATCCTGCCCATCCTGCCTCTGGGCCACCGGTAATTCCAATTCCATGAAAAAGAAAGAAACCAAGGACGTATACAACAACCAATCCATCACCTCCCTCAAGGGTCCCGACCGCGTGCGGAAGCGTCCCGCCGTCATCTTCGGCTCGGACGGTCTGGAGGGTGCGGAGCATTCCGTCTTCGAGATCCTCTCAAACTCCGTGGATGAAGCGCGGGAAGGGTACGGCAATGTGATCAACATCACCGCCTACGCCGACCGCTCCGTGGAGATCGAGGACTTCGGCCGGGGCGTTCCCCTGGGCTGGAACGAAGGGGAGGGCCGGTGGAACTGGGAGCTGGTCTACTGCGAGCTCTATGCCGGCGGCAAATACGACAACAACTCCGGCGGCTCTGCCTACGAGTACTCCCTGGGGCTGAACGGTCTGGGAGCCTGCGCCACCCAGTACGCGTCGGAATTCTACGAAGTCTCCTCCTACGATGGCACGAACGTGTCCTCCATCTCCTTCCGGAAGGGGGAGGCCGTGACGGAGCTGAAGGTGGAGCCCCTGACGAAGAAGAACCGCCGCACCGGCACCATCCAGAGATGGCGGCCCGATCTGGAGGTCTTCACGGAGATCGACATCCCCCGGGAGTACTACGAGGACATGCTGAAGCGGCAGGCCGTGGTGAACGCCGGGATCCGCTTCGTCTTCCGCTGGGAGAAGCCCGACGGCGCCTTCGACACGGAGGAATTCTTCTACGAAAACGGCATCACGGACTACGTGGCCGAGATCGCCGGGGACACCGCCGAGACGAAGACCGCCTTCTTCCACCTGGAGACCAAGGGCCGGGACCGGGCGGATATGAGCGACTACAAGCTGGTGGCGGACGTGGCCTGGTGCGTGTCCAAATCCGTCCACATGATCGAGCACTACCACAATTCCTCCTGGCTGGAGCACGGCGGATCCCCGGACAAGGCCGTCCGTCTTTCCTTCGTCTCCGCGGTGGACAAGCGGCTCAAGGCCACGGGGAAGTACAACAAGAACGAATCGAAGATCACCTTCCCGGACATCGAGGACTGCCTCATCCTGGTGACGAGCAGCTTCTCCACCCGCCCCTCCTATGCCAACCAGACCAAGAAGGCCATCACCAACACGTTCATCGCGGACGCCATGAATGAGTTTCTGAAGAACCAGCTGGAGTACTTCTTCGCGGAGAACCCGGCGGACGCGGACCGGTTCTGCAGTCAGGTTCTGGTGAACAAGCGCTCCCGGGAACAGGCGGAAAGCACGCGGCTGGATCTGAAGAAAAAGCTCTCCTCCGGCATGGACGTGGCGCACCGGGTGGAGAAATTCGTAGCCTGCCGCTCCAAGGATCCGGAACTGCGGGAGGTCTACATCGTGGAGGGCGACTCCGCCATGACCTCCTGCAAGCTGGCCCGGGACGCGGACTTTCAGGCCATCATCCCCGTCCGGGGCAAGACCCTGAACTGCATGAAGGCCTCCTACGACCGGATCTTCAAGAGCGACATCATCCTGGACCTGCTCCGCGTCATCGGCTGCGGGGTGGAGCTCTCGACCCGGAAGAAGACGGATATGGCCGCCTTCGATCTGGCGAACCTGCGCTGGTCCAAGATCATCATCTGCACGGACGCGGACGAGGACGGGTTCCAGATCCGCACTCTGCTTCTGACCCTGTTTTACCGTCTCCTGCCCACCCTCCTGAAGGAAGGGCGGGTGTATATCGCCGAATCCCCCCTCTATGAGATCAAGGTCTCGGGCCGGGACTCGGAATACGCCTACAACGAGCCGGAGAAGGCCCGGATCACCGCCCGTCTGGACGGGGAGAAGAAAAAGTACACCCTCCAGCGCTCCAAGGGTCTGGGCGAAAACAGCGCGGACATGATGGCCAAGACCACCATGAATCCCGCCACTCGCCGTCTCATCCGGGTCACGCCCGCCGAGGCCGAGGCCACCGCCCGCATGTTCGACCTCATGCTGGGGGACGACCTCCCCGGCCGGAAACGGTATATCGCGGACCACGGCGCGGAATACCTGCAGATGGCGGATATCTGAACCCCCGACAGGCCGCCGGGCGTGCGAAAACCTGTTCTTAAGCAATAATCCCCCTGAATTTCATTCAAAGGAGTTTTTACCATGTCACTGAACGCTTCCCTCACCCTGCATCCGTCGTTCACCGTCGGAGAGGTGGATCCGCGGATCTTCGGCTCCTTCATCGAGCACCTGGGCCGCGCCGTCTACCACGGCATCTACGAGCCCGGTCATCCCACGGCGGATGAGGAAGGCTTCCGCGGGGACGTCATCGACCTCGTGAAGAAGCTGGGCGTGCCGATCGTGCGCTATCCGGGCGGCAACTTCGTCTCCGGCTACCGCTGGGAGGACGGCACCGGCCCGAAGGACAAGAGACCGAGACGGCCCGAGCTGGCGTGGGGCGTCACCGAGACCAACGAAGTCGGCATCGACGAGTTCCAGTCCTGGTGCAAGAAGGCCGACACCTCCGTCATGATGGCGGTCAACCTGGGCACGAGAGGCCCCGAGGAAGCCCGCAATCTGGTGGAATACTGCAACTTCAAGGGAGGCACCTACTATTCCGACCTGCGGCGCCAGAACGGCTTCGAGGAGCCCTTCGGCATCAAGGTCTGGTGCCTGGGCAACGAGATGGACGGCCCCTGGCAGATGGGCGCCAAGACCGCCACGGAATACGGACGTATCGCCTGCGAAGCCGCCAAGCTCATGAAGTGGACGGATCCCTCCATCGAGCTGGTGGTCTGCGGTTCGTCCGGCTCCGGCATGTGCGGCGACTGGGAGGCCGAGGTCCTGAAGCACACCTATGACCACGTGGACTACATCTCCCTCCACTCCTACTACGGCAACCCGGCCAACGACACCCCCTCCTTCCTGGCCTCCTCCATGGATATGGACCGCTTCATCAAAACCGTCTGCTCCATCGCGGACTACGTGAAGCACGTCAAGCGGTCGAAGAAGACCATGTACCTGTCCTTCGACGAGTGGAACGTCTGGTTCCACAGCCACGGCGCGCCCTTCGAGAAGTGGTCCGTGGCCCCGCATCAGCTGGAAGACGTCTACAACTTCGAGGACGCGCTGGTGGTGGGCTGCCTGCTCATGACCCTGCTGAAGCACTGCGACCGGGTCAAGATGGCCTGCCTGGCTCAGCTGGTCAACGTCATCGCCCCCATCATGACGGAGAACACCGAGGACGGCGGACGCGCCTGGGCACAGACCATCTTCTATCCCTTCATGCACTGCTCCGCCTGGGGCCGCGGCACGGTTCTGGACGGACGCGCGGACAGCCCGACCTACGACGCCAAGAACGCCAAGGACGTCCCCTATCTGGAGTCCTGCGCCGTTTACCACGAGGATACGAAGGAAATCGACATCTTCGCCGTGAACCGCTCCCTGGACGAGGACATGGACTTCTCCTGCGACCTCTCCGCCTTCGGGCCTGACGCCGTCATCGAGCACATCACCATGTCGAACGACGATCTCAAGGCCATCAACACCGCCGAGAATCCCATGAACGTGGTTCCCGAAGCCAACGGCACCGCTGCTCTGGCGGACGGCCATGTCACGGCGACCCTCAGCAAACACAGCTGGAACGTGATCCGCGTGAAGCTGGGCTGATACAAATCGAATCCGCACAAAACACGAACGGGGCCCCTTTGTCGGGAAACCCCGTTCTTTCTTTTTTTGTTTTCCGGCGTCTGCGGCCGTTATACGATGTAATAGCCGAACTGGGCCAGAATTTCGTTGAGTGCATCCTCCACGGCCGGGATGTTGATGAAAACGGTCACCAGCAGGAAGCCGAAGAGCAAGGTGAGCAGAATCCCGAGCAAAACATAAAGCAGCACGCCTCTGGCAAAGCTCTTCTTGGCGTTTTTCCGGCATCCGCCGCAGGCCCAGACGATGGTCAGCACCAGATTGACGAAGGGGATACCCATGAGCAGAATGATCCCGAGCCACCCCCACGCGCTGATCGGTTCAAGGGGCGTCCCCCTGAGATCCTCACCGTATAGGACCCGTCTCGGATCATAAGCTCCGTTCCCACCGCCGACTCCGACGGGAGACTGGACGGTATTCGCCGGTCCGTAGGTGACGGTGGGTATGGGCTGATTCTGGACAGGGGGCGTCTCTGTGATCGTGCTGTTGAGGGCCGGATCCGGGACGCTCTGATTCTGTGAGAAGGGACTGTTCTCAGGACGGTTCCAGGATCCGCCCGATCCGCTCGGGGTCGGATTTGGCTGCCCGTTCCAGCCGTTCTGAATGTTCTGAACGGGGGGATTGTCTGCCGGGCGTCCTGCCGGGTAATCTGCCGGGCGTTCTGCCGGGCGTTCTGCCGGGCGTTCTGCCGGGCGTTCCGCCGGGATTTGAGCCGGGCTCTGCGCCGGGCGATCCCAGGGCAGCTCCGGCTGATTTTCAGGCGGAAATGCCGGCGAATCTTCGGGCTGGGTCATCAGCGCGTCCAGCGGCGACTCCGTTTTTTCAAGCTGATCGGGTTTCCCGGCAGGTTTTGCCTCTTTCTTATCGGCCTTCGGGAAGGGCGTGCCGCATTCCGTACAGAACTTGCTCTCCGCCGGCATGGCCGCGCCGCAGTTTTCACAGTATTTGATCTCCATGTTTGTCCTCCTTGCCGCTTCGGGGCCGCTTGGCTCATACTGCTATTGTACCATAAATCCGGGCGTTTGTCACCCCCAATTTCAGGGAGAATGATGAAAATCGGCAAACTTTTTCCCCCTTTGTCTTCTCCCGGCCGGTACTTGACGGAGCGGGGGAATTCGGGTATAATGAGGGCGGAATGAACGCGGGCTGCGGCTCCGGGGATATGCGGTCTCCGGGCCACACCCCCGGCATGAAGGAGGGTATCCATGGAAACAAGCAAGGTATCGGTCCGCATCGGCACGCTGACCATCCCCACCTATCCGGAATCGGATTACGAAACGCTTCCCATGTTCGCCGAAACCCGGAATCACCAGGGCACCTCGGGCAATCCGTTCCCCAACGCCGTCACCTCGTCCCCCTGCGCGGAGGAAGCCGTCCCCACGGACTACACCGCCGTCACGCTGGAGAACCGCTGGCTGGAGGTCACGGTGCTCCCCGCTCTGGGAGGCCGGATCTTCTCCGCCCGGGACAAGCGGAACGGCTATGACATCTTCTACCGTCAGCACGTGATCAAGCCCGCCCTCATCGGGGATCTGGGCTCCTGGATCTCCGGCGGCGTGGAGTTTAACTGGCCCTTCCATCACCGGCCCGCTACCTACATGCCCGCCGACTGGTCCGTGGAGGAGGGGGAGGACGGCTCAGCCACGGTCTGGCTCTCCGATTCCGATCCCTTCTACCGGATGCGGGGCACCGTAGGCGTCCGACTGTACCCGGACCGGATGTTCCTCGAAACGGCGGTGAAGGTCACCAACCGGACGGAACTGCGCCACCCGTTCCTGTGGTGGGAGAATGCCGCCGTCTCCGTCAATGAGCACGTCCGCCTCTTCTTCCCCCACGACGTGGACCACGTGGTTCATCACTACCGCTCCTGCTCCGCCTCCTGGCCCGTGGCAAAGGGCAATTACGGCGGATGTGACTTCGGGGAGGGCACGGATATCTCCCTCATCGCCAACGCTCCTCACGCCACCTCCTATTTCGCCGCTCCCTCCCGCTTCGACTTTTTCGGCGGCTATGACGAGGGGATCGGCGCCGGCGTCATGCACGTGGCGGATCACCACATCGCCCCCGGCAAGAAAATGTTCACCTGGGGGCAGGATCAGAACGCAAGGGACTGGGAGAAGAAGCTCACGGACACGGACGGCCCCTACTGCGAGCTCATGGCCGGTACCTACACCGACAACCAGCCGGACTTCACCTGGCTGGAGCCCTATGAAACAAAATCCTTCAGTCAGTACTGGATCCCCCTGATGAAGACCGGGATCCCGGACTACGCGGATCTGACCTGCGCCGTGCGCGTGGAGGGGGACGGGCTGACGCTGCAAACCACGCGTCCGGCAGGCGATCTTCACGTGACTGTCAGGGTCGGCGGTGAAATTCTTCTGGACACCGCCGTGCGCTGCGATGAACCCGCCCTGCTGAACTTCGACCTGCGCCGCCCGGTGCGGGACGGAGAGCGCTGGAGCGTCTGCATTCTGGACGGCGGGGAGGAAATCTGCTCCTACACCAATGAACGCTTTCCGGCAAAGGAGCCCCGCATCATCCGCGGCTATCCCCTGCCCGCCGACGTGAAGTCCCCCTTCGAGGCGTACAATCTGGGCGAGCATCTGATCCAATACCGGGATCCCCGTTCCGACGCAGAGGTCTACTTCCGCCGGGCGCTGGAGCTGGATCCCTCGATGGTCCCCGCCGCCCTGTCCCTGGCCGAATGCCGCATCGTCCGGGGCCTGTACGCGCTTGCGGAGGAGGAACTGACCGGAGCGATCTCCCGTCTGAACGCCATGAACCAGAACCCGGAATCCGGACGGGCGTCCTATCTGCTGGGTCTGGCGCTGGAGCGGCAGGGACGGTTCGACGAAGCCTTTGACCGATACCGCAAATCCGCCTGGAGCCGGGACGCCGCCCCCGAAGCTCTGACCCGCGCCGCCGTTCTGGCCTGCCGCAGAGGGGACTTCGCTGAGGCGGAACGGCTGGCCGGAGAAGCGGTGCGGCGGGGTGCGGACGCGCAGGCAAAGGCCATCCTGATTCTGGCGTCGGCCCGTCTCGGGAAGTCCCTGCCCACCGCCGTCGGAGCCGCCCCGGACAGTGATCTGGGCTGGGCTATGGTCTGTGCCGGGGCGATGGATGAGGACGCCTTCTTCTCTTCCGTCGCCCGGGTGGACGAGACCGTACTGGACATCGCTGCGGACCTCGGAGACGCGGGACTGGACGGGGAGGCCGCGCGATTGCTGAAATCCGCCGTCCGCCGCCGACCGGACTGCTCCGCCATGGTGTACTATATGGCCGGAGAAAAGCCCGCGCGCCTTTCTGTGGGACGCCGCTTCCCCCACCGTCCCGCCGAAGCCGCCGCGCTGGAAAGAGCCCTGGAAGAGGACCCCGGCGACCTCTATGCAAAATACCTGCTGGGGGTCCTGCGGTACGGTCAGCGGCGGTATGAGGAAGCGGAAGCGCTCTGGACGGACGGCACGCACCGGGCGTCTCTCCGGGGCCGCGCGCTCTGTCTCTGGCGGAAGGGAGAACGGGGAGCCGCCGTCGATCTTCTGAAGCAGGCCCTCTCCACCGCCCCCTTCTGCGCCGACGAAGACGAACCCGAGCTGAAAGCCCTGGTCTGGGAATGCGCCTATCTCATGAACGCCGAGGGAGAGGATCCCCGCGAGACCGCCGACCTGATCCTGTCCCACACCGCCATGGACGATTTGCGGGATGACACGGCTATGGAGCTCTGCCGGGCCTTCAGCCGGGGAGGGGAGCCGGAAGCCGCCCTGAATCTGCTCCGCACACATCATTTCCGTCCCGGCGAAGGGAGCGAGGCCGCCATCGCCATGCGCTACATCGACGCCCAGTGCGCTCTGGGAGATAAGCTGCGCGCAGCCGGAGACCTCAATGCCGCGAAGGACGCCTACGCCGCCGCCAAATCCATCCCGGACTGGCTGGACGGCTCCATCGGCGGGGAGGGTCCCTTCCTGCGGGCGATCCTCGGGGAAGCGGAATGCCAAAAGGCTCTGAGCACCCCCGACGAAGCGCAGGCAGCCGACGCCGTCATTGCCCACGCGGCGGACGCATCCCCCGATGTCCTGCTCCGGGCCCGTCTCTATCTTGAGCTCGGACGCCCGGAGGACGCGCGGGCTCTGCTGGAAAAGAAGAAAGCCGAATGGACTGCTGAGCGGAACAAGGAGGACAGCGGCTACTACGCCTCCCAGCCCGCCTATCTGTCCTATCTGGAGCCCTCCGCCGCAGAGAGGAAGCGCCGCTTCGATCCCCTCATCGCCAAAGCGGACGAGCTGCTGAACACGCTGAAATAATACAGGAATAGTGCCCCCCAAATAAACGGACTCCCCGCTCCGACCTTTCGCCGGATGACGGGGAGTCCGTTTTTGTTTTGTTCAGTCCGTTATCCGAGGAATTCAGGGGCCTCGGCGCCTCCGCAGACCGCGTTCAGCTGCCGGACGAGATAGCGGTACCGCTGCTTTTCCAGCTCCGTGGCGTGGTTCAGCGTCACGACGGCGCCGGGGGCCGCTCCGTCCTCCGCATCATCACGAGTAATTTTGTAGGTGACGGTCTCCGCGCGGGCGAAGTCGAAATCCTTATCCGTGAAGGATCCGCCGGTTACGGAGGCCGCGATCTTCTCATAGATCGGTGCGCTGTTCACGGCACGCCAGACGGTGACGGGCTCCGGGAAGTCCCAGGTGAGGGTGAGGGTCCGGTCGGCGTTCAGGGTCGCGGGGACCGGCTTCTTCTCCCAGGCCGGAATGGCGTCGATGCGATAGATTTTGCCCGCCTCGGTGGGAAATTCGATCACATCCTCCCCATCTGCGGTGTGCGGGAACGGGATGCTTGCCCCGGCGATCCCTCTGTACCGGATCCGGCAGAGGTTCCCGGCCAGGGATTTCACCGTTATCCGATATGCGCAGCAACTCTTCCATGCCGCGCCGACCTCGAATCCGCCCCGCGCCACAAGGCCGGAGAAGGATCCCTCGCTCCAGGCGTCCGGGATACAGGCCAGCGGCGCAATACCCCCCTCGTGGCTCTGGAGCAGCATCTCCGCCACCCCCGACGCGCCGCCGAAGTTTCCGTCGATCTGGAACGGCGGATGGAAGTCCCAGAGGTTGGGCAGGGTCCGCTTGCCTATGAGATTGCCGTACAGGCGGTAGGCCCGGTTGCCGTCCCCCGTTCTCGCCCACGCGTTGAGCCGGTGTGCCAGGGCCCACCCGGTAGATTCGTCGGAGCGGAAGTCCAGGGTCTTTTTCGCCGCGTCCAGCCAGGCGGGGGTCTTATGGGTAATCTGGGTGCCGGGATAGAGACCCACCAGCTGGGAGATGTGGCGGTGCCGGTATTCGCCCACCTCGCCGTAGAAGTGTTCCTCGCGGTATTCCCGGATCTGGCCGCTCCAGCCCACCTGCACGGGGTCGTACTTGTCGATCTGAGCCCGCAGCTCCTCGATGACGGGACGGTCCTCCTCGGGGATGTTCTCCTCGCCTAAAAGCTCCACGCAGCGCAGGAGGTCTTCTCCGTTCTCTTTGATCATCTGCTGATCGAAGGCGCAGCCCACGGAATGGTAGTACTGCACCGGGTTCGACCAGTTGTTGCAGATGATCTGCTCCGGGGAGGCGGAGAACACGGAGAGATACAGCCCGTCGTACTCCCGCACCACTCTGAGCAGGTGCTTTGCCATGGAGAGCAGCGCCGGATAGGTCACCTCCCGCAGGACCTCCCGGGATCCCGTGAAGGCCCAGGTGTCCCAGAACAGCTTGGAGGTCAGCCCGCCCGTGCCGGGTCCGGAATGGCCGCCGGGACCGCTGATGGTGTAGGCGTAACTCCCCGTGCCGATGGTCCATCCGCAGGCCCCGGGCTCGTCGGAGTACTTCTCCGGCACCGTCGCCTTCACAAACTGCCGAGCGTATTCCTCCGCGGCGGGACGGAAGGCCAGATTGAAGTCCCGGTAGGCGTCGAAGGTCTCGGCCAGATTGGCGACGAAGGCCGGCCAGTAGTTCATCTGCACGTTGATGTTGTGCCAGTACCCGCTGCCCCAGGGGGACCGGTCGTGGCAGTTCCACACCCCCTGCAGATTGGCGGGCAGGCATCCCGGACGAGACGAGGAAATCAGCAGATAGCGTCCGAACTGGAAGTACAGCGCTTCCAGATACCGGCTCTTCTCTCCCCGCCCGTAAGCCGCCAGCAGCTCGTCCGTGGGCGCGTCCGGCACCGTATCCTCTCCGAGCGTGAGCGAAACCCGGCCGAAGAGAGCGGTGTAATCCTCGATGTGCCGCGCCCTCAGCTCCGCATAGGACCAGGAGGCCGCCGCGTCCGTCAGGGCCGTCACACGGTCATGGGGATCGAAATCCCGCAGTTTTTTCCGGTTGTCCCCCTCCAGGAACACCTCCGGCCGCAGCTCGTAGTTGGTCCCGGCGCAGAAGACGAAGGATGTGTCCGACGTGTTCGCGATTTTCAGCCAGCCATCCTCCGTTGTGACCGTACCGTCCGTGAACACCCGCAGCTGTCCCTCGAACCGGACATTATAGGCGCACATGACTCCCGCCATGGTGATCCGGTCGCCCGCCGCCGTCACGGTTCCGCGCTTCTCCCGGCCCTCCTCCTCGGTCAGAAAGGGGATTCTCAGCCCGATCGCAAAGGACACGGGAGCGGAAGTGCGGATACGCCCCGCCAGCGTCCGGTCCGGATAGGAGGCGAAGTATTCCCGCTCCGTGTGAACGCCGCCGAAGTCGTACCGGACATAGGCCAGGGCGCGGTCGAGGTCCAGGCCCCGCTCATAGCTCTCCGCCGCGTCGAAGCTGTGGGGGAAGCGCAGAAGGATATCGGCAAAGCTGTTCAGTCCGCCAAGCCCGCCGGGATTTTCCAGGGAGTTCTCGGTGATCTGGATCCGCTCCTCCTCCACGCCGCCGAAGATGTTCCCGCCCAAAGCGGAGCATCCGACGGGGATGGAGTATTTCTCCCAGCCCTCCTCGGAATCCGGCGCGGGTTTTGTATATTTCAGTCTCAGTTCCATTCTGTCAGAATCCTCCGATCATTTTCCGTTTTCCACGATCCCGCGCCAGGCGTCGAAATACCGTCTGCCGAGGATATAGATCGACTTCCGGGAGAAGTGTATGGGATCCTCCCAGCCCAGGGGATTGCGGTGCAGTTCCTGCAGGTTGGAGAGCAGGCCGTCCGTCTCCACAAAGGCCCCGTTCCCGCAGTCCCGGCAGACCGCCCGCATGGCGTTTATCACCGGCTCGCAGATATCCAGGTGATCCCCCTTCCAGTGCTGAACGAAATCCCCCGCCACGAAGGGCAGCGCCGGCACATCAAATCCCTCCCGCACCAGCCGGATCAGGGTGGAGAGGTGGCCGTAGTGGACCTCATATGTAGCGCGGCATTCGGCGTCGGTCTCCCCCTGATGCCAGAGAAGGGCGCGGAGCTGGTTTTCCGGATTCAGCTCCATTGCGCACCGGGTCATCTCCATCATCCGCAGGAAAAGCGGATCCTCCGGCTTCCAGCGTCCGTCCAGAAAGCCCGTACCGCCCACAGCGGACCGGACGATCAGGAGCTTTCTGTCCTCCGCCAGATATCCGTTCTTCACGTATTCATCGGCAAAGGCCAGACTGAAATTGCTCTGAATCTCGTTGCCGGTCACCTTCTCCGCGGCGGGCGTCAGGGTGAAATCCCCGTTCAGATACCACACCCGGTCGTTCTCCCGGTACGGCTCCTCCACGGGCCCGAAGCCGTAGCCCTCGCTGTTCGACTGACCCGCCTGGATCAGCACGTCAAACTTCTCCTTTGTAAAATCCCTGAGCATAACGGATCCTTCTCCAATCCTCCGAATTTCCGGCACTGGGCCGTCCGACTTGATTATAGCATCCGCCGCCCCTCCGCGTCAAGGCCAATCCGAATCCGCGTCGGCAGATTGTACGGTTTTTTCCTCTTTTTTACTTGCTTTTCCGTGATTTTTCCTGTATACTGTTCCCATCCGGCAGACGTGAAATGAGGTGATCGGCATGCGGCTTAACGGCAGGCTTTATCAGGCGGGGGTTCTTCTGATGCTCCTCTCCCTTTTCCTGATTCTTCTGCTCCCTCTGGCGGGGTGCCGGAAGGAGGAGACGGTGGAAACGACCGACGTGGAGGAATCCGAGGTTCTCCCGGACACCCCATCCGCGCCGCCCTCCTGCACCATCGTCCGTGGAGACGACTCCGACAAAGCCGTGACGAATGCCGCCGTCGCCCTCCGGAAGCTGCTGGAGGAAGAGGGCATCGAGGCGGACATCAAAACCGACTGGGTCAAGCGCGGCGAGGAGATCACCCGGTTCCCGAACGAGATCCTCATCGGCCCCACCAACCGCCCGGAATCCGGGGAGCTATACGAGAAACTGACGGGAGCCGAGCCGCCCTACGACTATCTCATCACCGTGGGGGCCGTGAACCGCATCGCCGCTCCGGACGAAACCATCGGCGAGGCCGCCGCCGCGTTTGCCCGGGAATACGCCGCCTGGATCCGGGGCGAAGAACAATACGAGGTGAAAGACATGGAAAAAGTGCATCATTTCCCCGCCGACGGCATGACCCTCTTCGGCCTGGGGCTGTCCGAATGGGCCATCGTGTATCCCGCGTCCTACACCGCGGAGCAGCGGGCGGACATGGAGGCGCTGGCGGACTGGTTCTACCGGGCTTCCGGGGTCCGCGTTCCGGCGTCTGCGGAAAAGGGCGGCGCTCCTCACGCCATCCTTGTGGGAACGGCCTCCCCCCTGACGCCGAAAAGCCGCGATCTCTCCTATCTGGTCCGCTGGGACGGGGTTGATCTCCACATCGGCGGGAGCAGCTACTGGGCGGACTGCAGGGCGCTTTATCAGGAGCTGATTTACGGCGCGCTGGGCTCGGATTATGAATTGTCCATGCCGGAGAATCCGCCGGTGGCCGTGACGCTCGCCGACGCCGAGGAAGGGGATCCTTCCCTGAATCGCTTCTACTCCGTCTCCGCGTGGTGCACCTCCGGGGACAGCTACGACACGGAAGCCCTGGTACGCCAGACCGCCGAGGCCGGGTTCACCAAGATCAGCGTCGCCGGGATCCGGGATCCGAAGCTCTGCCGGAACATCATGAAATGGTGCGCCATCTGGGATCTGGAGATCCTCTGGACCGGGGTCGGCTGGGATTCCTTCACCGCGGACGTCTACCGTTCGGTGGAATCCGCCATGGACGCGCCCCACGTCTGGGGTCTCTACCTCTGCGACGAGCCCAACTCCTCCGCCTTCCCCGCTCTGGCGCGATGCGTGGAGACCATGGGAGGGCTGACGGAGCAAACGGCCTTCATCAACCTCTTCCCCATGTACGCCAACGAGACGCAGCTGGGCAACCCCACCTACCGGGAGCACGTGGAGCAGTTCTTCGACACGGTGAAACCCCGCTGGGCCTCCGTGGACATCTACCCCTGCAACGTCTCCGGTCTCTACGGCGGGTACATGGAGAATCTCGCCATCGTGGCGGACGCGTGCCGGGCAAGGGAGGTCCCGTTCAGCGTCTACCTGCAGAGCGTGTCCTTCGCCGCCAGCAAGCGCACGCCCTCCGAGAAGGATCTGGAGTGGCAGACCTGGTGCATTCGGTCCTTCGGGGCGTCCGAGACCATCTACTTCACCTACATGACTCCCTACAGCACGGCGGAGGACTTCAAGCCCGCCCTCATCGACCACGAGCTGCAGCCGACCGCCCGCTGGTTCGCCGCGCAAAAGATCAACGGGGAGTTCGCCGCCCTGGACGCCGCCTTCGCCCGCTATCCGAAGAACCTGGGCACGTTCACCGTCAACGCCGGATCGGGCGACAAAACCGCCTTCATGCGCTTCGGCGGGCAGATCGATTTCGGCGCGGTCATTCAGGAGGTCGACAGCGCGTCCCCCCTGCTCTTCGGCTGCTTCACCAACGGCGCGGACGGATATGCCTTCACCGTTGTCAACTGCGAAAACCTGCAGAAGGACATCCCGGCGGAGCTGCGGCTGAAGACGAACGCGTCCCTGACCGTATGGCAGAACGGCGCATCTTCACGGCTCGATCCGGACGCGGAGGGCTTCGTCTCCCTGACTCTGGAGAACGGCGAGGGCGTTTTCTGCGAAGTGATCCGCTGATCCCGGCCGTCCGTGCGCGTCCTTTTCCTCATCGGGAAGGGGCGCGCTTTTCCTGTTTCCCGGGCTCCGGAGGTAAATCTTTCTCGCTGGATCAGATTGTTTACATTTTCCGCTATATTTCAGGGATTGCAAAGCATATAATGGGATTGTATAAAATCAAGGAGGTGCTCCCATGAAAAACGTATTGGTTGCTTATTTTTCCGCCAGCGGTGTGACCGCGAAGGCTGCCCGTGAGCTGGCTGCCGTGGAGAAGGCGGATCTCTTTGAGATCAGACCGGAGGTTCCCTACACCGCCGCGGATCTGGACTGGCGGGACAAAAACTCCCGCAGCACCGTGGAGATGAAGGACCCCGACTGCCGTCCCCCCATCGCCGGGGCTGTGGAGGATATGGCAAAGTATGACGCCGTGTTCGTGGGCTTCCCCATCTGGTGGGGCCGGGAGCCCAGCGTGGTGGACACCTTCCTGACCGCATACTCCTTCGCCGGGAAGACCGTCGTTCCCTTCTGCACCTCCGGCGGCAGCGGCATGGGCAAAACGGCCGACCGCATCCGTTCCCTGGTGGGCGAGGGCGTGACGGTGGACGAGGGCAAGCGTCTGGGGGGCGAGCTCTCCGAGGCGGACCTTGTCCTCTGGACGGAGGGTCTGGCGCTTTGACGACATCGGATCTGATCCGCAGCCGCCGAAGCGTGCGCACCTTTGACGGCAGGCCCGTCTCCCCCGACGTGCTGGACAGCATCCTGCGCTTTGGCCGGGATACGGAGAATCCCTTCGGACTGCCAGTCGAATGGCGGATTCTGGACGAGGAGCGGGACGGCCTGTCCTCCCCCGTGATTGTCGGGTCCCACGCGTGGATCGCTGGAAAAATAAAGGCCGTTCCCCACGCGGAAGAGGCCTTTGGATATGCCTTTGAGCGGATCCTGCTCCATGCCTGGTCCCTGGGGATCGGGTCCACCTGGATCGCGGGAACCTTGGACCGCCCGGCCTTTGAGCGCGCCATGGAGCTCGGGCCGGAGGAGGTCATGCCCTGCGTCAGCCCCCTCGGCTATCCCGCGGACCGCATGTCCATCCGGGAAACTATGATGCGCAAAGGGATCCGGGCGGACACCCGCATGGACTTTGAAGCCCTCTTCTTCGACGGCTCCTTCGACAAGCCCCTGACACCGAAATCCGCCGGTCTGTGGCGCGGTCCCCTGGAGTTGGTGCGGTGGGCCCCCTCCGCCGTCAACAAGCAGCCGTGGCGGGCCGTGAAATGCGGCGAAACCGTCCATTTCTACGAAAAGAAGGGCAGGGGCTTCTCGGCCGCCGACGGATGGGACATCCAGAAAATCGATCTGGGCATCGCTCTCTGCCACTGCGCCATGGGGCTCGAGGAGAAGGGATATACCCCCGTCATCACCCTCGATGATCCCGGCCTCCCCGCGCCCCCCGATACCGCCTACATCGCCTCCTGTACAGTGAAAAATCAGTAAATCCCAAAACGGCCGGAAGCCAAACATACGCTTCCGACCGTTTTTCTTTATTAACAGACAGGAACCTCGTTCTTCTGTCCTGTATACACTTTCCTGATAAAAAACGTTCTGCCGAGACTGAAGAGATGCGCTGCACGTTACCCCGTGCTGCACGTTGAGAGGAGGGCTGCACCAGTGCAATTTCAAAGCTCTTTGCCAGGCTTTCTCACGAGAAAGCCGCGTTCCCCTCGTCCCCCTCGTCTCCCTCGTCTCCCCGAATCTCTCACGCACCGATGGCGCAGAGAGGCTCGATGACGTAGCCCTGGGAGCGGATCCAGTCGATGAATTCCGGCAGGATCTCCGCGTTGGTGGAGGATTCAGCGTGGAGGAGATAGACGCACCCGGGATGCAGATGCCCCTTCAGCGTGTTCAGGGCGTCGTAGTAGTCCCACTGGGCGTAGGGATCGTAGTCGTGGTAGGTGTAGGACCAGGTGATCGTCCGATAGCCCATCTTGGCCTCGATCCGCAGCAGCCACTCGTTCACCGCGCCTGCCGGGGGACGGAAATACAGCATATCCGGCGCGTCCGGGAACTGAGCCTTGAAGTCCTGCTCCACCGTCCGCATCTCGTCAATGACCTCGTCCACCGTCAGCTTCGTCATGTCCAGATGGTTGTTGGTGTGATTGCCCACAATGTGCCCTTCATCGAGCATCCGTTTTATCAGATCGTGCTGGGTCCGCACATATGGTCCCGTCAGCATGAAAGCCCCGGGAGCCTGCTTGTCCCGCAGGGCATCCAGAATCTTCGCCGTCGCCCCGTATTCGTACCCGCAGTCAAAGGTCAGATAGCAAACTTTTCTCGTTTCGTCGCCCCGGTATATCGCACCGTATTTCGCCATGGTCTCCTTGGTGGAGTTCCAGCGGTCCCAGCCATAGGTGGCCTCTCCGGTGGATTCGTCGTAGGTGACCTGACCGGGATACCAGTTGTCCGGATCCGGCGGCTTGTTGGCGTCCTCAAACCTCGTCGTGGGGAAGGAGTACATCTCGGCGATGGTGGCCATGCCGGAGGTGTTCTGCGCGGGAACGTCGTACTTGTATACCCCGTTCTCCTGGCGCCAGCCGAACGTCCCGAAGGGAGAAAGCGATCCTTCGGATACATCGCTGCCGCCGCCGGTGGAGCCGCTTTGCTGAACGTCGGTGCTCAGACTGTCGGTGCCGCCCTCGGACGGGGGATTCTCCTGCTGCTTCTGCGTTTCCGCATTACCCGCGTCCGCAGGGATCCCGGCCGAACTGCTGGTCCAGTCCACGGGGGCAGGCGTTTTTTCCGTTTCCGGGGAATCCGGTCCCGCGGTTACTTCCTCTTTTCCGTCCTCACGGCTTATCTGCAGGCTGTCCGTTTCCGCATTCATACCCTTGTTCTCTTCATCCGCGGGAACGCTGTGGGTGTACCGTCCCACGCCGCCTTCCGACGGCAGATCGGGCTCCAGAACGATGGTTTTCCCGGCGCTGGCA
Source organism: uncultured Ruminococcus sp. (assembly GCA_902761695.1). Taxonomy (GTDB): domain Bacteria; phylum Bacillota; class Clostridia; order Oscillospirales; family CAG-272; genus UMGS1696. The sequence continues at coordinate 37,029 of CACWLT010000004.1, forward strand.
CAGGAAGACAGACAGAGAAGCAGGGATACGATGGCGGCAGTCAGCCGGTTGCGGTTCATGGGATTCTCCTTTACAGACACAGGTGCTCCATACTACGATGAAGCCCGCGTCGGACGGTGCAGGGATATTATACCAAATCAGCCTATACCTGTCAAGATTTCCGGGGTGTTTTGAATTGTAAACAAAGGGAGAACCCCCGAGGTAACTGGCCCTCGGGGGTTCGGGTATCTTTTAAGTTATAAGGACTTGAAAGATGAGGAATTACCAAACGAGAGTATAGGTGAGGGTCGTGAGATCG
>CACWLT010000005.1:0-36585 GCA_902761695.1 uncultured Ruminococcus sp.
CTCTCCGAGCGTCTGGGCGTTGAGGTTCCCCTGGCCGCCGACGTGATCGGTCCCGACGCGCAGGCCAAAGCCGCCGCTCTGAAGGACGGCGACGTGATGCTCATCGAGAACGTCCGCTTCCACAAGGAAGAGGAAAAGAACGATCCCGAATTCGCGAAGGCCCTGGCCGCTCTGGCGGGCGAGGACGGCATCTTCGTCAATGACGCGTTCGGCACGGCCCACAGAGCCCACGCCTCCACCGCCGGCGTCGCCGCTTATCTCCCGGCCGTCTGCGGCTACCTGATCCAGAAGGAAATCTCCATCATGGGCAAGGCGCTCGAGGATCCGGCCCGTCCCTTCGTGGCCATTCTCGGCGGCGCCAAGGTCTCCGACAAGATCGGCGTCATCAACAACCTCATCGAAAAGGTCGACACCCTCATCATCGGCGGCGCCATGGCGTACACCTTCTTCCGCGCCCTGGGCAGCACCACCGGCTCCTCCCTCTGCGAAGAGGACAAGCTTGACCTCGCGCTTGAGCTTATGGCGAAGGCGAGAGCGAAGGGCGTCTCCTTCATCCTGCCCGTTGACAACGTCATCGGCCGCGAGTACAAGGAAGACACCACCTTCATGCGCATCTACTCCGACTCCATCCCGGACGGCTGGATGGGCCTGGACATCGGCGAGAAGACCCAGGAGCTCTTCGCCAAGACCATCATCGGCGCCGGCACCGTTGTCTGGAACGGCCCCATGGGCGTTTCCGAATGGGAAAACTTCGCTTCCGGCACCCGTGCCGTAGCGAAGGCTGTGGCTGAGAGCGGCGCGATCTCCATCATCGGCGGCGGCGACTCCGCGGCGGCTGTGGAGCAGCTGGGCTTTGCCGACAAGATGACCCATATCTCCACCGGCGGCGGCGCGTCCCTTGAGTTCCTCGAGGGCCTGGAGCTTCCCGGCATCGCCTGCCTTGAGAACAAGGACTGATTGCTGAATCGTGAGGGGAAGCGGATCACGCTTCCCCCTTTTTAGGATACAGTGCGTCCCACTGTAAGGTATGAAACGCTGCGCGTTTCGGAAATAGATGCCCTGCTCAGGGCGGGAGGCACGGGGGGACACCAGCTCGGGCCGCAGTTTTCCCCCCGTGCGGGGTGTTTCCGGAAGAATGCTCTGCATTCTTCTGGAGTTGCTCTGCAACTCCGTTGTCCGGAGAGCATAACTTATCCTCTCATCTCTGTATCCATACCTGACAGTCCATCTCAGATCCTCGCGCGGACCACGATGCGTCAGTTGAAACATGCGATGAACTCCGTCGGGGACGAAGTTCATCGGTTTGCCGCGCCGACGCAGTCGCGCTGGTAACCTGCAAACAGCGATCGAAACGCGCATGATAGGGGACGCGGTGGAGTGAAACATTATTTTCGTTTCGCCGTCGCGGATTGTCGAACAGTTTTCCGCTGCGGATTGTCGAACAGGCCGGACACGGGTTGCCGTTTCTGCCTTTCCTTTGCGCGGGCGCATTCAATTTTAATTTTCAGAAGGAACATACAGCCATGAAAAAAGAATCCCGTAAAGTTATCATCGCGGGGAACTGGAAGATGAACATGACGCCTTCCGCCGCGAAGACTGCCGTTGCCGAGACGGCCGCGCTCACTGCCGGCAAGGACGGCTGCGAGGTCGTTCTCTGCGTTCCGTTCGTGGACATCATTCCCGCCGTAGAAGCCGCGAAGGGCACGAACGTCAAAATCGGCGCGCAGAACGTACACTTTGAGCCGAAGGGCGCCTTCACCGGCGAAATCTCTGCGGACATGCTGCTGGAGACCGGCGCGGAATACGTCATCATCGGCCACTCCGAGCGCCGCCAGTACTTCGGCGAGACGGACGAAACCGTCAACAAGCGGACCCGCGCCGCTCTGAACGCCGGTCTGAAGGTCATCCTCTGCCTGGGCGAGGTGCTCGGACAGCGGCAGGCGGGCATCACCGAGGAGATCGTCTCCATGCAGACGAAGCTCGATCTCGCCGGCATCCCCGCCGAGCAGATGAAGAACGTGATCATCGCCTACGAGCCTGTGTGGGCCATCGGCACCGGTCTCACAGCCACGCCCGATCAGGCGGAGGAAGTCTGCGCCCTGATCCGCAAGGTCGTCTGCGGCCTCTACACCCCCGAGATCGCCGAGGCCCTCACCATCCAGTACGGCGGCAGCATGAACGACGCCAATGCGGCCGAGCTGCTCTCCAAGGTGGACGTGGACGGCGGTCTGATCGGCGGCGCGTCCCTGGTTCCCGCCAAGTTCGCGAAGATCGTGGACGCGGCCCAGGCCTGAGCTTTATTCATACGAAGGGAAGCATTCCGTTCCGCGGGACTGCTTCCCTGTTTTTCATCCCATCCATTCTGTCCGCCCCGGAGGAGATTTTGCCATGAAGCACACGCCCTTTGATTTCGATACCCTTGCCCAATTGACCGTCGAGCTGCCGGATTCGCTGAAGAATCTCCGGTACGCGGGCCGCTATGCGGAGGAAGCCGCGGAGATCGACCGCCTGCTCGCCCCGGACACCCATCCGGATTTCGAACCCGTCATGAAAAAGCGTCTGGAGCTGGAGAAGATCCTGGCGGACGGCCTGTCCCGGGACTACAGCCTCACCTGGGCGGACATGCTGGCTCTGTTCCAGCGGAACTATCCCGGTTTTGAAGAGAAGGATCTCTTCCATATGATCGACTCCGGCCACGCCGATTATCTCATCGGGAACGGGAGCATGCCCTCCTGCATCCGTTTCCAGGACGACGCCTACGCCAACCTGACGGACTGCTGCGAGGGATATCTCTGGGAGCTGACCCATCCGGGCGAGACATTCTCCGACGGGATCAACACGCTCCGCCACGAGAACATGGCCCACATGCGGGAGCACGGACGGGCGGCCTGGCGGTTCACCGTGACGGAATCCGTCGAGCCGGACGAGGAGCACATCCGGGAGGGCAAGCTCTTCCGGGCCTGGCTTCCCTTTCCCGCCCTCACCCCGGAGCAGTCCGGCATCGAGCTTCTGTCCTCCAACCGGCCGGTCACGATCACGGACGGCCCCATCCGCACGGCCTACGCGGAGTATCCCGTCAGCGCGGGCGGGGACAACCGGCTGGAGATCACCTTCCGCTACACCTGCGCCGCGGTTTATCACGATCTGGATCCCGCCGCGGCCGTGAAAGGCTATCCGAAGGAGGCGGCGGAGTATCTCGGGGAGCTCGAGCCCCACATCGTCTTCACGTCCTATTTTAAAAAACTGGCGGAAGAGCTGGCCGGGGACGAGCAGAATCCCCTCGTGAAGGCCCGGCGGATCTACGATTACGTCACCTCCCACGTGCGCTACTCCTTCATGCGGGACTACCGGTTCATGGACAACATCCCCATGTACGCGGCGGTAAACGGGCGGGGCGACTGCGGCGTGCAGGCCCTGTTGTTCATCACCCTCTGCCGTCTCTGCGGGATCCCCGCCCGGTGGCAGTCCGGCAACGCGGCCCGGCCCAATTCCATCGGCAGCCACGACTGGGCGCAGTTCTACGTCGCTCCCTGGGGCTGGCTCCCCTGCGATCCCTCCTACGGCGGCGGCATGAGACGGGCCGGGGACAACGAGGGCTGGAGCTGGTACTGCGGCAACCTGGATCCCTACCGGATGATCGCCTGCACGGAATTCCAGCGGCAGCTCGATCCGGCGAAGACCTTCTTCCGCCTCGATCCCTACGACAACCAGAGCGGCGAAGCGGAATACGAGGACGAACGCCTGGATCCCGCCGACGTGATCCGCCGCAAGCGCATCGTCGAATCCGAACGCGCGGACTGATTAATACTATAGTGTGTTACACTATGAGGAAAGAAACGCTGCGCGTTTCAAATCTCATTTATTCCCGTTGCGCACGGGAGGCGCGGGGGACTGCGATCTGCGATCGCGGACACCAGCTCATGGCCGATTGAGTTCACGAAGTGAACTCGGGTGCCCACTCCCGAAGGTCCCCCTTGGCCGTATGGCATAAGCTGACAGCTCGTCCCTGAATCGAAAATCGATTATGTATCCCATATCCTCGCGTGAAGAATGCTCTTCATTCTTCGGGAGTTGCTCCGCAACTCCGGCGGACAATGTAGCGTCAGCCGAAACATGCGTGAAATCCCATCGGAGATGGAATTTCACGGTTTGCTCTGCTCACTCAAATGAAATTTGAGTGGGGGGCAGACGCAAACAGCGATCAAAACGCGCATGACACGGATCGCGATGGAGAACAGATGAAACAGAACGCTCTGTTCCGCGATTATGACTGCCCCCAAAGTCATGTCCTATTTTTTCCAATGGTTTTGCGTGAACACATCCTAATCCCAAGCGAAAAGGGAAACGCGGCTTCTTGAAAGGCAAGCCCTGCGCAACATGTTGAGCGGCAAGATCTTTAAAAACACACTGGTACAGCTTCCTCTCAAAATGCAGCCCGGGGTAAAGTGCAGCTCACCTTTTCATGTTCTTTTTTGTACATCTTTGTCAGATTTCATTTTTAGGCCGAGAATAGTATAAGGGAGCGCTGATTCCTCAAGAAAAGCGGAGTCCCCGGGATTCTCCCGAAGGGCTCCGCTTATGAAGGGTGCGGGGAGAATCAGACGGATCTCTCCCCGGAGAGGACCTTTTTATAGTCCTCCACGTTCTTTTCCAGGAGGGCAGGGGTGTCCAGCTCATAGGGACATTTCTTCACGCAGGCGCCGCAGTGGAGGCAGGTCTCGGCCCGCTTCATCTCCTCCTGCCAGTAGTCGGACAGCCAGGCCTTGGACGGCGCGCGCCGGAGCATGAGGGACATGCGGGCGCACTGGTTGATGACGATCCCCTGGGGACAGGGCATGCAGTAGCCGCAGCCACGGCAGAAGTCCGCGCCAAGCTCCTCCTTGTCCGCCCGGATCATGGCCCGGATCTCCTCCGTCATTGCCGGGGGATTGTCGAAGCAGGACAGCCACTGTGACAGCTCCTCCTCCCGCTGGATCCCCCAGATGGGAAGGACGCCGTCGAACTGGGCCATGAATGCGAAGGCCGCCTCGAACCGGGTGATGAGCCCGCCGGCCAGCGCCTTCATGGCGATAAAGCCCACGTTCTCCCGGCGGCAGGACTCCACCAGGGCCAGCTCTCTTTGTCCAGACAGATAGCTGAAGGGGAACTGGAGGGTTTCGTACAGCCCGGAGGCCACGGCTTCCTCGGCCACCCCGATCTTGTGGGCGGTGATGCCGATATGCCGGATCAGGCCCTGCCTATAAAAATCCTCCATCTGCTCGTATACGCCGGTTCCGTCTCCGGGCCGGTAGCACTGCGCAGCGCAATGGAGCTGGTAGATATCGACGTAGTCCGTCTTCATGTTGGTGAGGGACGTCTCCAGCTGCCGCTTCATCTCGTCGGGCTTCGTCACGCCGGTCTTGGTGGCGATGAAGATCCGCTCCCGCTCCGTGCGGAAGACCGAATCTCCGAAGGCGGCCCCGATCTTTTCCTCGCTGTCCGAATAAGCCCGGGCGGTGTCGAAGAAGGTCATGCCTCCCTCCCAGGCCCGCCGGAGCAGCTTCACGGCCGTTTCCATGTCGTCCCGCTGAACGGGCAGCGCGCCGAAGGCGTTCTGGGGCACGGTGATCCCGGTTCTTCCCAGCGTGATCTGTTTCATAAAGTACTCCCCCTCAAAAAGGATTGTGTCTCTTTCACAAGTATTGTATCACACCCGGCGCTGTGCGTCAACCGCATTTTTTCCGCCCGTTCCGTTCATCGTCAATCCGTCCCATTCTCATAAAACAGAAACACACGGAGGTTTATCTATGGCTGAATACCGCATCAATCACGAAAAACTCACACTGACCGCCGATCCGGAGGCTTGTCTGTATACCGTTTCCCTTTCGGGCGGGGATGTCTGGCGCATGGCGGAGAGGCCCTTTGTCCGCTTCTCCGACGGCAGGCAGGTTCCCTTTCCCGCGCCCGTGAAGGAGGAGGCTTTCAAAAACGGCACCTCCGAGGGCGTCCGGGCCTTTTACGCGGGCTTTGACGGTTCGGAAATCGCGGTGGAGACCACGGTCCGGATCGAGCGGGTGAACGGGGATCTGCTCTTTGCGGTCCGGGTGGAGGGAGACCGCCCCGGTGAGATCGCCGCCGTGTCCTTCCCCGCTCCCCTCGAGCCGGATGGGGACGGCTACACCGTGCTCTCCCGGATGCAGGGCGCGCTGATTCCCCACGGCTCGGGCTATGTCTTTGAGAATCAGCAGATCCACGAGCGTTCCTCCTATCTTCCCTTCTTTGGACAGGTACGGGGAGGCACGCCCTTCGCCCCCGGCTCCTCGGGTTACGCCGCCATATACGACACGCCCTTCGACGCCCTCTACGACTTCAAATCCGACCGGGTCTCCCCGCTCTGGCGGACGTCTCTCGGGACGATGCGCTATGCACGCCGGATGCTGTTCCGCTTCCGGGAGGAGTGCGACTACAACGTGATCGCGGCCTGCTACCGGTCCTATGTGAAGGAGCGGGGACGGCTGGTGACGCTCAGGGAAAAGGCGGCCCGGAATCCGGCGGTGGAGCGCCTCTTCGGCTGTCCGGTGATCCACGCGGGCATCGCGGTGCACATCTCCCCGGAGAGCGACTACTACAACAAGGAGGATCCGTCGAAAAACGACTACTACACCTCCTTCGACACCCAGGCCGAGCGGCTCAGGGAGCTGAAGAAGAAGGGGCTGGACAAGGCCTACACCCACTTCGACGGCTGGGGGAATCACGGCTACGACAACCTCCATCCCTCCCCCTTCCCGCCCCATGAAGCGGCCGGCGGCGTCGAGGGCATGAAGCGGCTCGGCGAGACCTGCCGGGAGTGCGGCTACATCTTCGGCATCCACGACCAGTACCGGGATTTTTATCATGACGGGCCTGACTATTCCGACAGTGAAGCGGTCACGTACTTCGACGGATCCCATCCCTACTGCTCCGTGTGGTACGGCGGTCCCCACTCCTTCCTCTGCTCCGCCCGGGCGGTGGAATTCGTGCGGCGGAACTACGCGGAATTCGAGCGGCTGGGCATTCCGGTGGAGGCCTCCTATCTGGACGTGTTCTCCGTGGTGGAGATGGACGAGTGCTTTTCGAAAGAGCATCCCGCCACGAGGGAGCAGTGCGCCGAGAACCGCCGCCGGTGCCTGGACATCCTGACCGACCGGGGCATCATCCCCTCCTCGGAGGAGATCCTCGACTGCATCCTGCCCTCCCAGGTGCTCTGCCACCACGCGCCGTTCTTCACCACCAACCTCGGTTCCTCAAACGCGGATCCCGTGGGCATCCCGATCCCGCTGCTCAACCTGGTCTACCACGACTGCGCGGTGATCCCGTGGATCGGCCTTCCGGGCGAGCACGGCGGATGGGGCATTCCCGGAAAGGACTCCGCCTACATCCACGCCATCTTAAACGGCGACCCGGTCTACTGCCCCATCACGGCCACGGAGGAGAACATCGCGGCGGTGAAGACGGCCTGTGCCTCGGCGGAGCGACTGACCCACGCCGCCATGGTCCGGCACGAATTCGTGGACGGCAGCATTCGCCGCCAGCGGACCACCTTCTCCGACGGCACGGTGATCGACGTCGATTTTGACGCGGACACCTTCTCCATCCGCGAAGCGTAAAGGAGGTCATGGATGTTCTATTCTCCCGACGGATTTGCCAAGGATCCCGCCGTGGTGCGGTTCCAGGGGAAGTACTTCCTCTATCATTCCGCCTTCGTGCCCGGGGAGCGGCCCCTGCGCATCGGCATAGCCCGGTCGGATGACATGGAGACCTGGACCCCCGCCGGGTACCTGCCCATCGACACGGAGTATGAGAAGAACGGCAACGGAGCCCCCGCCGCCATCGTGCTCGACGGGAAGGTGCATCTCTTCTACCAGACCTACGGCAACTGGGAGCATGACGCCATCTGTCACGCGGTGTCGGAGGACGGGCTGCGGTTTGAGAAGGACCCCACAAACCCCGTCTTCCGTCCCACGGGCACCACGGACAGGAGCGCACCAGAGAGTGAGCGGGGCTGGTGCGCAGGCCGGGCCATCGACGCGGACGCTGCGGTATTCGGCGACCGGCTCTTCCTCTACTTCGCCACCCGGGATCACGCCATGGAGCGGCAGATGGTGGGCGCGGCCTCGGCTCCTCTCCGCTCCGGCTTCCATCGGGAGGACTTCCGGGAGGAGCGAAAGGGACCGGTGCTCACGCCGACGCTGCCCTGGGAACAGCTCTGCATCGAAGCTCCCGCCGCCATTGTCAAGGGAGGCCGGGTCTGGATGTTCTACGGCGGCGCGTACAACTGCAAGCCGCAGCAGATCGGTCTGGCGGTGTCGGAGGACGGCGTCTCCTTCCGGCGGGTGTCAGAGGACCCGTTCATGACAAACGGCGCGCCCGGGTCATGGAACGCCTCGGAAAGCGGCCATCCCTACGTCTTCGAGGACGACGACGGCCGCATCTGGCTCTTCTACCAGGGCTCCCCCAACAACGGCAAAACCTGGATCCTCTCGAAAACCGAACTGGAATTCACGGGAAACGGGTTCAGGATTAAGGGATAATCCATCCGGCGCGTCCGCCTCCGCAGCTTTACGGAGAGGACGCGCCGTTTTTCGGTTCCGTTGATTTCGCCTGATTCCATCTTGCTTTTTCCGGAGCCATGTAGTATAATAAAACAAAAAAGGCTCATTCTGCATGACCTCTTTCGTTCTGAAGCTGATCGCCGCCCTGTCCATGCTCTGCGACCACGCGGGACTGATCCTCTTTCCGAAGATCCCCGCGCTGCGGATCATCGGACGGCTGGCCTTCCCCCTCTACGCCTTCTGCATCGCCGAGGGCTTCCGCCACACACGGAACCGCCTCCGCTACTTTCTCCGGGTCTTCATTCTGGGCGCCCTCTGCCAGATCGTCTATTTCGTTGTGGAGGACGACGTCTATCTCGGAATCCTTCTGACCTTCAGCTTCTCCATCGTGCTCATGGCGCTGACGGAGTGCGTGAAGACCGCCTTCCGGGGAGAGGAGAGCGCGGCGGCGAAGGGCTGGCGGCGGATCACCAGCAAAAAGATGTCCGTTCCCGGGGACAAGGCCCTCTCCCTCGCCATGACCCTCGCGTACCTCGCCTCCCTGTTCCTTCTGACCTCACGGATCACCGTGGACTACGGCTTCTTCGGGATCCTGCTGCCGGCGCTGGTCAACCTCTTCGACGACCGGTGGATGCGGGCAACTGCTTTCTCCTGCGGGGTTTTGGCGGTGGCCTTGTCCTTCGCCGGGAGCTTCCCGGTTCAGTTCTGGTCCCTTCTGACGATCCCGGCGGTGCTCCTCTACAACGGGAAGCCCGGACGGGTACGGCTGAAATACTTTTTCTACATCTTCTATCCTGCCCACATGGCGATCCTCTACGGCATCTCCATGCTGTGGCCCCGCTGAATCATGGCCGACTATCTGTTTTTCGACCTCGACGGCACCCTGACGGACCCTTTTGAGGGCATCTCGAACTCCATCCTCCACGCCCTGGACCGCATGGGAAGGGACAAGCCGGACCGCGCTTTTCTGCGGCGCTTCATCGGCCCGCCCCTGGTCCCCGCCTTCCGGGAATTCCTCGGCATGACGGCGGAGGAGGCTCAGGACGCACTCCGGTACTACCGGGAATACTTTTCCGTCACCGGCCTGTTTGAAAACGCCGTCTACCCCGGGATTCCGGAAGCGCTCCGGAGCCTGCGGGAGTCGGGATTCGTCCCCTGCGTCGCCACCTCCAAGCCGGAGCCCTTCGCCCGCCGGATCCTGGCCCACTTCAATCTGGACGGGTGCTTCGCCGAAATCTGCGGCGCGACCCTCGACGGGGTACGCGGCACCAAGGCGGAGGTCATCCGGGAGCTGCTCCGCCGCCTGTCCGGAGACGGGGGTGGCCGGTATCTCATGATCGGGGACCGGCGTCACGACGCGGAGGGAGCCCGGGAGACGGGACTTTCTACGGTGGGCGTTCTCTGGGGCTACGGATCCCGGGAGGAGCTGACCGAGGCGGGATGCGCCGCGCTGGCCGAGCGACCGGAGGATCTGCCCCGACTCCTCGACGCCCGTCCGGAACTCCTCCTTCCCCGCTGATCCCGCAGCCTTGCCAAGCCCAACGACAATAAAAAAAACGACAGGAGGTTTCCCTATGAAAAAGCAAACTGCCAAACGCATCGCCGCTCTGTGTGCCGCCTTGCTGCTGCTTCCTTCCGTGGCCTCCTGCTCCCCCGCGCCGGATACGGTGTCGGACGACGCGGGCGTTTCCCGGCTGGTCACCACGGAATACCCCTGGACCGAGGCCCTGACTCCCCATGTCATCGGCGACTACGCCCCGGAAATCAGCGTCATCACCTCCCGCGACTCCCTCATCGACTACGTCTCCATCTGGGAGAAGTGCTACGACTTCGTGGACGACAGCGTGACCTCCACCTTCTACGACGTGGTGACGGGCTACGACGAGGAATTCTTCCAGACCCAGGCGCTGGTGGTCTGCGTCGTCACCACGGACTGCCCGGCCAACCGCTACGTGTCCGAGGGCATCGGCCGCAGCGGAGAGGACTACGATATCCGCATCCGGTACACGGCGCCCGCGTCCTCCGCACGGGAGGAAACCGTCTGGCATATCTTCCTTGAGGTTCCGGACGGCAGCCCATTCGTGCGGGATCCGTCCATGCTGCGCCTGAGGTTTGTGGAAAACAAAAATTACTGAGCGGAGGAAATCCCTTATGGATAACAACGAAACCCTTGATTTGCTGACCCGGCAGTTCCGGGAACGATACGACGGCATGGCGGAAATCTGCGCTGCGGCGGAGGAGGCCGGACGCTGGGACAAGAACCGGGACGGCTCCATGGAGGGCTTCGCGTTTGCCGCGCTGTCCGGGGCCATCCTCTCCCTCATCGTCTCCGACGGCAACGTGGGCGAGCGGGAGACAGCCTATCTGAACAGCGCCTTCGGCTTCGACTACACCGTGGACGACCTTCTCGGTCTCTTCCGCTTCTCCGCCTCTGACCTGCGGGAAAACGCCGTGCAGAACGTGACGGATACGGTCCGGGCCCTGGACGAAGCCGATCCCGCCGCCGGAGCAGAGTTCTGCACCCTTCTGAAGCTGGCCTGCAGAATCATCAGCGAAAGCGACGACGGCGTAGCCGAAAACGAACGGGCCCTCATCTCCCGGCTCGAGGAGGCTGCGGAGTAAGCCCCCCAAAACCGCATGAAAAAAGGATGGATCGCACACCGATTCACCCTTTTTCTGTTTGATTCCGCCGTTACGGCCTCAGCTCCGCCATGGCCAGCATGGATCCCCACGGATCGAGCGGCGCGACGGATACCGGCTGCCCGATGCTGTGGGCGTGAATGATCCAGACCTCCCCGTCCGATTCGCCCAGATAGAGCATCACGTGCCCCTGCCGGTGGATTGCCACGGGAAAGCGGCTGGAGGCGAAAAGCGAAGCGCGGTCAGCACCGCCCAGGCCGGAAATATCCGTCACCGCGCCGCTCCAGACCCGCTGTTCCGACGTGTTGCGTGGAATGAGGATGCCGAAGGACCGCATGACGGCGCAGATAAATCCGGAGCAGTCCACCCCGCCGTCCGCACCGCCCCAGCCGTAGGGCACACCCAGCCAGCGGAAGGCCTGCTCGTAGACGTTCTTCATGGTGTAAGGCAGGCGTCCGGAAACCGCGTCGCCGAAGGACAGCCGCGCCGGGATCTCCGCATACTCGCCGTCGTAGCCCCGCACGGGAATCAGCACGTCCCAGCCGTCCTCCGCCTCGCCGAGGAGCGGGAGCCAGACGCCCATGTCCAGCCGGACGCCGCCCGCCGTGACGAAGGCCGCCGTGACCGTCACCCCGGATCCGGGATCCCGTCCTGCAAACTGATCGAAGGTGTCCCGTCCGCAGACTGCCGCCGTCCATACCGGGATCCAGCCGCAGTAGTGGTAGGTCACAACGAACAGCCATGCTCCGTCCGCGCTCCGGTGCAGCACGATGACGGGGGTCCCCACGGGCAGCTCCGTCTCCTGAACCTGGTTGAAGCCCGGATTGCCCCAGGGATAAAAGCCGTCCTCCATGGGAAAGCTCTTCATGTCGGCCCGGACCGTCACCACCGCCCGCTCGGCCGGAACCGCTTCGCCGACGGCGTCCAGATTCCGGTTGGCCAGAACGGCGTACCGCTCCTCCTCGCCGATGTAGTTCCCCGCCCGGTCAAAGTCGTATCCCGCGGGCAGGGCGTACCGGCCGATGAGGGAGAGCACCTCCGCCCCGGAAACATAATCCGGATAGGCCAGAAGATCCGTCATGGTGGGGCAGGAAGCGGTCATGGCGGCGTTGTAGGCGTCGATCTGGGCGTCGGTCAGCAGAACCGCGTCGGACGCCCCCTCGCCGAACCGGCCGTCGTAGACAGCGGACCAGGCAAGCGTCAGCTCCGACCAGTCCCTCTCCCGCCGGGAAACGGAAGGATCCGCGCTGTCCTCGGGAGCTTCCGGCCCGTTCGGCTCCTCCGGGGGGATCTCCGGCTCCGGAGTCTCGTCGGGATCCGCCTCAGCCGGCACGCTTTCGTCCTCCGATGACATGGAGAAGCGGATGCGGGCAGCGGGATCCGTCATACGGGTGAGAGTGGCGGCAATCTCCGCCCGGGTGACCCATGCGTCGGGCTGACACAGGCGTGACCCCTCGTCGGTCCCCTGGACGATCCCGGCCCGGTACAGGGCGTAAATGGCCTCCGCATGCGGGTGATCCATCGGAACGTCGGGGACGGAGCCGTCCGGGACGTCGTTGATGCTCTCCAGGGGCACCGCACGGGCGAACAGCTCCATGATCTCCCCCCGGAGCGCGCGGGCATCCCAGTCGGCGGGTTCCTCGGTCAGAATCCCCTGTTCCCTTGCGTAATCCGCGTAGGTGCTGTACCAGACCGTCTCCCCGTTTCCGAGGGTCACCGCCCCCTCCGCGCAGCGCTGATGCATGCACGCGGCCAGCTTGACGGCCTCCGATATCAAAATCCCCTCGTAGGGCGCGTAGAAGGCGGGGCTCTTGCCGTTCACCAGTCCCATGGCGTAGGCGGACAGGACGTCCTCATAAAACCAGTCCTCGGGCGTCACGTCGGAAAAGGGGACGATCCCCTCCGCCCATACCGCATCCGCCGCGCCGGCCGTCTGCGGAACGGTCAGCAACAGGGCGGTGAGGACGGCGGACAATCCCCTCTTCAGTCTGCGGCAGAGTTCCGATTGCATCGCTTTTTTCATGTCTGCGGGGCGGATCAGTGCTTGTGGTAAGGCCAGGGCGCCTTCTCGTACTCCGATCCGAAGAAGTCGAAGTCATAGCCGCGCTCCAGATAGGAGCTCTCCAGAATGGTGTCATAGAAGAGGCGCTTGCCGTCCCTGACGATCTCCACCCAGCCGTGGGGCTGCAGCTCGTTCCCCACAAGACCGCTGATGGCCTCCGCGTCGTAGCCCAGCTGACGGGCCAGCATGGCGAAGGAGGAGGCGAAGTTGTAGCAGTTGCCCTTCTTCTTTGAGAACATGGTCAGGGCTTCCTCGACCTCCCAGCCGGTCTCCCCCACCTCGTAGTAGTGGTTCCGGCGGTACATGAAGTGGTCGCGGCAGTATTCGTAGGCGGCCTTCAGCTTTTCCTCCCGGCTCATGTCCTCCGTGGTGATTTCTGCCAGAAGGTCCTTGACGTATTTATCCAGCTTCTCGTCGCCGGAGGTGTACTTCCCGTCCTTGCCGAAGGTCAGGAAGCGGCCCAGGGTGACGTCGGCCATGCGCTTTCCGTCCTCGTCCAGAGCGTAGAGCTCCAGTCCGTCAAATTCCAGACGGCTCTCGTCCACCTCCTCGGGCAGGGGCTCGGCCAGCATCCGCTCCAGCTCCTCGTCCATCCAGCCGGTGGTTTCGGGTTTTGCGGACTCCTTCTCCCCCTCCGCGGTTTCGGCGGGCTTTTCGTCAGCGGGCTTTTCCGCGTCGGCAGGCTTCTCCGTCTCGGCGGGTTTCTCTTCAACGGGCTTTTCTTCAGCGGGCTTTTCAGTGCCGGACGTGCCGGGATTCCACTTCTCCACGCTGCCGGAAACGGACGCCGTATGCGCCACGGAGGCTTCCATCAGCTCGTAGTAGGCCCAGTGATCCGGGGTCAGGTCGCTGTAGAGGCTCTCGGTGATGTTGGCGTCGATCCAGTCCTTGTCCGGATTCCGGTTCAGGGCGCGGTTCACCACCTTGGCCGCCTCGGCGCGGGTGATGGATCCGTCGGGCTTGAAGGTCCCGTCCTCATAGCCGTTGACCCAGCCCAGCCCCACGGCCTTCGCGATGGCATTGTAATAGGTATGGGAGACGGGCACGTCGGTGAAGCTGACCTTGCCCGCGCTGCCGGCCTGCACCAGACGGGTGAGGGCGGACACCAGCTCGGCCCGGGTCATGTAGTCGTCCGGACGGGCCTTGTCGTCGGGGCAGTCCACGATGCCGCAGGCCGCCAGAAGCCGCACGGGTTCCGCGTACCAGGCGTCGTCCTTCACGTCGGACAGGGCCGCTCTCTCCTTCGGTCTGGATTTCAGGAGGTTGTACAGGATCTGGCAGGCCTCCGCCCGGGTGATCTTTCCGCCGGGTCTGGCCGTGCCGTCCTCGTAGCCGTGAAGGTATTCGGTGTGGTTGTTATTGTCCACGCTGAGGGTGAGGGTCACGGAGGCCGCTGCGGTCAGCTCTTCACCGCCGTTCTCGGTCTCCACGGTCTCCATCCAGTCGCCGTCCTTGCCGTCCGCAGCTTCTTCCGCAGGCTCCGCGTCGGTCTTGTCCGCGTCGGTCTTGTCCGCGTCGGTCTTTCTGGCGTCGGCCGTTCCGGTTTCCGTCAGGGTGCCGGATGCGGGAGCTTTATTCTCTTCCCCGTCGTCCTTGTCGTCTTTCCCGGCGGCAGGTTCCGCGCTCTCACTGCCGCTGTCCATCCAGTCGTTCTCCGCGCCCGATGCGGCAGGGGCAGAGGGTTCGGCGGCGGTCCGGTTGTCGGCAGCGACCGCGTCGACAGGCTCCGGATCGGCGGCACTCAGCTCCGGGGCGGCTGTCAGGGGAATGAAGTCCGCGTCCCCGTCTTCGGTAAAATCGGGCAGGGAGCGGGCGGCGTCCTCCGGTTCAGCCTCTTCGGAAGAGGGAGCCTCCGCAGTCGTCATTTCCGCTGTCGTTTTTTCCGCGGATGTCTTGTCCGCGGATGTCTTGTCCGCGGACATCCTGTCCGAAGCCATCGTTTCGGGGATCACCGCGTCGGCGGCTGCTTCTCCGTTCTCCTCGTTCAGGGTCTGGTAGAAGCGGAATGTCCCGCCGATCATGCCGCCCAGGTCGGAAACGGAGGGGATCTGCTGGCTGCGGGCGGACTGGGCCGTGACGCTGAGCAGAATGGCGGAGCAGCAGGCAAACGCGCCCACGCCGATCAATCTTTTGAAGGTATTCTTATTCGACATCCTGAATGGTCTCCTCTCCGTTCTCCCGGTAAGTATATACAATGAACCCGCCGTAATACAGGTTTCCGTCCTCGCCGTCCCCCATGCAGGAGGGCGCGTAGTCCCGGTCGTCGGGCTCGCCGATGGCGGCGATCAGGTCGTCCACGGGCTTGCCGATGTATTCCATAGCCAGGGCGAGCAGCTCTTCCGGGGTTCTCTCCGGCGCGGCGGTCTCTTCTTCGGCCGCGTCAGGATCGGGACTCTCGGCGGCGATTTCCTCCGCAAGGGCGTCCGCAGCCACGGTTCCGGCGTCCGAATCACCCGCAGCGGCGCTCACAGTGCCGGAAACGGAGGAGGCATCGTTCTCCGGCGCACCGTTTGCGCAGGAGGAGAGGAGCAGCAGGAAGATAATTCCGGCCGCAAGGGTCTGAATGGCTGAATGTTTCATGCGCGCATTGTCTCTTCTTATCTCTGAAATGCTCCCGTCAGTTCAGGAAAATCCCCGTCGGGAAATGGGGACACTGGGTCGATTTTGTATTATACTTCCCCTGTTTGAACCTTTCATGAACGAAACGGCAAAATGAATCGAATTTACAGTTAGGAAACAATAATTTCACAATTTACGCAGCCACATCCCAGTCTCCGCTTATATGCTTCACGCATATATGTTTATACATCACAATTGACTTTTACCCGGATCCATGCTATAATGGAGTGCTGCCGTCGGCGGGTCATACCCGCACAAGGACGGCGCAGCTTGGGAGGCAGCGACATGAAAAACAAGCGGGACAGAATTCTCCGCTCCCTGAAGGCGGCGGTATTCATATTTGTGGGGAACGCCCTTCTGGCTTTCCTGGTGGCGGCCTTCGTGATCCCCCACGACATCATCATGGGCGGGACCACGGGCATCGGCATCGTGCTGGACGGGCTGCTGCCCATCGAGACGGCGGGCATCGTGCTGATACTGAACCTGATCCTTCTTCTGGCGGGACTCTTCGTGCTGGGGAAGAAATTCTTTCTCACCACCGTGGCGTCCTCGGTGCTTTATCCGGTGATGCTGGGCGTCATGCAGCGGATCCCGGGCATCGACAGCCTGACGGACAACGAGCTCTTAGCGGCCCTTTTCGCCGGGGTGCTCATGGGACTGGCCCTGGGCATGGTCATGCGGGTGGGCTCCTCCACCGGCGGCATGGATATTCTGAACCTGATGCTGCACAAGTGGTTTCATCTGCCCGTGGCGTTTTTCCTCTACCTGACGGACTTCGCCGTAGTCGGAGGGCAGGCCTTCTTTCACAAGCCGGAGAAGCTGCTCTACGGCCTGGTGGTGCTGGTGCTGGAGACCATCGTGCTGGATCAGGTGATGCTGTTCGGCACCGACCAGATTCAGATCTTCGCCGTCTCGTCGGAATACGAGGAGATCCGCCGCCGTCTGCTGAAGGACCTGGAGGCCGGCGTCACCATGGCCCTGATCGAGACGGGCTGCCTGGAGAAGCAGCAGAAGGGCGTGCTCTGCGTCATCCCCAACCGGAAGCTCTACGCCGCCACCGCCCTGATCCAGGACATCGACCCGGAAGCCTTCATCACGGTGACAAAGATCAAAGAGGTCCGCGGCCGGGGCTTCACCAAGGAGAGAAAAACGCTGGAGATCCCGTGAACGGGGGATCCCGCAGTCCGCGAGCCATAACAAAAACTTCGCCGCCTTCGGGGGACGAAGTTTTTGTTCATAGAGGGGAGTCTAAATCAGTAAATCTGCATGCTGACCTTAGTTTGCTGTTTAAATAATAAACCCTTTCAGACACTCCTTCAGTCAGCACAGCTGACAGCTCCCTCTGGGAGGGTGAGCGCTTGCGGTGGAAGGAGTGTCCGTCGACATCTGCGAAAGTTTAAATCGGCGTTCTGCCCTTGTCTTTGCTGATTTACAGTCTCCTTCACCGCAAAAAATGCTTCTTCATCACCGGGCGGAGGCGGAGGACGGCGAACTGGGCGGCGATGCCGGTGAAGAGGCCCGCCAAAATGCCGGACACCATCAGGACGGGAAGATAGTACAGTATGGCGGCGGTGCGGGTGACGGCCAGGGCCACGAGGATCTGCCCGATATTGTGGGCCGCGGCTCCCAGGACGCTCATGACCCAGATCTGTTTTTCCGTCAGGATGCGGCGCAGGGGGAGCATGATAAGCCAGCAGAGGGTTCCGCCGGCCAGGGAGTACCACAGGGCCATGATCTGCCCGGAGAAGACCCCGCCCAGCACGATGCGGCACAGAAGGATCGCCCCCGCGTCCCAGGGGCCGATGAGGAACGCCGCCGTCACCGTGACGATGTTGGCCAGCCCCAGCTTCACCCCGGGGATGCCGATGGAGGGGATCTGCAGCTCGATGACGAAGATGGTCAGCGCCGCCGCCGTGAAGAGCGCGTCCAGGGTCAGCCGCCCCGCGCCTTTTTTCATTCAGTCCCCCTCCCTTCTTAATCTGTTTTTTCAGTCGTCCGCCGTCAGCGGGAAACCGTGTCCGGAACGGGATCCCCCTCCGCCGCGGCGTTTTTTTCGATCCGGATCACCAGTCGGTGTGGCAGGCAGACAATGGGCGACGCGCTGTCGGAGAGCCATCCCGCCTCCACGCAGATCCGGTCCGGGCAGTCCGCGTCGATCACGGCAATGCGCCCCGGCTCCACCCGGATCACGTTGGCCCCCCTCTCGTCCGAAAGGGTAAACTCCCAGGGCTCCGTCACCAGGGACAGATCCACGGAGCGCACGGGAACCCCGTCCCGGTAGATGTTGGCCACCGTCCCCGGCGCGGGCCTTGTGTAGAGGATCAGGCAGGACAAAAGGGCCGTCAGGAGCAATGCGCCGAGGATCAGGACCCAGGTTTTCGTCTTAATCATGGCGGATCACCGTCACGGGCGCGGCAGCCCAGGTCCCGGCGGGCGTGAAGGTCTCCTCCAGCCCTTCCGAAACGAGGATCCGTCCGTCATCCGTCAGCAGAATCATGTCAAAATCCTCCGATCCCCGCCAGAAATCCGCGGCGGCCTCCTCCCCCATGACGAAGAGGGCGGTGGACAGCCCGTCGCAGAGCACGCCTCGCTCGCCCGCCACCGTGACGGAGATCAGGCCGTTGTCCACGGGGATGCCGGTTTCCGGATCGAGGATGTGCCGGTAAATCCGGCCGTTTTCTTCAAAATACCGCTCGTAGCCCCCGGAGGTGATGACCGCCCGGTCCGCCGTTTCCAGCACCCCCGCGTAACCGCTGCCCAGGGGATCCGCCACGGCAACCCGCCAGAGAGATCCGTCCGGCTTTGTCCCCAGGGTCTGCACGTTGCCGCCCAGATTCACCAGCGCCGAGGTCACCCCGGCCTCCCGGAACAGGGACAGGAGCCGGTCACCGGTATACCCCTTCGCCACAGCGCCCAGATCCACCATCTGCCCCTCTCCCAGCGTCACGTGATTCCCCTCGAGGGAAACCCGCCGCCAGTCCACCCGGGACACAAGGGAGGACAGCTCCCCGTCCGTGGGGATCCGGTAGTCTCCGGCGGTGAAGCCCCAGGCCCGGAGCACGGGATAGACGGTGATGTCCAGCCGTCCCCCGGTCCGCTCGCAGACGCCCAGCGCCGTCCGCAGAACCTCCGCCGTATCGTCCCCCACGTCTCCCGCACCCGTGCGGTTGAGTTCGCTGATCTCGCTCGCGGGATCCGTGACGGAGAACGCTTCCTCCAGCGTACGGATCAATTCCTCCGCGTCGGAGAGAAGGGATTCCGGACCGCCGTATACCGTGAGGTCCATGACGGTGTCCATGGCGAAAACCGTAGCCGTCCGGGGAGCGGCGGGATCCGGCACATCCCCCTCCCGCGCGCATCCCGCAAGGAGAAGGCAGAGTACCGGCAGGACGCAAAGCAGGCCACGGAGGGAATACATATAGAATCTTTTTACCGTTTCCATACGGTCATGATAACACGATCGCCGCCCTTTGTCAAGTGCCTTCCGCCAAATCGGTTAGCCGTATCTAACATCCGGATTTGACAAGGCGGTTCCGTCATGGTATAATGAGAAGAATGAAAAGCGGAAGGACGGGATCCTATGGAAAAAATCAGGACTGTGTCGGTGCTGGGCCCCACGGCGTCGGGCAAGACGGGGCTGGCAGTGCGGCTGGCGAAGCGGCTGGGAGGCGAGGTGGTGTCCTGCGACTCCATGCAGCTGTACCGGGGCATGGACATCGGCACGGCCACCCCGGACATGGCGGAGCGGGAGGGAATCCTCCACCATATGTTCGACATCGCCGACCCCGCTGAGGAATTCTCGGCGGCGGATTACGCGCGCATGGCAGCTCCCGTCATCGAGGACATCGCGGCCCGGGGCAGGCTCCCCATCCTCTGCGGCGGGACGGGCCTCTACCGGGACGCCCTTATGCGGATCACGGACTTCGCCGAGGGGGACCCGGACGAGGATTTGCGGGAATCCCTCTACGCCTACGCGAAGGAGCACGGGAACGCCGCCCTCCATGAAAGGCTCCGCGCGGTGGATCCCGAGGCCGCCGACGCCATCCATATGAACAACGTGAAAAGAGTGGTCCGGGCCATCGAGGTCTTTGAGACCACCGGCCGCACCAAGACCGAAACCGATCGGGAACAGATCGCCGGGGACTCCCCCTACGCCGATATCCCCCTGATCCTGACCTTTGAGGACCGCGCCCTCCTCTATGAGCGGATCGAGCGGCGGGTGGATCTGATGATGGAAGCGGGACTGGAGGAGGAAGCCCGTTCCCTGCTCCTCTCCGGAAATCCCGTCTCCCGCACCGCCGCCCAGGCCATCGGGTACAAGGAATTCCTCCCGTACTTCCGGGGTGAGTGCTCCCTCGAGGCCGTCTCCGCCTCCATCAAGCTGGCCACCCGTCACTACGCCAAGCGCCAGATGATCTGGTTCCGCCGCTATGAAAACGCCCTCCGCCTCGCCCCTGACGAAAACGGCGTCATGAAAGACGGGGAACGGCTTGCGGAAGAAGCGGTCACGCTGCTTTCAGCCCGTTCAGGATGAAATACTTTACTTTCCGTCCAAAGTTAATAAAATAGTCACCAATTCACCGCCGTTCTGTGTTAGAATGGGGCGAACTCCGGCAAAATCAAGAAAAGGAGATCTTTCTTCATGAATAAGCAGAAAAAGCTCTACTGCGTGGCCAACGCCCATCTGGACACCCAGTGGAACTGGACCATTCAGGATACCATCCGGGACTGCGTGAAGAGCACGCTCGAAAAGAACTTCGACCTGATGGACAAGTATCCCCATTACCGCATGAACTTCGAAGGCGCCTTCCGCTATAAGCTGGCGAAGGAATACTACCCCGATCTCTATGAAAAGCTCAAGGGCTACGTCGCCGCCGGGCGCTGGAACGTAGCGGGCTCCACCTGGGACGCCATGGACGCCAACGTTCCGTCCTCCGAGGCCCTCATGCGCCAGATCCTCTACGGGAACGGCTTCTTCGAGAAGGAGTTCGGCAAGAAGAGCACCGATATTTTCCTGACGGACTGCTTCGGCTTCCGCTATGCCCTGCCCTCCATCGAGGCCCATATGGGTCTGAACGGCTTCTCCACCCAGAAACTGGTCTGGGGCGTGGGCTCCCCCATCTATAACGAGGACGGCACCGTCACCCGCCCCGAGCCCGAGGACCGCGACGTCCCCCGCGAGGAGCGCAAGCCCCGCATGGACCTGGGCAAGTGGATCGGTCCCGACGGAAAGGGCGTGGCGGTTTCCCTTCTCGAGGGCGACTACACCTACAACTTCGACCGGGGCTTCGGCCCGGAGCACAGAACCGACGACCGTCCCGTGGGCGAGCGGCAGGAATACCTCCGCGCCATCGAGCACAACGAGAAATACACCGGCGTGCCCTCCCGCTCCATGTACTTCGGCACCGGCGACTACGGCGGATCCTGCAAGGAGATCTCCGCGAAGATGCTGAACGAGGCCATCGACAGAAACGGCGAGAACCTCTATGAAGTCATCGCCGCCTCCACCGACGACATCTTCAACGACCTCACCCCCGAGGAATTTGAAAACCTCCCGACCTACGACGGCGAACTGCTGATCCCCCACGGCTCCGGCGCTGTCACCTCCCACACCATCAACAAGAGATGGAACCGGAAGAACGAGCTGCTGGCCGACTCCGCCGAAAGAGCCTCCGTCATGGCGGCCTGGCTCGGCGCGTCCGAATATCCCGAGGAGCGCCTCCTCTTCGCCTGGCAGACCTTCCTGTGGCATCAGTTCCACGACGACCTGCCCGGCACCTCCATCGCCTCCGCCTATGTCTTCACCTACAACGATTACGTCATCGCCCTGAACATGTTCGCGGCGGAGCTGACCAAGGCTGTCGGCGGCACGGCAAAGGCGCTGGACACCAACGTGAAGGGCACCCCCGTGGTGGTCTACAACCCCGTCTCCGTCAGCCGGAACGACGTGGTCACCGTGAAGCCCTTCTGTACGGACAAGAAGTACGTCCGAGTGTTCGCGCCCTGCGGATGCGAGGTTCCCGCCCAGTACGACGCCGAAACGAAGACCCTGAAATTCGCCGCGAAGACCCCCGCCGTCTCCTGCGCCGTCTTTGACATTCAGGAATGCGACGAGCCCTCTCCGCTGGCCCCGGCCGTCTGCGTGTCCGACCGCACCGTGGAGAACGAGCGGTACCGCGTCACCATCGACGAGAACGGCGACATCTGCTCCATCATCGACAAGGTGAACGACAACACCGAGCTGCTCTCCGCCCCGGCAGGCCTGGAGATCGGCCCCGACACGTCCCAGAACTGGCCTTCCTGGGAGCTGGTGTGGACGGATTCCCTCCAGACCCCCGTTCAGGTGAAGGACAACGTGAAAATCGAGATCGCCGAAAACGGTCCCGCCGTCTGCGCCCTGAAAATCACCCGGACCCACGGCGGCTCCACCTTCGAGCAGACCGTGCGCCTCACCGCCGGCGGACAGCGCGTGGACGTGGAGTGCAAGGTCGACTGGTTCGAGAGAGCCTCCAACCTCCGCGCCGCCTTCCCGCTTGCCGTCTCCAATCCGAAGGCAACCTTTGACCTTGGTCTCGGCGCCATCGACTCCGGCAACACGGATTCCTTCCCCTACTATCAGCACGTGGTGCATCAGTGGGCGGATCTCACGGCGGAGGACGAAAGCTACGGCGTCTCCATCCTCAACGACTGCAAGTACGGCATGGACAAGCCGAACGACAACACCCTGCGCCTCACCCTCATTCACACGCCCCTCGCCCAGTTCTCCCCGGATTCCGGTCAGGACTGGCAGGATATGGGCCTGAACCTCTTCACCTACTCCATCATGGGCCACAAGGGGCCGCGGACCGGCGAGACCACGAAGGAAGCCGCCGAGCTGAACCAGCCCCAGACGGCCTTCCGCACCACGAAGCACGAAGGCGCGACGAAGCTGTTGTCCTTTGTCTCCGTCTCCGACGACGCCGCTATTATCCGCGCGGTGAAGAAGGAGGAAAAGGGCGAGCGCATCATCATCCGCGTTCAGAACACCCTGGGTCACGAGCTGAAGGACGTGAAGCTGACCTTTGCCGCGAACCTGACCTCCGTCACCGAGACCAACGGCTACGAGGACGAGATCGCGCCCGTGGCCTTCGACGGCAATACCCTGACCCTGGACTTCGGCAAATACGGCGTCCGCACCTTTGCCGTGGAGCTGGAAAAGCCCGCCTGCGCCGCCGCGCCCGTGAAGTACGAGGCCATCGAACTGCCCTATAACAAGAAGATCACCTCCTGCAACCATCATCCCGACTGCGACGAGTTCGCTCAGGGCATCGCCTGCCCGAAGGAGCTGTGGGACGAGAAGATCGTGTCCTCCGGCGTGCCCTTCATCCTGGCTCCCGCCGTGGAGAAGAACGCCGTGGTTTGCCATGGTCAGACCGTCGCCATTCCCGAAGGCGCGACAAGCGTTTCCGTCCTGGCCGCGTCCGCAGACGGCGACACCTGCGCACAATTCGCTCTGGACGGCAAGAAGGTATGCGTCCCCGTGCAGGACTTCCACGACAACGTGGGCGCATGGGATCAGCTGGTGAACGGCCACACCCCGCTCATCAAGCGCGACGAGATCGCCAAGACCTTCACCCACACCCATGGCAAGGACGGCGACCGTCTCTACCTCTTCGCCTACTTCTTCCGCTATGAGATCCCGGTGAACGGCGAGAAGACCCTGACCCTGCCGGAGAACGAGAACATCATCGTCACCGCGGCCACGGCCTCCTTCGACGCGGACAGGGTCGAGCCCTGGTGCGACCTCTACGACCGGGTGGAAAAGTCCGACGCGCCGGAGCACACCCTGACCCTCATCAACTGCGCGGGTCATGAGACGAAGTACACCTATCAGACCGGCAAGGTTGCCCTGGTCCGCACCAGCCAGTACGACGACGGATACATCTTCGAGGGCTGGGAAGGCGACTGCATCGCGGCGGAATACGGTCCCGCGGCCGTCATCCGGATGCCCGACCACGATGTCACCGTGAAGATCAAGGCCGAGAAGCTGGGTCACGACGTCCTGCTGAACAAGCACGCCACCGCCATCCACGAGTTCAACGAGCGGGAAATGGCCTGCAACGCGGTGAACGGCAACGACCGGACCAAGTGGTGCGCCGCCGACGAGAGCGGCAAGCTCTGGCTGGAGGTGGACGCCGGCGAGGTGTACAAGGTCAACCGCTGGTTCGTCATGCACGCCGGCGCTGTGGAGAGCCCCGGCTACAACACCCGCGACTTCAGCCTTCAGGTGAAGGTGAACGCGGACGACGAGTGGACCACCGTGGACTCCGTGGAGGGCAACAAGGACAACCAGACCCTCCGCAACTTCCCCGAGACCGAGGGCCGGTACTTCCGCCTCTGGATCGACAAGGCCACCCAGCACCGCGATCCCACCGCCCGCATCTACATGTTCCAGGTGTTCAAGGCGGAATAAGCCAATCCCTTCCGACAACCGATCATAATCCTTCATCCGGCGGATCGTCACAGGTCCGCCGGGTTTTTCATAAGAATTCCTTAAGGCTGATTAAACCTTCGTTAGAAACTGCCCTTTCCTCTTGCGCCGGAGGCCGGGACGCGGTATAATCATGGCGTAAAGAAAAAACAGCCCGCGCGGGTCCCGGGGATGGTCCCCCGAGAGGACGAAGGCGCGGCGGAAGGAGGACGGTATGACGCTTCTCGGCAATCTTCTGTGGTTAATTTTCGGCGGACTTCTCTCCGCCTTCGGATGGTTTGTGTCCGGCCTGATCTGGTGCGTCACGGTGGTGGGGATCCCCTGGGGCCTGCAGTGCTTCAAGTTCGCGAAGCTCTCCCTGGCCCCCTTCGGCAAGGACGTCGTCCCCGGCGGCGGCGCTCCCTCCCTCATCGCCAACGTGGTCTGGCTTCTGATCTCCGGGATTCCCATGGCGCTGGACCACGTCCTCACCGGTCTCACTCTCTGCCTGACCATCGTGGGCATCCCCTTCGGCATGCAGCACTTCAAGCTGGCCTCCCTGGCGCTCTCCCCCTTCGGTGCCGAGGTCCGTACCCTGCGGCGGGTGTTCTGACAGGGCGGCCTCTCCCCCTCGTTGACCGCGCATCCCTCCTCCCCCGGCGGATTTTCGTCCGTCAGGGGATTTTTTATCGGGTCGAAAAAAAGGCCGTAATGAAAACCGCAGTCTTGCGCTGTCACGAAAAATCCGGTATAATAAGGGAAACAGCAAAAAGGCCGTCCCCCGGAAAAGGGGATAGGCGGAAGGACCGGAGGAATTATATGAATCAGACGGAACGAAGACGGTGGCTCATCGACGCGCTGCTGGCCGAGGACGGGCGGTACGCGGGGACGCGGATCCCCCTGACAGAGGGAGGTCAGAAAAAGCTCCTGCGCTCCCTTATGAACGTGCGGCCGCCCCGGGAAAACGATCCGGAATTCCTCCGGGTGCAGGACGAATACCTGGGAGAGGAGCTGGCCCGAAAAACCGTAGTCAGGGCCGACGATCTCACCCCGCTCCGGGGCAGTCTCACTCTCTGGCAGGGGGACATCACTACCCTGGCGGCGGACGGCATCGTCAACGCGGCCAACTCCGGCATGACGGGCTGCTATTCCCCCTGCCACGGCTGCATCGACAACTGCATCCACACCTATGCCGGGGTCCAGCTGCGCCATGACTGCGCCGTGCTCATGCGGGAGCAGGGACACGAGGAACCGGCGGGCGGCGCGAAGATCACAAACGCCTACAATCTCCCGGCGAAATACGTGCTCCATACGGTGGGCCCCATCGTCGGCGGCGGAGAACCCACGGCACAGGACCGGCGGCTTCTCGCGTCCTGCTATACCTCCTGCCTGGATCTGGCGGCGGAATACGGCCTCGGGTCCCTGGCCTTCTGCTGCATCTCCACCGGAGTCTTCGGCTATCCCCAGGACAAGGCCGCTGCTGTGGCCGTTGAGACGGTGGAGGGGTGGCTCGCCCGGCACGGCAGCGGGATGAAGGTCATCTTCAACGTGTTCCGGGACAGCGATCTCGAAATCTACCGGGAGCTCCTTGCGTAAAGAGCACTCCCCGGACCGGAAACGGAATCGTGCTCCCGCTTTTTCCCGCTATGTGGCCGACAGTCCGGCACCGGTGTCTCCAAATGAAAACTTTTCCGGTTGCCTCTTGCTTTTCGCTTAGAGATCGTGTATAATAGGTTTTTGAATTGCGTACAATTGCAAATTGTGCAATCGCAAAACGCGGATACCCGCCCATCACGAAAAAAGAGGAATCAGCATGACCATCAAGGCAATCAGATTCAGAGACAACGGCTTTGCGGCCCAGCCCTTTGTCTTCGGCGGCGAGGAGGGACCGGACAAATTCGATCCTTCCGTGCGCTACCGTTCGGGCCTCACCAACTACCTGATCGACACCGGGGACGAGGTGATCCTGGTGGACACGGGCCTGCCCGCCGGGACGCCGGAGGAGGTGCAGGACGAGACCACCCCCATCTACACCGGTCACGACATCGCCGGATACATGGAGGCCTTCCGCGCCCTGGGCTACGCGCCGGAGCAGGTGACGAAGATCCTGCTGACCCACAAGCATGCCGACCATTCCGGCGAGCTGCGCTCCTTCCCCAACGCGAAGATCTACGTCAACGAGGAGGAAGCTGACGCGGACGAGCTGAAGAATCTGCCGAATCTGGTCCCCGTCAGCTTCACGGACGGTCCTTATTACAACTTCCCCGCCTGCCAGAAG
Source organism: uncultured Ruminococcus sp. (assembly GCA_902761695.1). GTDB lineage: Bacteria > Bacillota > Clostridia > Oscillospirales > CAG-272 > UMGS1696. The sequence continues at coordinate 26,619 of CACWLT010000005.1, forward strand.
ATCCGGGACGGCATTTACTACATCAAAGCCAAGGGCCACACCCGGGGCAACAGCATCGTAGTGGTGGAGGAGGACGGCCTCTTCTACATGCTCCACGGCGACATCACCTACACGGACGAAGCCCTCTACGCCAACAAGCTCTCCGTGGTCTTCGAGAACCTGCCCGCCGCCCGGGAGACTCTGGACCGCGTCCGGGACTTCATCGCCCGCCATCCCACGGTCTACCTCTCCACCCACACGCCTCTGGGGCCGGAGAATCTGGAGACGAAAACCGTGATCGATCTGGCCAATCCTCCAAAGACCATCCCCGCAGGCGAGGTTGTCTTCAAGACCGCCACGGGCAAGTATGTCTGCTCCATCTGAGGCTACATCTACGATCCGGCCGAGCACGACGGCGTCCCCTTCGAGGATCTGCCGGACGACTGGAAATGCCCCCGGTGCAGACAGCCGAAAACGAAGTTCAACCGGGCCTGACACTCCGGGTCTGACAAACGCCGTCCCCGGATGACGGAATCACAAAAGCCGCTCCCCATTGAGAGGAGACGGCAGAGAATACAACGGCGCGGCGGGAGGATCAGCCTCTGCGGAAATCACTTTTCCGACAGGAGGAACTGATCCCTCCCGCCTTTTTCCGCTTCCCCGAAAACCAGGGCAAACCCGTCCCCCAGGATGATGACGGCGTCCAGGCAGTAAAAGGCCAGGTTGACCGCGTCCGCAAGGGACAGCCGCAGCCCGTCCAGTCCGGGATCCGGGGAAAGGATATCGCAGTCCCCCTCATGCTTCCGGACGAACCGGGCGAAGTCTGGCTGACGGACCAGATCCCCGCCCGCGAGAAGAACCTTCGCCGGATCGATGAGCTCCGGGGTCCCGTGGCAGAACCGGTCCAGCCCCCGCGCCCGCTTCCCCGGCGTGGTCAGCTCGTAAAGCACCCGCTCCCGCCGGGATTTGCGGATGTACGCGCGCGCGAAGCGTTCTTCAGGTGTAATATCCATGATATTCTCTCCGGTTATATACATGTCCGCCGGGCGGCTTTTTGGCGTTATGCCATATCCGCTCCCGCAGCGTCGGCCGAACAAAGAGCGCCCCCACCGTTTACGGCCGGAGGCGCTTTGTTTTCTGCCCGTTATTTCAGCTCGTTCCGGATGTCTTGCATCACATCGGCCAGGGTGATCCGTTTCATTTCATCCTCCATGCATTTCTGCACGCTGTTCAGCTTTGCGTCCATCGCTTTATGGATATTTCTGCCGACCGGACAGGCCGGATTCGGATTCTCGTGAAAATGAAACAGGCCGTCTTCCTTGACGGAGGCCACCGCCTTGTACACATCGTAGAAGGTGATCGAATCCGGCGTTCCGGACAGGGAGATGCCGCTTTTCCCCTGACTGACGCAGATCAGCCCCGCTTCCTTGAGGTCCCCCATGACCGTCCGGATGATGACGGGATTTACGCCTGTGCTTGCGGCCAGAAAGCTGCTGGTCACCTTCTCCTTTTCGCCAAAATACGCGATCCCCGCAAGGATATGAACGCCGATTGTAAATTTGCTTGAAATCTGCATAGTCTGATCCTCCTGCCTGTATTATACAGCATTACAGGCTGAAAGTCAATGCGGACCTTTTCCGAGGCTGGGTTCATGCCCCGGAAAGACCGGCGGACGGGAGAATTCGTTCCCCCGCGCCGGACCGGCTTCATCCGATTGTGATCAGGCGTCTGTACAGATCGTCGTGATCGTAGCCGAAGGCGTCCGGCAGGTGCTCCAGCAGACCTTTCTTGGGATAGTATACGTAAAATCTGCCGCCCACCTCGTTCATGTCGTCCGAGCAGTCGCCGTCGGCGGAGAGGAAGAACGAATAGGGCTGCATCCACTTTCCCTCCTCCGCCTCGTCCAGCACCAGGAATTCGTCAAACCGCTGGCAGTCCTCGGAGAAGAACAGCAGAAGCCGGCCCTCCGCGTTGGTCTGCATGGTCAGAAGGTACCTCTCCAGCGGACGGCAGTAAACGCCCTTCGCGTGGGAATCGGGATGGAAGCCCACGTCGGGAAGGATCCGCGCGCCCGTGGCCTGCATGGGATCGCTCTCCCATACGCCGCTGCCTGTGTATTTGAACACTGCCGGCAGACGGTCCTCACGCAGCGCCCGCTCCGTCTCGTCCACCCGCATCCGGGCGGCGGTCACACGGCAGAGGCCCACCGCGTCGTAATCGTTGAAGTAGACGTAAAACCATCCGTCCCGGACCAGCAGCGGACATCCGCCCATGTTGGGATAATACCGCCTTCCGTTGACGGCGTTCCCCGCGATGTCGCCGAGGTATTTCCAGAGGTGCCCTCCGTCGCGGGAGACAGCCAGGCCGATGAAGAACGAATTTCCGAAGCCCGGGTCCGTGGGGTGAAGCAGCTCCCGGTGGCAGAACCCCGCCAGCATCCCGTCCGGGAATTTGTAGGCGCTCATGACCCAGACGCCGGATCCCCGGAAGCTCGTGTAACCGTTGTAGTCCATCTCGTAGAGTCCGGATTCGGCGAAGATGTTGTCCGCCGTTCCCGTGAAGCTGTGGTAATAGGGCTCCTCGCAAAAGGAGGTGTGAAGCAGCCGCCAGGTTCCGTCCGGGTTTCTCAGAGGGACAAACGGCGCGTCAAGCGTAAAATCGAAATCCTCGTCCCTGCGAACCAGCTCCGGCTCGCCGAGGTGAACGCGTGAAAGAACGGACATACTCCTGCCTCCCGCAGTATTTTTGTTTATCACGGACCGCTGTTCGCATAAACCATTATACACGGCTCCGGCCAAACATGCAAGCCCCGGCTGCGAAACGGCTGACGGGAAGATCCCCCGCTCAGACCGCCCGCTCCTCCACGGTCGCATGGATTTCCGTACCCGGTTCAAAAAGCCGGTCCACCCCGATCAGAATATGCCATTCAGCCATATCGTCCGTTCCGACCTCCGGGACCAGGCGGGTGACGGTCACCTCGGGCATCTCACCGCCCCTCACCCCAGTCACCTCGTGGCGCACGGAGCCGCTCCCCTCCTCCAGCAGTACGAGGATCAGCTGATGGTCCCGGAACCACGCGTCGTCGTACATCTCGATCGCGTCGGCAAAGCCGATGGTCGTGTCGGCATACACCGTCTCCTTGTGGGAGAAGTCGTACAGCGCCCGGTTCTCCTCATAATACCGGTTCAGCTCCTCCGCGCTGTTGATGAGCGTCACCTTCGGAGAGATCACGCCGTCGTGATACCCGTCGGTGCGGATAATCTGCGCCTCGAACGGGAGTTTCCCGGAGCCGTCCTCTTCTTCATACCCTCTTGCCCCCGAGAGAAAGACCGTTTTTGTCTCGTCGTCATATCCGACGTGAAAATCCAGCGCCCGGCCGAGGTCCCGCAGTCTGAAATAGTTCGCCCCGCCGATCTTGTATACGGTCATCGCCGCGATCTCCCCGTCAATGGTGACAGAATTGTTGGTAAGGATCGCGCTTTCGTGTTCCGCCGCAGTCCCGGTCAGCTCCCCGCCGACTGCCTCATACGGTTTCCCGGAGGTGATCGAAACGTTCTTTTCCGCGTCGTCATACGCCACCGCGAACTGCCTTTCGCTGCCGTTCAGAAGCATGGCGACGTCGCGGAGCTTGAAATAGTTCGCCCCGTCGATCTTGTAGACTGCCGGGGAGACCACATGCGCGTCCGGTTCATCGGCGCTGTTGCTCACGACGATCGTATTGTTGGTTGCCATGGCGGGAAAGACGGCCGGGTCCGTGCAGAAGGCCGTCACGGTGAGGGACGCCGCGCACAGGACCAGCGCCGAAAGCAAGGAAATCAGCTTTTTCATTTCAGATTCACCCCATAAAGTCCGTCGCCGCAAAGCACGCAAAGCGGTCGTCAAACTGCGCGCTCACGGCTTTGCAGTAATCCTCATCGATCGGATACAGATAACTGGAAATCGGCTGGGAACAGGCAAACAGAAATACCTCGTCGTCTGAGATGTCGTAGGATGCGAGGATCTCCTTCATATCCTGAACGCTGACCCCGTGAAAGCCGAGGTCCCAGATTTCCTCCTGCGTTTTGTTTCGGTTCGTGCCGGGAAGAATGCCGCAGCGAAAGCTCCCCTCCGCCATACTCCAGACATAAATCTCCAAGCCCTTGAAATCGCCGAGGTCATAGTATTGCGGAAACTGTTCCCTGAGCGAAGACGTTTCCGTTATGGCTTTTTCCGCTCCGTCCGGTGTCTGCACGCCGGCGGGTTCTTTTTCCCCGCAGGATGTCAGAAGGGCGGACAGCGCAAGCACCGCGCAAAGAATCCCCACGATGCGGCGTTTCATATCGTTCTCCCCCTTCCGGTCATTCCCCGACAGTCATCAGCGCACCTATGAAGAACGGCTGATTCGTTTCGCGGTCGATCAGCATATAGACAAACGGGCGGTCCAGCGTGACGCGCTTCGGTTCGGGCATTTCCATAGCGCTTCCATCCATCATCTCCACAACCGTCGCCGCCCCCGCCTTCGTTCCCCGCTCGTTGACGGCAATGAAGGTCTTGTGCAGAACGCGGCCGATATAGATATTGCCCCCGGTCGACGTGCCGAGGCCCGAGAAATCCGCATCGGACGAATCGAACGCGGTCGGCATGCCCATGGCTTTCAGCACCTCGGACAACTCCGCGCCGTACTCCGCCTCAAACTTCGGAAGAGCCGCCTCCACCAGGGTCTGCTCCGCCGAGGACAGGATCTTTGTCAGTCTTTCCCCGTCCAGGGATGCGGCGTAGTCGGCAACCGTCGTTCCCTCCTTCGGGAGCAGGGCGGCGAAGGCGTATTTCCCTCCTTTGTAGGGCTTGACGAATCCCGCCGCGGCGTCCCCGTCCTCGAGGTACAGATACTCCCCGGAGTGCATGAAGTCGGCGGTCTGTTTCGTTCCGTCCGCAAGGGTGAAATCGCCGGGGCGGACCTGATACTCGTGATACGGCTCCGCCCACTCCCCGTCGAAGGCGAGGGCGTTGACCAGATACATGACCGCTTCCTCCGGGATCTGATCGAGGATTTCGGGGATCATCCCGTCCGTGTTGTCCTTCACCCATCTGTTGATGTCTCCCCGCGTCCCCTCGTCGAACGGCGCGCGGAAAATCCCGGCTCCGAAATAATCGGCGTTGGTCTGCAGAAAGTCCCGGTTCACCGTAAAGCGCTCGTCGTCGGTAAACCAGATGGAGTTAGCCAGATAGAACCGCGGCTCCCCGTCGCCCGGATCGGGCTTACTGAGCAGGGACCGGAAAGCCGTATTCAGATCCCCCGCCGGAAGGCCGAGAACGGCCTCCATTTCCGCAAGGGTTTCCCCCTTCGCGCCGTTTGCGGTCATGGAGAGCGCGGAGAGGACGGAGAGCGGCGAGACGAGGGTGTTTTCCCCGTCCTTCAGACTCTCCCGGAAAAGGCGGACGGCGAAATCGGCGGTCTTTTCGGATGCCGCGCGAAGATCATCCTCTTTCAATGCACTGCCCGCCGCCGGTGTGATCCCCGCCATGAGGTCGGTGGAAGAGGAAGGCGCGGCGCATCCTGCGGCGGTGAGCGTCAGGCAGGTCATAAGCAGCGCTGCGGTAATGCGGAACAATTTCATGGGTGTACCCCCCGCTGTGATTCGGTTCTGCCCTTTAGACGCCGCGGGAAGTCTGTTTGTTCCGTGCTCCGTTCAAAATGGCATGACCAAACGGCACTCCCCCTGTCCGGGTTCCGCCGACGGTCATGCCTTTGCTTTTCATTCGCCGATACGGTTACAGCGCGTCGTGACAACACTGTCCGTATCCTTGCCGGTCAGTTCCTTCGGGCTGCAGATGAAGCGCGCCGCGGGAAGGTTCGGCCTGTCCTCCTCCGCCATCCTTTCCGCAGGAGGCGCAGAATCGTTTATCCGGCTTCACCTCAATCTTTGCCCCGCAGGACGCGCAGAATTTTGCCCCGTCCTCAAGCTGCGCCCCGCAGGATCTGCAGAATTTAGCCATATCCGTGCTCCTCCGTAAACCCGGGACAATTGGTTACTCTATCGACCATTTCATCTTAAATAAATATACTCGATGAAGAATGGTCTGTCAAGTTAAATCCGGTCGGTCCGGCTCTCCCGAGGGGGAAGGCGCGGGGAGGACACGGAGGAATGCCGGCGGAGGACGTCCGGGATCAGCCGTAATGTCTTTCCAGCTCATCGCGGACGACGGCGGTCCAGCGGACGATGGCAGTCGGGTCGCCGCCCGTGGTTTCGAGGTCTTTCAAGGTAACGTCCCAAACGCATCCGTTGGCGTCGAAGCAGTCCATGACCTGCCGCAGCTCCCGGCGCGTGAAGTCCTCGTCCACACGGTACGAGCACGCGGAGGACGGGTTCGGCCGCCAGGACAGCACATAATCCCCGCCGATCTGCTCGGCGCATTTCTTCGGGTCCGCGAACGGGGAGACGGCGATACGGCGCAGGTTCTTCAGCCGCCGGATGATCGGGATCTTCTGCGTTAGATCCTCGCAGCAGCCGTACGCCGCCAAACCGTACCGTTCGAGAATGGGCTGCTGATACCGGAACAGGAAGAAATCGAACATCTCCGGCCCGAAAGTCGTGAATTCCTGGGCGGCCATATAGCCCCAGAGCTGTCTGGTCGATACGGGGGTGTCTCCTGCCGACGGCGGCTGCAGTTCCCTGCAGTACGGCATTGCCTGATTCTGATGGTTGCACAGGCGGAATCCCTTCGCCGCCTCGGTCTGATCGATGTGCTCGAGGATCCGTCCGCTCATCCAGGACACAAGACCTGTGAGCCATTCCGGACGGTCATACGCGTCCCACATCAGCTCCTCGAGGCCGCGCAGCTGGGCCAGCTGGGTCGAGATATCGTTCAGCCACATGGAGCAGAGCGGCGCCTGCCTGTCCACGGCGATATCGAGGATCCCGCCGAGGACCTCCTCGTACCATGCCGTGCTGCGGGCGGTTTCCTCCTCGTTCACGCGGTATGGAAGCACATGCAGCTTCTCCGCGTCCTCCTCCTCGATGATCGAAGGATGAAACGCCGCGGCCCTGACGTTCTTTCCCTCCCGCGACAAACCTGCCGACAGGCCGTACACGCCTTCCGGATTGACCTCCACGGCGGCGCGGACGGTGATATACGGCTCAAGGATCGTGTCGTCGGCAAGCTGCCTGTACCAGCGGTTGAGCAGAAACTGCCGCTCCAGTCTCCTGAGGCGCGGATCTTCACACAGAAGCTCTTTCGATTCCGGATATTCGTCGAACGGGACGGAGCGGATATAGATCGGCGGGCGGGTAAAGCGCAGACTGTTGTGATCCGTCCACAGCTTCCGCCGGCGCTCCATCTCGGGGCTGAGGGCAAACTCCCGGGTTTCCTTCGCCAGCTCCCGGATGCGTCCAATATCATTCATTCCGTTGTCCTCCTTATCAGCATACCCTTTGCGGACGCCGGCCGGTTCTCCGGGGACAGTATGACGACGTTCCTCCCCCGACAGTCCCGTCCCGTTTTGTGCCGGTGCGGGACGGCAAGCGCCTGTGTACGGGGGAGGTATTCTTCCCGAAGCTATTGTAGCACAGAATCCGCGCAAAAGCAAACCCGACCCTTTTTTCGGGCATACAAAAAAGCGGGAACGATACCGAGAGGCGCACGGGCCGGTTTCGTATGCCCGGCAGACCTGATCGGTATTCCTGTTCCCGCGTTTTTATCACGCGAAGCTGCCGCACGCCCCCTCATGGAAGGAACCGTGCCTGCGGAATTGCGTTAAAGCAGCCCTTTGAGGGGATTGACGGACGCGTCGGCGGAGAGAGGCGAGTTTTTTGGATCGGAGGGGTTTCTGTCCGCCCAGGACGGACGATTCCAGGGGCTCGGCGTGATCTCGCTCTGATAGTCCTCCGGCGTCTCGTCCTCGGGGTGACGCAGGAAGAGTTCATCGGGATGGGACGAAAGCCGTGCCCGCTGACCGTCGTCCTTCCAGTATTTCTCCAGGTCGATCTGCCACGCGATGCGGGTGTTCCAGTCCACGAAGCCCTTGGACTTGTCGCCGCGCCCCTTGGCGAAGTCCTTGAGGTAGGTGTTGTCGTGGAAGGCCGGAATGGCGTACAGCTCGCGGGCGTATCCCCAGATATTCGGATAGTCCGCAATGCGGCGCTTCACCGGACCGACGTTGCGGAAGTAGGAGAGATCCCAGCGCGCCAGGGTCACGAAAAAGCGGATGTCACTGTCGGTCACATAATCGCCGAAGAGGAAACGGTTTGCGGAAAGCCGTTCTTCCAGCTTATCCATCGAGTCATAGAAATCGTCGAACGCCTCCGCATACGCCTCCCAGGACTGGCAGAACGCCATCCGGTAGTGGCCGTTGTTGACGTGGGGAAAGAGCCAGTCGTTCGACAGCGCGGCCCGGGCGATATTCAGAAGCTGTCTCTGCCCCTGCGAGAGATTCGCGCCGTCCCCGGTCAGAACGGTATCGTACCCGTTCTCCAGCTGGCGGATAAACCCGTCCGCGCCGGCAGCCTCAGCGGCTTCCTCCACCTCTTTATCCGTCGCGTCGAGGCGTCCGTAGCGGATGTTCTCCCGCACGGTCCCGGTGAAGAGGTGGGTGTCCTGCAGAACCATGGCGATGTTTCGGCGCAGAAAACCTCGCGGGATTTTCTCGATCGGGATGCCGTCCACGGTGATGGAGCCGTCCTGAATATCGTAGACCCGGGACAGCAGATTCGTCACCGTGGTCTTGCCCGCGCCCGTGGATCCGACAAAGGCGATCTTCTGCCCCGGCTTTGCCCGGAGGGACAGGTCGTGCAGAACGGTGGTCTCCGGCGTGTATCCGAAATTCACATGGTCCAGCACGATGTTCCCCTCGAGCTTTTCGGGCAGGACCGTTTCCTCATCCGGGGCTTCCGGCGCCTCGTCCAGCACCTGAAAGATCCGCTCCGCCCCGGCAAGGGCAGCGAAAACAGTGTTCATCTGCATGGAGATCTCGTTGATCGGGCGGTTGAACTGGCGGGTGTAGTTGAGAGACACCGTCAGACCGCCGATATCGAATCCCCGCATGCCTCGAGGGTCATGAACAGCGGGCCGAGCAGGAAGCAGTACCAGTTTTTGCGGATATACGGCAGATATTTTTTCATGAAATACCGATCCCGAGCCTGTGACGATTTTGAACGTCCTTATTATATCGGCGGAATTGTGAATTTTTCAAGGACGGGGAGACATTTTTTGCCTGAGCCGTGAAGGAGGAAAAGCCTGTACGCGGATGCGCCCCGTCCGCAAATGATTTGAAAACCAGTGATCCGCTTGCCGGCGCATGGATAAAGCGGCGGGATCGGGACTGGCTTAAGGCACATCCCGCAGGCAGGGCTGAACGTCTGGCCGGTGGCCGGAAACAAGCGGACAGCAAAAAACAGGAAGGGTGGGAGATGACCATCCTTCCTTTGTGCATATGGGAAAAAACGACTTCGACAAGTGAAAGTGCGGGACCTCCACGCTGTACCTTCTGTTCTTCCTCCCTGACAAAAATGCCCCCTTGGTGCAGACACGCTTTTGCTTTCCCCTGTGTCCGTTCCAAGGGGGATATTGCGGATTCAGGCCGCTTTCATCGTTTTTCATGCGGAGGCGGCGCGTTTTGAGGGATACGGGCAGCCGCAGACGGATTTCGGGGTCAGCGTCCGCGTGCCGCGTCGACAAAGGCCCGCGGGATCGCCTCGGTGTTCGACACGACGATGTTCGAGCGCTCCGTGGCGAAGCGGACGGCTCCGTCGATGTCCCCGCTCCGCATATAGCTGTGCAGGAAGGACGCGCCGAAGCAGTCGCCCGCGCCGACGGTGGATACGACGGGCACGTCCTCGGGCTTTCCGGACAGATGAACCGCGCCGTTTGGGTAATCGTAAACCGCCGAGCCGTCCGCGCCGAGAGTATAGACCAGCAGCTTCACATGCGGGAACGCCTGCCGGACAGCCTCATCGAAGGGGAGCGCGGGATCCGTCAGACCGCAGTCGGAGAAGAAATGCGCCTCCTCCCG
>CACWLT010000005.1:36594-44873 GCA_902761695.1 uncultured Ruminococcus sp.
AGCCCTCCCGGATGTTCACGTCGCAGAAGATCTCCGGGAAATCTACCCCGTCGAGGATCGCGCGGATCGACTGCCGGGAGACGGGGGCGCGCTGGGCCAGGGTATTGAAGTAGAATACATCGAAACCCTCTCCCGCGATCCGGCGAACGGTCTCCCCGTCCACGCGGATATCGTCGTAGGCCACGTCCGTCAGCACGCGGTAGGACGGGACGCCGCCCTCGCCCAGGGTGACGACGCACTGGCCGGTGGGCGCGCCGGAGTACTGCACGAAATCCCGCCGGATGCCGTATTCCTCCATGCTCTCCGCCGCTCTCCGCCCCAGCTCGTCCCGCCCAAGCCCGGTGACAAGGTACGCCTCGTCGCCGAGCAGGGCCAGATTCGCGCAGAAATTGAGCGGAGCGCCGCCGAGGGTGCTTTTGTCGGGATACACATCCCAGATGGTTTCGCCGAATACGAGAATTTTCACGGGTTCGCGCTCCTTTCGGGCTTTTCGCTCGGGGATCAGTCGATGGACCGGTAGAAGTCCACGATGCCCTGATAGTACTTGGAGGCTCTGTTCTCGATCTTCTGATAGAAGGACGTGATGTTCGCCAGCTTCGCCATCAGGCAGGTGTTGACGAACCAGCCGGTGCCGCCGTCGCCGTTGTGGATCCAGCCGAAGTCCACGGACATGGTGTCGAAGATCAGATCGAGCATGTCGGCGGATTCGGGGTCACGGGCCAGCTTGCCCTGGAGGGTGACGTTGTACAGGGCGGGACGGACGAACCGGTGACCCTGGGAGGCCAGCGCTTCCGTGACGGAGCCGATGAAGGTATAGTCGTCGGGATCGTTGACGGAGGGAACCGCCAGCAGGAAGTTGCCGCCCGTCGGCCAGTTGATGTAATCGGCAGATTCCTCGTACTTCGGGTAAGGCAGGATGCCGACCTCGAACTCCACCGCGCGCAGGGTGGGCGTCACGGTCAGGAAGTGGCTGGAGAGCAGCACGTTGCCGTTGACGAACATCTGGAAGTTGGCATCCTCCTGCTCCTGGGAGTTGGTCCAGATCTCGTCGGTCTTGAAGTCCAGCTGATAGAGCTTGTCGTAGAAGTTCACGAAGGCCTCGGAGTACATATCCAGATAGGGATAGCCCTCCTCGTCGAAGGACATGGTGGAGAAACCGCCGGTGTAGTACATGACCGCGGACTGGATGGGAGACTGCACCAGGCCCCATTCGTCGTGCTCATCATAGAGACCGTCGCCGTTGAGGTCCTGATGGACGCCCTGCACCATGCTCATGAGGTAGTCCATGGTCCACTTGCCATCGTACACGGCCTGATAGGGATAGGGAATGTTGTAGTCGTTGCACTTGTCCTTGTTGAAGTACATCAGGTGCACGTTGTTGATGGCCGCCTCGAAGAAGAGGTCGCCGAAGCCGCAGTAGGTCTTGCCCGCAATGGTGAGCTTGTCCTTGTAGGACTTGTTCCACCAGGGCTGGGTGAAGTCGATGTCCTCCAGCTTGTTCAGGTCCACGAACAGGTTCCGGGTGACCAGGTTGGCCAGGCCCTGGTTGCTGTGGATGACAAGGGCGTAGCTGTTGTCTCCGGCGGAAGCGCCGTTGATGAGGGTCAGGTCCACGTCGTTGGTGGGCTCGTAGGTGATTTTGACGTTCAGCTTGTCCTGTACGGTCTCCACCTGGCTGTAGATGGCGTCATCCACGGGCTCGCCGGTGATCTCCTCGTGGTCGAAACGGGGCATCACGTCGTGGGCGGCGGCTCCGGCCCGGGTCATGATGTTGTAGCCTGCCCCGCCGAAATCCACGTCGGCAAAGCGGCTGTCGATGTAGCTCTTCGTTTCCTCGGACGTGCCGTCACCGGAGGCGTTGGTCGAGGCGTTCTGCGCGCTGCCCTGGGTCTCCGTCGTCTTCTCCGAGCAGGCGGCGAAGGTCGGGAGAAGCATGGCCAAAAGAAGCGCGGCGGCAATTCTTCTGCGGACTGGTTTCATGTTCGTTTCCTTTCTTGGTTGTATATGGAGCGAAAAAACGTACCGGTTCACGGGCGGAGGCGGCGGATGCTGATTCTGGAAAGGACCGCGCTTCCCCGCTCTGCGGAAAACACCGCACGGGGCTGGTTGAAGTTGAGCATCCATCCCACGGTCATCATGGCGCGTCCGCCGCAGGTGAAGATCTCCACGCTGCCCTTGTCGATCAGCATGCGGATGTGGGGCGTCTGCTGAAACTTGCGGATGGGCAGGGTCTCCTTGCCGATGCGGACGGTGTTGAGGGCGTTCTCAAAGGTAACGGACTGTCCGAAAACCGTAAGGGTGAAGTCCTTTTCCACCTTGTCCGGATCGTAGGTGAGCTCGATGTCGCAGGCGTCCTCCTTCAGCGGGATCACAAGGGGCTTCTCCGGCAGGATCTCCGCCTGATGGAAGATCCGCTCGTCCGCGCAGAGGGAATCCAGGGCGTCGATGGGTTTTGCGCAGAGGAAGAAGCCGTCTCCGTCCTCCACCAGGGACAGGGCGCAGGGGAAGCCCATCTGTCCGGAGAGCGGCGCGGAGCCGTATTTCGTCTCCCGGTCCCAGGCGATCTGGATCCGTTCGCTTTCATCGCCGGTGGAGAAGGTCTGGGCGGCGTAGGAGCATTTTCCGGAGGAAAGCGCCAGCGGTCGCTGCACGGGGGTGAAGAGTCCCTTCTCAATGGTGCCCACGAGATAGTGGTGGGACGCCCCGCTGAGGATCCATCTGCGCTTCGCGGGATTGCCGTCCACGGTGATGGGATAGATGTCCGGGCATTCCGCGTCCCGGTCCAGCTTCAGCCGCTGCAGGGGCTTCCAGGTGAGGAAATCCTCCGAGGTCAGAAGCTGATACTCGTGTCCGTCCAGGTAGAGGGCCATGAGATACTTCCCCATCTCCTCGCACCAGACTACCTTGGGATCCCGGTTGTCCGCCCTGATATGCCGGACGATGGGGTTCTTTTCGTACTTGCGGAAGGTCATGCCGCCGTCGGTGGAATAGGCCAGGCACTGGGTGAAGGGCTTTCCCTTCGAGCGGACGGAGGTGTCTCCCGCGCAGGTGTAGAAGAGCAGGATCACGTCCTCGGGCCCGTCCTTCAGTCCGGAGCGGTTCTCCCGGTCCACCACTGCGGAGCCGGAGAACATGGTGCCGTCGTCGTCCGGAGAAAGCGCGGGAGGCAGCTCCTCCCAGTGCAGCAGGTCCCGGCTTTGTGCTGATAGAACATGTGCCAGACGGTCTCGCCGGTGACGGGGGAGGTGTACTTCACCAGCCCGTTGGGATCGTTGACCCAGCCGAACGACGGCGTGTAGTGCAGAAACGGGCGGAACACATCGCTGCCTCTGTCCCGGAGCGGCGCATCCGTCTGCCGGTCCTCGAGCGCGATGTCCGGATCGGCGGACACGGTAATGTCGCGGCCGGCCCAGGCGGATATGGGATAATACGAATAGGAGGTCGGGTTTCTGTAGTCGAGGCGGACGGTAATGTCGTCCAGCAGCTTTCCTTCACACCAAAAGCAGAGGGTATGGCTTTCGACATACGCGCTCACCGGAAGCTCCAGATAGGCCCCCCTGACCCGAAGATGCAGTTCACTCATAACGGACGGAACCGGATTTTTGCAAAAAACGGTTCTTCCCCTTTCAAAATCTGATGAAAGATGGTATAATACAATTATACAGAAGGGTCCGGGACACTTCAATAGAAAAAATGGGGGAAATGGAAAAAAACCGACATGATCTACCTTGATTCCACCCCGACGTTCGATAAGAAAACCGCGTCAGGCTCCCTCGAAGTCTGCGACGTTTCCTACACCAACGTGCACGAAAACTGGATCCACCGGGAGCGATTCCTGACCACGGACGAGATGATCTACCTGCGGAAGGGCGAGCTCTATCTCCGGATCAACAAGACGGACTACACCCTCCCGAGCGGCTGCCTGTGCTTTCTTCACCGCTTCTCCACCCTCTCCGGATGGAAAACCTCCGACATGCCCTGCGAATTCTACACCGTGGCGTATCATGGACTCCTTCTGAACCTGTCCTCCGAGGCCTATATTCCGGTCCAGCTTCCCGGCAGCTCCATCTACGTGGACGAGACGTTCAAGCGGCTGGCAACGGCCTTCAGCGAAGGAGACAGCTCGCCCAACGAATCCAACGTTCTGTTTCTCAGCCTGATCTACGAGGCGGAGCGCTATCAGAACGGCGAGGCCCAGAAGACCCCCCTCATGGAGAAGACCATCCGGTACATCGACGACAACATCCACCGCCTGCTCAGCGTAGAGGAGGTCAGCGAGGCCCTGGGCTACAACCGGGACTACATCTCCCGCCAGTTCTTCGCCTGCTACGGCATCTCCATCAAGAAGTACATCGACCAGAAAAAGCTGGCGGTGACCAAGCATCTGCTGGTCTCGTCCAGGATGTCCCTGGAGCAGATCGCCCAGGAGGTGGGCTTCGACGACGCGCAGCAGTTCTACAAGTTCTTCCGCTACCACGAAAAACTCTCGCCCAATCAGTACCGCCGCCTCAACGCCTGAGCGGACAGAGGAAGAGCGGCCGGGGATGGTTCTTCCTCAGCCGCTCTTTTTTTGCGCTTATTTCTTTTTTCTGCCGATCACGATGCCGGTGCCGGAGACAGCCGCCAGAGCGATCCAGAGCAGGGAGACGTCGAAGGTGTTGGGAGAGATGGGTTCGGCAGCCTTGGGCTCCGACGTGACAGCCTCTTCCACAACGGGGGGCTCTTCGACCGCGGGCTCCTCAACTGCAGGTTCCTCGGCCGCGGGCTCTTCCGCCGCAGGCTCCTCGACAGGCTCCTCGGCTGCGGGTTCTTCCGCGGGAGCCGCTTCACCGGGATTGACGGTGTACTGCTCCGCGCCGGTGACCTGGCTCATCTTGAAGGAGGTGAACTCAACGCTGCCGCTCCAGGTCATGAGGCCCACATAGCAGCCTTCCCATTCGGTGTTCTCGATGGATCCGTAGAGATTCCCCTCGGAGTAGAGGTAGAAGGTGCCATGGTCGATCTCGACGCCGATGGTCAGGGGCTTGTTGTTGGTGAAGTCGTCGCTGTAAAGCTGGACTTCCTTGGCGAAGCCGGGGCCGAAGAGGCGGGTGGACGGACGGCCGATTTCCATGTTCATGCACATCCAGTTATCGAGGGGCGTCTCCCAGCTGACCCGGGGCATCAGGATGCCGAACGCCTGGCCTTCCGTGACGTTGGCGGTCACCTCGATGTAGACGTGATCCTCCGGTCCCACAAAAACGTCGGTGCAGTACGCGCAGTCGCCGAGGTTCACGTTCGGCGCGACGAGCTTGTCGCCGTTCCAGTTGAACTCGCCGTTGACCTGCTGCTTGAACTTGTCGGCCTTCAGAAGGTCCACGGTGCCGGCGGTCTCGATGGTGCGGACGTCATAGGGCTTCTCCTCGATGACCATTTCGATCTTTGCGGGCTCATACTTTTCGCCGGAGCCCAGCTTCGTCATGGAATAGGAGGAGAAGGTTGCGTCGGAGAACCAGGTCATGAGGCCGACATACGCGCCCATCCAGTCCGCGTTGGTGCGGCGGCCGTACTCCTCGCCGTTGAAGTAGCAGACGAATTCGTTTTCATCGGTGATTTCCAGCGCGAGGGTGTAGGGCTGTCCCTCGGTGAAGTTGGGGTTGCGCAGCTCCGCTTCGTTCGGATCGCCGACGCCGGGGCCGAAGAGACGGGTGGACGGACGGCTCAGGTCCATGTTCATGCAGAGCCAGGACAGGAAGGGCGCCGAGGGATCGATCTCAGCCAGCATGATACCCCAGGCGTTGCCCTGGATCACGGTGCCGGTGGCCTCGAGGACCACGTGGTCGCCCGGTTCCACGTAGATTTCGGACATGATGCAGGTGTCGCCGAAGGCCTGGTTGGCGGCGGCGAGCTGGCCGTCCTCCCACTCCCACGATCCGCCGGATTCCATGCTCAGCACGCTGTCCGTCAGAAGATCGGTCGTTTCGGCGGCAAATGAGGGAATCGAGAGGGCCGTGACAAGACAAAGGCAGACAATCAGTGCGAAATACAGCTTTCTCATAAAAATTCCTCCTTGGTTTTGGTGAACGGCCGGTCGGCAGGACAGACGCGGATTCCGGCCATTCTTATTTTCATTATAAGGAGTCCGGGGAGGTTCATCAATAGGGATTTTCAGCGTTTTTGTCCAAAAACCGACTTTTGGGAGCCGCTCCGCGCGTTTTTTCCCTCGTTCCGGAACCTCCGCAGTCCGGGTCGGTCTCCGGATACCGTGTCCGCTCTCCGGAGAACGGAGGGGCTTCTCGGAAGAATTCATGCGTCTCGATTTTCTTTACAAATGATCTGTGCCGCCGTTTTCATGCCATAATCGGTTCAAGTACGTAAACCGATTATTCCGTATCTCTCCGCCGTCCCTGCTCTCCGGGCGGGAATGTGCCGCAATCCCCTGCCCATCGGAAATACGGACGGAAACCGAAATTCACGGCAAAAGCCCCCGGAAGGCTCCATTCCTCCGGGAGATTTCCTTCAGCGGCGGGCCCTTCAGGCTCATTCGCACGCGATATATATGTCCATGCTCTCCCCGTCCGTTTCAAAGCAGGGGATCACGCCGTCTGCGCTGCGGCAGAGGCCGTTGACCCGCATGTAGGAATCGAGTGTCCGGTATGCGCCGGGAATCGTGACGAAGGGATTGTCAAAAGGCCGGTCGATATGGATCGCCGCGTACCTGTGCTTACGCTGCTCCCTGACGGTCAGACCTTCCGTATCGATCCCCTCCGGAACGATCCACGCGGCCGTGTATCCGTGCATGCGGTACACGTTGAGCTGCTCGGCGGAAACATACGGAAAGTCCCACCCGATCACCTTCGGGTCGTCCGCTCCGCGCTGACGGGCCAGCTTGTATACGCGCTCGCAGGCGTCGCTCTCGGGGGCGGTGCTGATGACCGTATGCTCGACATACCGGAAGCCGTCCACTTCTTCGACCCGGAGATCGGAATACGCCTCGTCTCTCTTGTCCATCTCCTCCCGGAACAGGCTGTCGAGGGAACAGTTGAATACGCCGCACAGCTCGATCGCTTTGTCGATTTCCGGAACGGCGGCGTTTGATTCCCACTTTGAAATCGTCTGGCGGCTGACCCCGATCAGCTCCGCCAGCGTTTCCTGTGTCATATTCTTTCTCAGACGGCGCAGGTACTGAAGATTGTTTCCGAGATTCATAATGCCTCTCCTGTTATGTATTTGTTCCGCGCGGCATCGTCATTATAACAGGAAGGCCCCGGCTTTTCCACCAATTCCCCTTGACTGTTTTCCGGGGAAGCGCAACCGTCGGGTGACGCGTCCGCATTTTTCCGCGTAACCGGATGCGCCGGTTCCACATCACAGTATCTTCTGCTTCGTCCTCTCCAGAAGCTCCCACGGCACGCGGTAGGCCTTCACCAGAGGATGCAGCCGCCGGCCGTTCAGCGTGACCCCCCTGTCCGCCTCAGCGTAGGGCAAAAGCTCGTCGTCCTGTTCTGCGTAGAGAAGATCCCCGTCCATATAAACGCCATTATCCTCAAGGGCAGGAGTTCCGGAAATGTCGGCATACAGGAGATCCCGGTTGGTCTTGACATACCGCAGCCCTTCCGCGAGCCGCATGGTACAGCAGAAATACGCCTCCTTCATCTGCGGGAAGAGGTCGTTCCACGGGCTTTCCACCGTCACCACGGTGTCCGTTCCCGCCCCGCCGTTGTCCCGCTGCGCCGGTGCGAAGCCGTTGTGCCAGACCCGCGCGGCGGTTCTGCGGCATTCCTCGCGTCCGGTCAGCTTGTAAAGCTCAAGGGACAGCATCAGTGAATCCACAATGGCACAGGGCTCGGTCCATGTATCCGGCCTTCCCCACCAGTTCAGGTTCTGATAGGTCAGTGTCATCCCGCCGCCGTAGACGTAGCTTGTCCAGATCCCCTCCGCGCTTTTCAGATAGAAGGGATCTCCGGTCTCCCGGAACATCCGGACCATCCCGCGCCCCGCCGTCAGCGTGCAGTGCGTCTGCGCCCGGACGGCCCGTTTGTCGAGCGGCGCGTAGAATGAAATCATCTCGTCAAGCAGTTCCTTCAGCGCCGGATCCTTCAGGACGCAGTAAGCATGGGAGAGGCCGTCGATCGACATAAACGCCGCGCAGGTGTCGCTCGAAAGGAGCCAGCGCTCCGCCGTCCCGATCTCGCTTCCGCTGACGCCTCCGCTCCCGTCTCCGGTGCGAAGGGGATAGTTCCGAAACTCCCCGCAGAGGGGCAGATAGAGGTTGTCCGCGATGTCCCGGATCAGCTCGA
>CACWLT010000006.1 GCA_902761695.1 uncultured Ruminococcus sp.
CAGGAGGTTTTTCGGTCCCGGCGCGGGAGGTGCGGGGGAGACGGGGATATTGTAGCACATTCCGGCGCGGGGGGCAAGAGGGAAGGGAGATGTTCCGGATTTCGGCAAATATACGGCGGCGCTTGACATGTTGAGTTTTTCCCTGTATAATGCAGTCAGATCGTTGCATCATTTATTTAAAGGAGACAAGGGGAATGAAAATATCTGTCCGCGCGGTTTCCCTGCTTTTGACGCTGAGCCTGCTGTCCGCGGCGGGATGCTCTGCGCCCGAACCGGAGCCCGATGTGTCCTCCGCCTACACGCCTGCCGAAACGGAAGCGGCTCCCGAGGCTGAAGCGGCGCCCGAGGAGACACGACCGCCCCTGGGCCTTCCGGAGGCTGATTTCGGCGGGGCAGCCTTCCGCATTTCCTGCTACGACGGCGGCAACTCCGTTCCCACGATCCAGCCCGAGGAGCTGACCGGGGAGGCGGTGAACGACGCCATCTACAACCGGAACACCATGCTGCAGGAGCAGTATGATTTCGTCTTTGACGCGGTATCCCACGACAACGACTACAACGGGCACACAAGGGAGATCGCGGCCATGGTGAGCGCCGGGGACGACTCCTTCGAGATGATTTACGGCCACGTGGTGGGGACCTGCAACAACGCCATCATCGGCAACTACATGAACCTCTATGATCTGCCCCATCTGGATTTCGGCGCGGTGTGGTGGCCTGCGCAGTCCGTGGATGAGATGACGATTTTCGGGCGGATGTACACCATCACGGGGAGCGCGACCTACAGTCAGCTGGCGGCGGCGAAGGTGGTGTTCTTCAACAAGGATCTGGCCGAGCAGTATGGTCTGGACGATCCCTACGAGCTGGTGCGGAACGGGGAATGGACCATCGACGCCCTTATCGACCGGACGGAGGGGATCTATCAGGACACGAACGGCGACGGGAAGCGGGATCCGGACGACCTTTACGGCTACGGCACGCATCCCATGCAGAACGGGTTCTTCGTCTCTACCAACACGCCTATTCTTTCCCGCACCGAGGACGGCGGCAAGGAGATTTCCGTCATGACGGACCGGACCGTGGCGCTGGTGGAGAAGCTCTACAGCTGGTATTACGAATCCGGCGGGGTTTATCTGAAATCCTCCGTGGCCGATCCCGGCGGATACGCGGACCGGTTCGCCACGGGGCACACGGTGTTCTCCTTCGGCCACATCATGCACGCGCCCGCCTACTACCGGAGCTCGGAGATTTCCTACGGCATCCTGCCCCAGCCGAAATACGACACGGCCCAGGAGAAGTACATCGCCTTTGCCTGCCCCAGTCTGTTCAGCGTGCCGATCACGTGTCAGAACACGGAGATGACCGGTTTCGTCTTTGAGGCGATGACGTACTACGGCTACTTCGACATCATTCCGGTTTACTACGAGACCACGCTGAAGGGGAAGATCGCGGACGCGCCGGACGACGTGGAGATGCTGGAGATCGTCAACGACGCGCTGACCGTTTCCTTCGCCTACTGCTACGACAACTGGGAGGGCTTCGCTCATTTCCTCAGCGGCACGGTCATGAACTTCACGGAGACGTCGGGGAACAAGGACGTGGCCAGCGTCTTCGCCAAGCGGAACAAGATCGCGCAGAAGAGGCTGGAGAAATGCCTCAAGGCGTTCAGAGGGGACTAAGGAAGATAATGCTAAATCCTTTCTAAGGGGATACGCGGCTTCTTGAAAGAAACCCAGAGCAGCAAGCTGCTCGGCAAGAACTTTATACTATCAACTGGTGCAGCGTTCTTCTTTACGTGCAGCACGGGGTAACGTACAGCGCATTATTTTCAGGTTATGCTTTTCGCGCATCATGGTCGGATTGCCCTTTTAGGCTGAGAAGAGCATAAGAAAACGGTAAAGGGTCTGCCCTGCGGTACTGATGTGCTGCGGGGCTTTTTGACACGGGGATTCTCTATGCGGGCTTGACAGGGTTTTGCGGGATTGCTATAATAAAGTAAAGTCCGTGCATGAAGGATATCCCATGAAACAGACGGGAAGACTGGCGGTGATGCTGCTGGCGGCGGCAATGCTTC
Source organism: uncultured Ruminococcus sp. (assembly GCA_902761695.1). Classification (GTDB taxonomy): domain Bacteria; phylum Bacillota; class Clostridia; order Oscillospirales; family CAG-272; genus UMGS1696. The sequence goes on from CACWLT010000006.1 coordinate 2,075, forward strand.
CGGTTTCCTGTGCTTCGGAGAATCCGGAGAGCGGCGGGGTGACTCCACCTAAGGTTCAGACGAAAACCTATGATAAAATTATCGGGATGTTCGCGGACTGACAAAACGACTGACGGGAAACAAAAATGACCATACTTGACGGAATCAAATCTTCGCGGCTGATCCCGGGGGACGGTACCCATGCGTTCCGGGATCCGGCGGTGATCTGCCGGGACGGGGTTTTCCGGCTGTACTGCACCTATGTGGAGACGGAGGCGGACGGCGGGATCTATATGTACACCGTTCTCATGCGCTCGACCGACCTCGTGCATTGGAGCGCGCCCCGGAAGCTGACGCCGCGGGACCGGGCCCTCAATTTCTCCAGTCCCGGAAACATCGTGGAATGGCGGGGGGAATACGTGATGTGCCTCCAGACCTACTGCCGGGAGAACGGGGAGAAATACGGGAACGAGCGGAGCCGGATCTGGACCATGCGCAGCCGGGATCTGGAAAACTGGGACGAGCCCCGGCCCCTGATGGTGAAGGGGGACGTGCCGTTATCCGGGATGGGGCGGATGATCGATCCCTATCTGATTTACGACGGGGCGTCGGGGCTCTGGAACTGCTTCTACAAGCAGAACGGGGTGAGCAGGTCTACCTCGCCGGATCTGGAGCGCTGGGAATACCGGGGAGCCTTTCCGGGCGGGGAGAACGTCAGCGTCATCCGGCGGGGCGGGGAATACCTCATGTTCCACTCCCCGGAGAACGGGATCGGGGTGAAGCGGTCCTTCGATCTTGAGCATTGGGAGGACGCCGGGGCGCTTCTGACCTTCGGGCAGCGGGACTGGCTCTGGGCGAGAGGGCGTCTGACGGCGGGATTTGTTCTGCCCTATGAGGAGGACGGGGAGACGGTTTATCTCATGTTCTTCCACGGCACGGGGCCCGAGGACGAGCGCGTGGATTTCGACAGGAACGCCTCCATCGGGCTGGCCTGGAGCCGGGATCTGGTGCGGTGGGAGTGGAGATAATACTAATCTCATTCAAAAAGGGAAAACGCGGCTTCTTGAAAGGGAAGCCCCGCTCAACAAGTTGAGGGGCAAGAACTTAAATAATCCACTGGTGCAGCTTTCTTTTCTTCGTGCAGCACGGGGTAACGTACAGCGCACTTATTTAGCTTTGCTTTTTCCATGTATTTGCTGGATTGTTGAGAATAGTATAAGCCGTTTCGGGAACAGGAGACACATCATGTCAAGACATATTTACACGTTGAACCGGCCGGCGGGGTGGCCGCATGAGGAATGGCGGGAGGCGCTGCCTCTGGGGAACGGGCTGACGGGGGTTCTCATGCCGGGGTCCATCGCGGCGGAGCACATCACCTTCAACCGGCACGATCTCTGGCACGGGGGAAACGAGGGCGGGGAGATCCCGGACATCTCGGAGACCTTCCGGGCCATGCGGGAGGCCGTCCGGAGAGGGGATTACACCGCCGCGAATCAGGACAATCTCATGGCCGCGCTGAATGAGGCGGGATATCACGCGGGGCCGGAGGTTCCTTATCCGCTGGGGTGGCTGAACCTGACCTTCACGCCGGAGGGGATGTTCCGTCACTACCGGCGTGGGGTGAACATGCGGACCGGGGAGGCCTTCGTGACGTTTGAAATCGGGGGCTGCCGGTATGAGCGCCGGATGTTCGTCTCCCGGGCCTGCGACGCGGCCGTGCTCCGGATGACGGGGGAGCGGGAATTTACGGCGCTCTTTGATTTAGCGCTCTTCTCCGAGGAGGGGGAAGCGGAGATCACGGACCGGTCCATCCGGAAAGCCTCCCGGGACGGGGACACGGCGGTGAACGTGCTGTTCCGGGGAGACTTCCGGAGCGAGGTGCGTGGGGACAAGATAGCGGTGACGGGGCGGGACTGGACGGTGCTGATCCGCTGTTCGTCCCACGGGTCGCGCCTCTCCCTTGACGATATTGCCGGGGAGAGCTGGGAATCCCTTCTGGAAAAGCACACGGCGCTTTACACGCCCCTTTACGACGCTGTCGACATCGAGCTGGCGGGGGAGGAGGACTTCGAAGCTTCCAATGAGGAGATGCTGGACGCGGCCTACGACGACGAGGCGTCTCCCGCGCTGATCGAGCGGCTGTGGCGGTTCGGGCGGTATCTCTTTATTTCGGCGGCGTCGGGGAAGGGCAATCCCGTTCCCCTCTACGGGCTCTGGCACGGGGCGGACGGGCTTCCCTGGGCGCAGTACGTGGCCAACGAGAACGTGGAGATGACCTACTGGCACGTCATGGCGGGGGGAATGGCCTGGGCGGTGCCTCCGCTGCTCCGGTACTACGCGGCGCATCTCGACAAATTCCGGGAGTGCGCGCGGCGGATTTTCGGGATGCGGGGGATCTGGATCTCGGCCTACACCACCCCGAACACGGCGGGGCCCTGCGTTCCGGTGGCGGTGATCGGCAACTGGATCAGCTGCGCGGGATGGCTCTGCCGCCACTTCTGGGAATACTATCTCTACACCGGGGACGAGGCGCTGCTGCGGGAGGAGATTCTGCCCTTCATGCGGGAGGCGGCCCTCTTCTGGCTGGACTATGCGGAGGAGGATGAAAACGGTTTTCTGGAGCTTTTGCCCTCGGTTTCTCCGGAGAACACGCCGGGCAATCTTCTGCACCTGCCCACGAAATCCGCCACGGGGCATCCCTGTCCGGCGGTGAAGAACGCGACTATGGATTTTGCCGTCATGAAGGAGCTCTTCACCAATCTGCTGGAGGGGATGAGGGTCACGGGGCTTTACGCGGACGAGGCGGAGGAATTCCGGTCGGCGCTCGGGAAGATCCCGGCCTATCAGATCAACGAAGACGGCGCGGTGAAGGAATGGATGGATCCGGGGCTGACGGACAACTACGCCCACCGGCATCTCTCCCACATCTATCCGGTCTTTCCGGGGAACGAGGTGACGGCGAAGAGCGATCCCGCGCTGTTCGAGGCCTTCCGGCGGGCGGTGCATCTCAGGGAGCTGGGCAGTCAGTGCAACTGGTCCCTCACGCACATGGCGGCCATTTACGACCGGCTGGGCGAGGGGGAGGCGGCGGCGGAATGCCTGGATCTGCTGGCAAAGAGCGTGCTTTTGCCCTCCCTCTTCACGGTGTGCAACGACTGGAGGCACATGGGGATGACGCTGGACTGGGTGAACGTGCCGGTGCAGCTGGACGCGGTGTTCGGAACGGTGAACGCGGTGCAGGAGATGCTGTTCCGCTGGGAGAGGACGGCTTTGTCCCTGCTTCCCTCGCTGCCCGGGCGGCTGAAATCAGGCTATGTCCGGGGCATGGCGTTCCCGGGAGGGACTGTCGACATCCGATGGGGAGAGGACGGTCGGGGTGCTGTCTTGATTCGGGCGGTACGGGGAGTGGACACGGACGTTCTGGTCAGAGGCAGGTTGGTCGGGCACATCCGGCTGGCGGCGGGCGAGAGCGGGACCGTGGAGTGGAATGGGTGAGAGAAGAAATAGACAATGAAAAAAAACGCGTCCGGGGGGCCGATTTGTTCGGTGCCGGGCGCGTTTTGACGCGGAGGGGGATTCAGTTCCAGGCTTTGTCCACGGGATAAAGACCTTCGGACCGGTACTGCCGGTTGGCTTCGCCGAGGAGGGTGAGCTTCATGGCGTCGGTGCCGCTGTCGGTGAAGTCCTGGAACTGCCAGGTGAGGGCGAGCTGGATGCCGGAGGAGCGGATATCGTCGATGAGGGCGCGGAAATGCTCCTCCAGGTCAGGGGCGTTGTTCATATCCAGAAAGTCCCCCATTTCTCCGAAGATGCAGCCCTTTCCGGCGGCGTCGGCGGCCTCCTTATAGGCGGTGAAGTACTCCCGCTGGGTGACGGTCTTGCCCCAGGGATCCATGGTTTCGACGTATTTTCCGGAGCCGTCCCCGGTGCCCTGCTGGAGGTGGAAGCAGGCGCAGTCGATGGGATCCGGCGTCATGAGGGCGTTCATTTCGTCGAACTGGGCGCGGGTGTTCTTCGTCCAGTCCACGGCCCAGGAATGGGTCTTTTTGTTCATATGCTGCGAGGCGCGGGAGGAGGCCTTGGCGAAGGGGCGCATTTCCCCGTTGCCGGTCTCGATCATGCGCCAGCCGTCGTATTCCCGGATTTTTCCGGAGATCTGCCGGTAAAAGGAGATCATTTCCTCCGAGGAGAAATAGTCGAAGCCGGTGGGCTCGTCATCGGGATAGCCGCTCAGCCAGCTCCAGTTCACGGTATCGCAGAGGTCGGCGTCCAGGTTGTACTCGTTTCCGATCTCCCAGGCCCAGACGGCGGGAGAGGCGGCATAGCGGCTGACAATGGCGGCGGTATAATCGAGGGCATACCGCACCGTGGCGCTCTCCGGGTCTCCCATGGCGGACCGGTGCTCGCCCACATGGAGGGGCAGGGCAGTGTCATGCCAGAACAGGGAGACGATGATGCCGATCTTCGCTTCCTCCGCCGCTTCCACCACCCGGTCCAGATACCGGAGCACTTCGTCGGGATCCCGGTCGAAGGCTTCATAATAGTCCGTCCAGTAGCCGCCGAAGGGCATCCGGACGAAGTCCACGCCGTAGTCCTTCAGCTTCCGGAAGGCTTCGGCGAAGGGCTGATCGTCAAAGTCCGCGTACCAGTAATGGGCGAAGGCGCCGAAATAGTTCACGCCGAAGCCGCAGAAACGCTCTCCGGCCAGGCGGATCTCCCCGCCGTCCTCCACGTGAAGGCCGAGGCGGGCGGTGTTCCGCTCTCCGGGGGAGGGGATGTCATACGGGAACCGGGGGGAAGTCTGCATGGGGGTGTCCTCCGTTTCTGTCGGGTTTGCCGTTTCCGGCGGCGGGGCCGGATCGACCGGAGCTTCCGTCTGGACGGGATCCGCCGGCATCGGTTCGGCGGTCTCCGTGGGGATGCTGTCCTGCGCGGCGGGCGGGGGATCCGTTTTTTTGCCGCAGCCGGTCAGAAGCAGCAGGGCGGCGGTGAGGAGAAGGATTTTTCTGATTGTCACGGGTTTTCGCGCCTCCGTTCGGGTATCGTCAGGGGCTCACCTGCATCCGGTGACGGAATCCCCGTCGGGCGTCGGCTTGGGCGCGGTCCGGTGGGAAGCCCAGCAGCGGGATGCCGCGGTCCACAGTGTTCCGATAGATGACTTCCATATTGTTCAGGTGGGGCTGGGACATGTTTACGCCGGTCAGCATGGGCTGGGCGCAGAGGTGGGCGATATAGTGGTCGCCGCGCCCGCAGAAGTGCATGATGCCGCCGCCGTACCGCTCCAGCAGGATCCGGTCGTAAGGGACGGCGAATTCTTCATACAGCTCCGGGGAGAGGTTCATGGCGCTGTCGCAGCGGAGGGCGATCCGTCCCTTATGGCGGATATGGGACCAATGGGCGTTCATCTCCGCGCCGCAGGGGAAGAGGGCGAACCACTTGTCCATGAAGCGGATATAGGTCTCGGTGATGAGGTTCATGGCGGCGTGCACCAGCTCCGGCTCGTCGTACATGGCGTAGAACATGTCCTGTCCCCACAGAAGCTCGCAGATATCCAGCGGTCCCTGCAGGTCGGGATGGTAGACGTACACGTACCGGCCGAGCTTCGGGTAAGCCTCCACGATCTCCCGCAGGATCTCCCCGCAGCGGAAGACACGGGCTCCGAAGCCGGCGTTCAGGTCGGGCGCGCCCTTTTCCAGCAGCTCCCGCATTTTATCCGTGCTGTTGAACGAGCGGGCGGTGGGGAGGGTATTGGTGTGGCGGGGCATCTCAAAGATCTCCGCGCCGAAGACGGTGGCCAGGATCGCCGAGCCGTAATTGGCCCGCACCGCCAGATTGCTCCCGCCGTTTGCCAGGCAGTGGGACACGCCCGTCATCTCCGAGGTGATCATGGTTTCGTAATCGGCCAGGGCGTCGTTGATGTTGATGCCGGGGAGGGGCGTTCCGGGCGGGGTATGGCGGCCTCTCACGGGGCGGAAGATATCCTCCTCCCAGGTCCCGCTTAAGAAGCGGAGCCAGCTTTCGTCAAGGGCGTCCTCCGTCTCCGGGTCGATGCGCCGCTCGATATCCTCCAGCAGCGCGGCGGTTTCCTTACGCAGCTTCATCATAGCGCGGTCCCCGTGGGCGGCTCGATATTCAGGAGCGGGCATACGCAGCAGAGAACCGCGTTGCCGATCCGCTCCGTGCCGTCCGGCGTGTTGAAGTGGGTCATGTCGGAGCGAGCGCTTTCCGGCGCGTCCTTCATGACGGCGTACAGATCGTCAAAGAGGGCGCCCTCCCGGGTCACGACCTCTTCCGCTATAGCGTTGTATCGCTCGATCTCTGCGTTGCGGCGGTAGAAAACCGGTCCGTATCCGGCCTCGACGATGGGGGTGGAGGCGGCGAATACGCTGACGGCATGGGGAAAGAGGGTGCGGATGCGGCGGGCGAGCTGGCCGATGGTGACGGCGTACTGCTCCGGGATGGTGACGGGGAGATCGTCTCCCAGGTGGATCACGTCCCAGAGACCGGCGTTCCAGTGGACCACGTCCGCGTCGCTGCCCCAGCCGCCCTCCTGCTGCCAGTCGCCGAGGTACCGGTACATATACTGGGCGAAGCGGCAGTTCTCCTCCGGAAAGAGGACCTCGGCTGCCCCGGCGAGCTTTTCCTTCACATAGGCGGCGTAGCCCATGCGGATGGAATCTCCCAAAAGAATGAGTTTTTTCATGATGCGGGGACCTCCGGTGATGATGTCGGGGGAGGATGGCTCCGCGCCCCCATACAGTATAGCAGAAGGGGAGAAAAAAGTAAAGCGGAAATTGCGGGACGGCGGGAAGCAGAACATGATGAAAATGTTCTTTTTTCAAAATCGCGGATCCTCTTGCGCGGCGGGGGGGATTTTGCTACAATGGAGCTGCAAAGGAAAAATCCGGAGGGTTGGTTATGGACAGAAAGAACGTATTTCCGCTGGGGTTCTGGAACTATGCGCGGCTGAGCGGAATGGGGGAGCATCCCGTGCGGGACTGGGCCGAGGCGGGGATGAATCTCTGCCACTCCCCCCATTTCGTGCCCGGGGAGGACGATCCGAGGCAGATGGCGGCCTTGCTTGACGAATGCGCGGACAACGGCATTCAGCTCATTCTGGACGATCCCCGCTGTCACTGGACGGGAGCGCTGTCGGAGCCGGAGGGCTATAAGGCGCGATTTTTGCAGATGCTGGACGAATTCGGACGCCATCCCGCTGTTTACGGGTACTATGTGGGGGACGAGCCCTGGGCGGCGCAGATGGAGGAAGCGAAGGCTGCTGTGCGCGTTCAGCGGGAGCTCATGCCGGAGAAGGCGCCGTTTCTCAATTTCAATCCCTAAAGGGTCCGGACGGCATGCCGGTGAGCCCGTATCCCTACACCCGGATGCCCTGGGGCGGAGTGGAGGTCAACTGCGCGCGGAACGACGTCTGCAACGGCTTCCATATCCGGGAGGACGGGACGGTGCACAACGCCGCCTGGCTCGCTCCGGGGCAGATGGAGGTGTGGAGACTGGAGACGGTGGAATGATGCGTTATCCGAATCACATGGTTAATAAAAGGAGGGCACCAATGTATCCGCTTTACGAGTATGACCGGCGGCTGGTGGAATGCGTTCCGTCCGGGAGGCAGCTGAAGCACGCGCGGATGGAGTTTTACGGCTTTCTCTGCTTCAACATGGTCACCTTCACGGACCGGGAATGGGGAACGGGGAAGGAATCGCCCGCGTTTTTCGCGCCAACGGAATACGATCCGGCGCAGTGGATCGGCGTGATGGCGGAGGCGGGGATGAGGGGCGCGATCCTTGTGGCGAAGCACCACGACGGGTTCTGTCTCTGGCCCTCCCGATACACGGAGCACTGCGTGAGGAACAGTCCCCTGCAGGGCGGGGGAGCGGACGTGGTGCGGGACGTGGCGGAGGCATGCCGGGAAAAGGGGATGACTACGACGATTTCTTCTGCGGGCAGCTGACGGAGCTTCTCACGGGGTACGGTCCACTCTTCTCCGTGTGGTTCGACGGGGCGTGCGGGGAGGGACCCAACGGAAAGCGGCAGGTCTACGACTGGGAGCGGTATTACGCCCTGATCCGGAAATACCAGCCGGACGCCTGCATCTCGGTGTCGGGGCCGGACGTGCGCTGGTGCGGCAACGAGGCGGGATGTACCCGGGAATCCGAATGGTCCGTGCTCCCCACGGCGTTTTATACCCCGGACGAGGTGGCGGAGAAGAGCCAGAAGGAGGACGGCGCGGCCTTCCGGGAGAAGAAAATCGACATGATGGGGGAGGATCTGGGCAGCCGGGATTTTTTAAAGGGGGCGAAGGGCCTGCGGTGGTATCCCTCCGAGACGGACACCTCCATCCGGCCCGGGTGGTTCTGGCATGAATCGGAGAACGACCGGGTGCGGGACGCGGACACGCTGTTTGACATCTGGCTCCGGACGGTGGGAGGGAACTCCTCCCTGCTTCTGAATGTTCCGCCGGACAGACGGGGGCTGTTCCACGAGAACGACGTGAAAAATCTTCTGGCGCTGGGGGAGCGGATCCGGGCGGCCTTCGGGGTCAATCTGGCCGAGGGGGCCGCATTCACCGCCGATCACGACGACGGGATCCACACGGCGGACGCCCTCCGGGAGGACAGCTGGGACGCGTACTTCAAGACGCCCGACGGAGAGAACACTGCACAGATTACGGTGGCGCTTCCCCGTGAGGCGGAGGTGCGGTATATTGAATTGAAGGAGCACATCCCCATGAGCCAGCGGGTGGAGCGGTTCGCCGTCGATGCCCGGTCCCGGGACGGGGAATGGGTGGAGATCGCCGCCGGGACCACGGTGGGGTACAGAAGGATCCTGCCGGTCGAACCGGTTCTGACGGGCGCCGTCCGGGTGCGGATCCTCGATTCCCGGGTCTGCCCGGTGCTGTCGTTTATCGGGATATACTGACGGGCACGGCGGGGAATGCCTCTGCACATTTCGCACAGGCGGCGGGGGATCATCCGGTGATTTTTGTGGGAATCCTCCAAATTTTCGGGTGATTTGCCCATGGAATTCGCTGCGGTTTTTTGCTATAATCAGGAAGGGAAAAACTGCATTCAGAAAGGCAGGAAGGCACCATGAAAAAGAGAATCACCGCACTGACGCTCTCCGTTCTTCTGCTGCTCCTGAGCGCCTGCTCGGAAAAGGGCGGGAACACGGAGGAGACCGCCGCATCCGCCGCAGCCGGGGAAGATCCCGCCGTGACTGCGGAGGAGGAGACCGCCTGGATCGACACCCTTCCGGCCGAGGATTTCGGGGGGATCACCTTCAACATAGCGTGGTCCACGCCGAATCTGTCCTGGAACGAGATCGCGCCCGACGCGGACGAGATCGCCGGGGATCTGGTGGGGGAGGCCGTGCATCAGCGGAACCTGCTGACGGAGGACAGGCTGAATATTTCCATCACCGCCCAGCCGGCCACCCAGTTCTGGACCACCGTGAACACGGACATCAAGAATCTGGTTCTGGCCGGGGACACGAGCATTGACGCATACGGCGTATCCACCTGGTTCATGTTCAAGGCCTCCATCGACGGGCTGCTCTGCAATCTGGACACGGTGGAGACGCTGGATCTCTCCCACGACTGGTGGGAGCACGGGCTGAACGAGATGATGTCCTTAAACGGCGCGCAGCACTACATGGCCAACGGCATGATCAACTATCTGGACGACTACGCCATCTCCTGCCTCTACTTCAACAAGCCCCTGTGCACAGATCTTGGGCTGGAGCATCCCTACGAGCTGGTGCGCAACGGGGAATGGACCCTGGATAAATTCCTCGCCTATGTGGACGCGTCCTCAGCGGATCTGGACGGCAACGGGATCTGGGACGAGAACGACCGGTACGGGCTGGTGGAGAACAGCGGCCTGCTGAACCGGTTCCTCCCCAGCTTCGGCACCCAGGTGGTGGGCTTTGACGAGAACGGGGACGGCACCATCAACCAAAGCGAGATCTTCTTCGAGCAGCTGGACCGGATGACGAACGCCCTGCTGGATCCCCTCTACGCGCCGGTGCTTCTGCGGGACCGTGCCCTCGGGTATGAGAAGGCGGACACGGTATTCCCCGGCGGGCGCGCGCTGTTCTTCGGGGAGATGGTCAACAGCATCACCACCTTCCGCGAGACGATGGATCCGGACTTCGGCCTCATTCCCTATCCGAAATACACGGAGGAGCAGGCGCAGTACTATTCCTCCTACAACACCGCCTGGGGGACCTCCTACGGCTTCCCGGTCACCAATCCCGAGCTGAACCGGTCCGGGCGGATCATCGAGGTGATGGGCTACTACTCCATGGACACGATCTATCCCGCCAGCATCGAGAAGAACATTCTCACCAAGACCGTGCGGGACGAGGAATCCTCCGACATGCTCCGGCTGATGTTCGAATGCAAGTTCTACGAGCTGGGCTCCTGGGGCACCTCCGTCTACGGCAACCTCTGCGGCATGGCCAGCTCCGGGAAGAACAACTTCGTATCCAGCCTCAAATCCATCGTCAAGATCAACGCGAAGGAATTCGACGCGGTCAAGAATTACTATGATTTCGGCAACTGAAGGGGAAATGACTGATTATGAAGAACCGTTCATTCATCACGGGCTCCGGCAATCCGGAGAAGCTGCGGCTCATTGAGGAGAGCTTTTCCATGCTGGCGGATTCGCCCGAACTTCCCGATCTGCGGATGCTCTACAAGTCCTCCACCGACATGCTCAGCGAGGGCTTTATCTGGGGCGACGGCTGGTGGATCCAGAACAGCTTCGGCTTCACCATGGGGGCGGTCCCGCTGCTGGATCCCTTCTGGAGCCGGATTCTGCAGAACTCCTACGACGCCTTCTGGCAGCGGATCGGGGACGGGCGGCGCATCGGATCGGACAACGGGGTCCCCACCCATCCCAACTACGGCTACTGCGCGCCGGACGGCTCCCTGGGGGACTGCGTGAAGCAGAGCGTCGGGATCGTATACCGGCAGGGGGACGGGGACGTGGATTCCTACGACTGGTTCTACGAGGCCACGGCGGCGGGGGTGCTGATGGAGGCGGAGATCCTCCTCTTCGACCGCAGGCCCGAAAAAATCCGCGCCTATCTGCCCCTCATGCGCCGCTCCCTGGACCACATCGAATCGACCCGGGCGGAAAACGGGCTGTTTCTGGTGGGACCCTCGGCGAATCTGCTGGCCCCCAGCTACGGCGGAAGTCCCGCGGATGAGAACGGAAAGCCGGGGAAGGGCTATCTGACGGGTCTCTCGGTCACCACTGCCGCCGCGCTGAAACGGTGCGCCGCCCTCTGCCGGATGGTGGGGGACACGGATACCGCCGGGGAATACGAGCGCCGTCTGGAGCGAACCCTCCGCGCTCTGCCGCTGCTTCTGACGGGGGAGGGGTATTTCGTCAAGTCCATGGATCCCGACGGCACGAAGCACGGGGTTTACGGCGCGGACCGGTACGGCTATCTGGAGGGGGTCTGCAACGTGGACGCGGCGGCCTGGGGCGTTGTGGGAGAGGATATCGCCCGCTCCATCCGAGAAAAGATCGCCGCCGTCCCCGGGATCCGACCGGCCGGGATCCTCTGCAACAACTATCCCCATCTGGACGACACGCTGGACAGCTACCGGAAGCACTCGAGCGAGCCCCACTCCCTGGGATGGCGCTCCGGCGACTGGGTGGACGGCGGATGCTGGGCGACGGTGGAGGGCCGGGCTGTTCTGGCTTATCTGAGGACCGGGGCGTATGAGGACGCCTTCCGTGCCGCCGGGGTCTACATGAAATGGGCGGAGGAATACCGGCAGGACGCGCCCATGTCCCAGTGGGGCTTCAATACCAACAATCCCTGGCAGCAGGAGAACGACGACCACACCGAGTGCAAGCGGCCCGTATCCGTTATGGTGGACAACTTCGCGCCGGTGACCTGCCTGCTCCGGGGGCTCTTCGGATGGGAAGGGGACGATAAGGGGCTGACGGTCCGGCCGCAGATCCCCGGTGACATCACCTCCCTGCGGCTGCACGTGCCCGTGTATTTCGGCGGGTGTGCGGTTTACGCGGCATATACGGGCGGGGACGCTCCCCTGCGGGCGCTGCTGGACGGCAGGGAGATCCCCGTGAGCGAGGACGGGACCGTTCACATTCCCGACGCGCTCCTGACCCGGGGCGGGGAGGTCTGCCTGGTTCTTGACCGGTCAGGCTCCGCGCCTGCTCTGACGGCGGAGGAGCTGAAGCGGGACGGCGGTCCGACGGGAGACATCGACGGGCTGCCGGAAGAGCTGGCGGATATCTATGCGGAATGCGCCGCCGCGCTGGAAGAGGAGAACGATCCCCTCAGGCGCGCGCAGCTTGCGGAAATTCTCTCCGCCGCTGAAACGGCCGCCCTCCGCCGCAGGCTGCCCTTCGACCGGCACGCGCTCAGGCCCATGACCGACGACAAGCGGGCCGGGATCCTGAATCTCTACGATCAGACGGTGCGGGAGCTCTACGCGGGGCTGAAGCACAGGGGATAAAGACGCAGAAAGGAAAAGGCGCGCCGGGGCGGTGATTGCTCCGCCGGCAGAATAATAGCTTGCGGAACGGTATAACAGCACGGCGCGGAAGCGGGAGGATTTGACTTTCATGAACGACATCCGGTATCTCACCGATCATTACGACGAAAAAATAGAACAGATCAACCGGCTGGGGGCGCCGCTGAACTTTGTCTTCATCACCGACATGCACAACGGGCTGGCGCTGAAGAAGCTCCCGGGGCACGGGGACAGGGAATTCGGCAGGGCGGCAGATCACATCCGGTCCATACAGTACATTTTGGACCGCTGCCCGGGCATTTCCTGCGTGGTGAACGGCGGGGACATCGGAAACGACTACTGGCCCGACGCGGAGGGGATCCGGTCCACCTACCGGGAAACCATGGACGCCCTCTATGCCCTGAGCGTGCCCGTCCACTGCTGCATCGGGAACCACGACGACGCCACGGCCATGGCGGAGCGGCTGAAGGACAACGCCGTCGCCATCCTGCCGGACGAGATGCACGAGATCTGCATGAAGTACAATCCCACGCCGGAGAATTACTATTACACCGACCTGCCGGATTCCGAATGGCGGTTCATCCTGCTCAACAGCTGCGACCGGCCATACCGCATCGGGGCGAACGGGCGGTTCATCGAGGACTATCCCCTGGAGTTCTCCAACGCCCAGGCGGCATGGCTGGAGCGGGAGGCGCTGGACACGGACCGGAAGATCCTGGTGTTCAGTCACGCGCCCGTGAGCAACGTCGGCATATTCGGGTCCATCGGGAAGGGAGGCGGCTACGTGCGGACCCACGACGACACCCTGAACTCCTCCCGGGTCTACACGGCGCTGCGGGACTGCAAAAACGTGAAGGCGCTGATCGCGGGGCACGTGCACTACGACAACCTGCTCTACCGGGACCGGATGGTGCTCGTCACGTCCCAGTGCTCCTTCGTGCAGGAGTGGGCGCCCAGCTGTCCGAAGCGGGAGCACGGCACTGTCACCGAGACGGCCTTCGACGTCTTCTCCGTCAAGGACGAGCTGATGATGATCACCCGTTTCGGCGCGGGATGCGACCGGGCGGCGACGCTCCTGCGGTGACGCGGCTCCGGGGAGAGGACGGAATAACAGGAACAAATAACATACCGGGTTCCGGCGGAAACAATGAGGAGATGCCATGAGAATCGAAATCGACGCGGGGAAGAGGACAAAGCTCTCCCCTTACGTATTCGGACACAATCTGGAACACACCCGTTCGGCGGTGGGCGGCAGCGGCGGTCTCTCCGCAGAGATGCTCCGGAACCGGAAATTCGCCGGGAAGCCCGGGAAGAACAGCGGCGCGGCGGCGGAATGGACGACGGTGGGCGACAGGGCCTTCTTCCAGAACGGGGGACGGGCCTGCTACACCCGGCACATCGGCTGTGAACGGATGGCGCGGCAGAACGAGCTCCAGTCCCAGAGCGTCCAGAACGTTCACGGCGGGCTCTGCGGGCTGGCGCAGCGGGAGCTGGCCGTCCGGGCGGGCGTGCGGTACGAGGTCCGGGCCGTCACGATGGTTTATGTTCCAGTGACCCTGGCGGCGGAGCTGACGGACCGGCGGGGAGAGCGGATCTACGCCCGGGAGGAATTCGCCCTTCTGCCCGGGGATTGGGAGACGCACGAGGTCGTTCTGACGCCGGACACGGACGACGACGACGCGGCCATCCGCTTTGTCTTCACGGAGCGGGCGGAGGTGGTCTTCGGCGCGGTGTCCATGATGAATGCGGGCCATTTTCACGGGATGCGGGCGGACGCGGTGCGGTGTCTCGAATCGGACCCACGATCCTGCGGTGGCCGGGGGGCAATTTCGCCGGGGAATACCGCTGGAAGGACGGCCTCCTGCCCGCCGACATGCGCGGTCCTCTTCAGGCGGCCATGGAGATCGAGACCCAGCCCCATTCCAACGGCTACGACTACCACGAGATCTCCACGGACGATTTCATCGCGCTCTGCCGGGAGGTGGGCGCGGAGCCGTTTCTGACCATCAATCTGGCCTGGAACAGCCCGGAGGACAGCGCGGACTGGGTGGAATACTGCAACGGATCAGCCGACACGGAATACGGGCGGAAGCGGGCGGAAAACGGCCATCCCGAGCCCTACGGCGTCCGGTTCTGGTCCCTGGGCAACGAGATGGGCTACGGTCACATGGAGGGCCCCGGCGGTCCGGCGGAATACGCGGCGCTGGCCCGGGTCCACGTCGACGCCATGAAGGAAAAATCGCCGGACATCGAGCTCTTCTCCTCCGGTCCCTATCCGAACGACGGATGGGCTGAGCAGTCCGCGGCGGCTCTGGCGGGGGACGTGAAGACCATCTCCCTGCACCACTACGCGAACGCGTACATGGACTACACGACGCCGGAGAAGACCGCCGCCACCTACCGGAGCATCGTGGGATCCGTGTCGGGCGCGGAGGAGCTGGCTCGGCGGATGCGGAAATCCCTGGACGCCACCGGGGAGAAGCTGCACATCTCCTTTGACGAGTGGAACTTCTGGTACGCCTGGTACCGGCCCTCCTGCGCGGGAGAGGGGATCTTCGCGGCAAAAATGATCCACATGCTGCTCCGGGAATCCGTGGAGCTCGACATGCCGTACTGCTGCTACTTCCAGCCGGTGGGTGAGGGCGCGATCCTCATCGATAACGGCGGGGCGCGGCTGACGGCCAACGGGCAGATGTTCGCCATGATGCGGGCCCACTGCGGCGGGGAGCTCTGCGCGCTGGAGGGTGTGGACGCCTATTCCGCGCTGGCCACGGTGAGGGACGGACGTCTGACCCTGACCCTCATCAACGACAGCTGGGACGAGGAGCGGGAATTCCGCTTCAATCTCCCGGGGAGCGATCCCGAGGGGGAGGTCTGGTCGGCGGAGGAGGTCACGCCGTATTCGGAATTCACGCGGCGGCCTCTGGATATCGCGGCGGAGGACGGGGCGGCACGGGTGCTCCTGCCTCCTCACAGCGCGGCGAAGATCACGCTTTCCTTCGGGGCGTGAGGGCGTCCGACGGAAGGAGAGAGCGACGATGATGACCCCCTGAAGAGAGAGGCGGCGGTCCTGCTGGCCGTGGCGGTGCTGGCGCCTCTGACCGCTTGCGGCGCGGCGGAGACGGAACCTGACGAATCCTCTGCTCCGGAGCAGTCCGTGAGCGGGGGAGAGGAGGCCGAAACCGAAGCTGTGCCGGAAACGGAGGTCGTTCGGGTGGACACCCTGGTGGACGGTCCCGCGAAGACGGATCTGGAGGGGTAAAAGCTCCGGCTGGTGACGTCCACCTGGTACAACAACGACCGGATCATCCACCCGGAGGAGCTGACCGGGGAGGTCATCAACGACGCCGTCTACAACGCCAATCTGGCGGTGGCGGAGACCTACAACTGCGGCTTTGATCCCATTATCCTGGATTCCTGTCAGGGGGACCCAGGCCGTGGGGCTTTCGGTAAAATCCGGCATGGACGAATACGACATGTCCTGCAACCACGACAACCAGACCGTGTCCAATGCCATGAACGGGTATTTTCTCAATATCCGGGTCTCGGACATCTTCAACTTCGACGCGCCTTGGCGGACCAGGACGGCGGAGGACTTCACCGTGGGCGGGGGCATCTTCGCCGGGGACTGGTATCTGGAGGATCTGATCGGGCTGACGAAGGACATGAACCGGGATCTGGACGGGGACGGGGCCATCACCCTGGGAAAGGATCAGTACGGCTTCATGGCCAGCACGCTGGGACTGGTGAATTTTCAGGTATCCCTGGGCATTTCGGTGGTGGGCAAGGACGAGGAGGGGTATCTCACCTTCTCCGTGGACCGGGACAGGCTCTCGTCCGCTCTTGACGCCATGGAACGGCTGATGGAGAACGGGCTCAACAAGGATAACGTTCCCGGCGAGCCCTGGGGCTACGGCACGGTTCATTTCGCCGACGGGAAGGTACTTTTCAACTATCCCCAGATCCTGGATATCCCGGCGCAGATGCACGACACGGACGTTCGGTTCGGGACCCTGCCGCCGCCGAAGCTGGACGAGAACCAGAAGGACTGCATTTCCGGCTGTTTCGACGTGTACTGGGCGATCCCCAAGACGGCCTGTCACCGGCTGGACGTTATCGCCGCCATCATCGAGGGCAGGGGGCACAACTGCTTCTACGGCATGACCTCCGGGACCATGGCGTTCGGAGATCGCGAAGAACGAGTCCATGATCCAGAAGCAATTGGGGAAGACCAACGACCTCTTCCGGAAGATGAACGAGGAATGGGAGAATCCGTGACGGTCCCGGATGAGTCGGAAGTTATGCCGATAGACTGCTGCAGCCGCCCGGAGGTAAAACTTCGGACGGCTGTCTGTCTGTAGCGTCCGTCCATACAGAGGGGGGAAACACGGAAATTGACAGCTCCCCGGAGATTGCTTTTTTTGCTCCGATTTGGTATAATAGGCCGATGAAATCTGTGAAATCCCCATTCCGGAGGAAGAGACATGCTGAACCGATCCTACATTGCCAATCCCCATATGATGGGGGAGAAGCGTCTGCCCGCCCGCTCCCTGCTGATCCCCGCGCAGAAGAGGGGCGTCACCCACAAAAACTTCACCGAATCGGATCGCGTGGAACTTCTGAACGGCACATGGCGGTTTTCCTACCGGCAGGAGGACACGGAGGAGGCGTTCTACCGGCCGGACTATGACGACCGGGGAGAGGGCTGGGACGATCTTCCCGTGCCGTCCATGTGGCAGTTCCACGGTTACGGCACCTGCTTCTATCCAAACGTGCGCTACTGCTTCCCCTATGATCCGCCGTACATTCACGGCCCGAATCCGGTGGGGCTGTACCGCCGGACGTTCTTTGCGGAGAAGGCGGAGGGGCGGGTCGTTCTGCGCTTCGGCGGAGTGGACAACGCGTATTTCGTCTGGCTCAACGGGGAATACGCGGGCTTCTCCAAGGGGAGCCGGATTGCTGCGGAATTCGACGTGACCGCGCTGCTCCGGGAGGGGGAGAATCTTCTGGCGGTGAAGGTTTACACGTACAGCGACGCGTCGTATCTGGAGAATCAGGACATGCTCATGGCCAGCGGGATCTTCCGGGACGTGATGCTGATCCGGACGGGGAAGAACGCCCTCTGGGACTACACGCTGCTGCCGGGCGAGGACGGCTTCCGGGTGAAATACAGCTGCGGCGCGGCGGGCGGTCCGGCTGTTCTGCGGTTTTCGCTGGATGACGCGGAGGGGGAGGAGATATCCCGTGCGGAGTGCCCGCTGACGGCCTCCGGGGAGGTGTTTCTGCCCATCGAGAACGCCGTGACCTGGAACGCGGAGAGGCCCTATCTCTACACCTTTACGATGGAAATTATGGAAAACGGCGCCGTGACCGAGGTTCACACCAAGCGGGCGGGGATCGCGAGGTCGGAGATCCGGGGGAACTCTTTATTGATGAACGGGCGTCCCATCACCCTCAAGGGTGTCAACCGGCACGAGAACAACGCGCGGGCGGGCCGGGCAATTACGGTGGAGCAGATCGAGCGGGAACTCAGAGACATCAAAGCCTGCGGGCTCAACGCCATCCGATGCTCCCACTACACCAACCAGTCGGTCTTTTACGAGCTGGCGTCGGAGCTGGGCATTTACGTCATGGACGAGGCGGACGCGGAGACCCACGGGGCGGAGGCCAGCGGGGATCAGGGGGCGCTCAACAAGGATCCGGCGTGGTTCGACGCCTTCTTCGACCGCTTCTCCCGGATGACGGCGCTGGACAAGAACGAGACCTGCGTCAACATCTGGTCCACGGGGAACGAATGCGGGGCCGGACAGAACCACACGAAGTGCGTGGAATGGCTCATGAAGCAGGAATTCGCCAAGCCCGTCAACACCGCCTCCCCCATGCCGGAGGGGGCGAAGGAGGTCTTTGCCTACACGGGCTACATGCCCATGAGCACCCTGCGGAATTATCCGAAGGACGCGGCCCATCCCTATCTGATGGTGGAATACGGTCACGCCATGGGGAACTCTCCCGGCGGGCTGGAGGACATCTGGAACTGGGTTTACGAGAACGAGCAGTGCTGCGGCGGCTATGTGTGGGAGTTCAAGAGCCACGGCTTTTACACGGAAGGGAAGGCCGGGCGGCCCCGGTACCTCTACGGCGGGGACTTCCCGGACGTCTATCACTGGTCCAACTTCTCCCTGGACGGCTACCACACCAGCGACGGAACGCCGAAGCCGACCTGGGATGAGCTTCGGGAGGTATCCGCGCCGGTGCATGTGCGCTGGACGGACGCGGGGGCCGAGCTGAAGAATACCTTTGACTTCACGTCCCTGGACGGTTTTGCGCTCCGGTGGGCCATCCGGGCGGACGGGGTGACGGTGAAGAGCGGCGAATACGCCCTGGACGGGATCGGTCCCCGGGAATGGAGGGCCTTCCCCCTGCCGGTGTCCGATGCGGATTTGGCCGGGCTGACGGGGCTGATCACCGCGGACTGCGAATTTTACAAGGGTGAGGAGAAGATCGCCCGCAAGCAGAAGATCCTCTGCGACATTCCCGCGCCCATGCCGGAGCCCGAGGTCTTTGCCCATACCGTGGAGACATGGGACTGCGGCGCGGCGGTGAAGGGAGAGGACTTTGCCGTTCTGATCCGGGACGGACAGCTGACGCGGCTGGAGCGGGACGGGAGGATCATTTTTGAGAATCCCATGCGGCTCAACTGCTGGCGGGCTCCCACGGACAACGACGGGATCGTGGGCTTTGCGCCGCGCCTGGCCGGGGACTGGAAGGACAAGCTCGTGGACACCATGGTCTTTGGCTGTTATGGCGTGAAGGTCGAGGACGGGGCGGATGCCGTGCGGGTGACGGCGGAGGGAAAATTCCTGCCGTACTGCCACGACTGGGGCTTTGAAGCAGCGCTGATATACACCGTTCTGGCCCACGGTGAGGTGGATGTGTCCGTGAAGCTCACGCCGTACGGTCAGGGTGCGCCTGAGGTGCTCCCCCGGGTGGGCGTTGTGTTCACGCTGCCGGAGGATTATTCCCGCTGCGCCTGGCTGGGACGGGGACCCGGGGACAGCTATCCGGACCGGAAGGCAGACGCGCCGGTTGGGCTCTGGGAGGACGATGCGGAGCGGATGAACTTCCTCTACGACGTGCCCCAGGAGACGGGGAACCACGAGGACTGCCGCCGGGTCACGGTGAAGGGCGAGGGCCGGGAGCTGACGGTGCTCGGCGAATTTTCCTTCTCCCTCCACGATTTCACGCTGGAAAATCTGACGGCGGCCCGCCACCGCGACGAGCTGGAGAAAAGCCGGGAGCGGTTCCTCTATATCGATCACCGGCACCGTGGGCTCGGGTCCAATTCCTGCGGTCCCCAGCCCGAGGCGGAATACGAGCTGCCCATGGGTCCCTTTGCCTGGGAATTCCGGATCCGTTGACGGGAGGATGATCATGACACGCAAACGAATGCTTTTATGGGGAACGGTCTGCTGCCTGCTGCTGTTTTTCGCTGCCTGCCGCAAGGGGGGACCGGTGCACATTGAGCCGTCGTCGCCTGAAAACAGCCTGCCCGGCAGCACCCAGGCCGCTGCGGATGCCGGAAAGACGGAGACGCCGGAGCCCGCGGGTCCCGACTGCACCCTGGTCCGGGCGGACAACTCCTCCAAAGCCGTGACGGACGCCGCCGTTGCCCTGCGGAAGACGCTGGAGGAGATGGGGCTGACGGTGGAGCTGACGACCGACTGGGTGAAGCGGGGCGAGGAGATCACGCGGTATCCCGGCGAGATCCTCATCGGGCGCACCAACCGGCCGGAATCCGAGGCGCTGTATGCCCGGATGGACGAGGCGGAGGAGCCCTACGACTACATCGTCTCCGTCGGCGGGGTCATGTGCGTGGCCTGCGAGGACGAAGGGGCCATGGACGCCGCGGAGCTGTTCGCCGGGGAATACGCGAAATGGCGCGCGGGGCGGGACGGCTACGGGGATCAGGAATTCGACAGGCTCCATGAATTCGAGCGGAAGCTGGTGATCGGCGGGGAGGCCTACGTCCGGGTGAACGTCACCGGGGGCAAATCCGCGCCGGAGCAGTTCGCGGCCTCCGAGCTGAAGAAATACCTGAAAAAGATGGGGCTTTACGAAGGGGACGGCGCGACGGTCACCCTGAATCTGGATCTGAGCCTGAGCCGGGACTCCTACGCGATAGCCGTGGGGGAAAACGGGGAGATCGCCGTCACAGGCGGCAACGGGCGGGGCGTGATCTACGGGGCCTACGCCTTTCTGGAGCGGTACGCCGGGGCGCGGTTCTTCATGCCGGGGCTGGAATCCCTGGGGAGCGGGGACATCATCGTGGACGGCGGCTTCACCCATGACATGATCTTCGAGATGCGGCAGTCCGACTGGCAGTGCGGCAACAGCGACATTGACTGGTGCGTGAAGAACGGCATAAACCAGCGGGATATCCCGGCGTCCAAGGGCGGCAATATCAAATACGGCGGGTTCGTCCACACCATGTCCTCCCTGGCGGGGACGCCGGCGGACAAGCAGCCCTGCTTCTCGGATCCGGAGATCCTGGACACGGTGATTGCGAACGTCCGGGCCATGCTGGAACGGGATCCCTCCATCACCATCGTCTCGGTGTCCCAGAACGACAACCAGAACTACTGCACCTGCGCCAAATGCCGGGCGGTGGACGCGGAGGAGGGCAGCCACATGGGGACGCTTCTGCGGTTCGTCAACGCCGTGGCGGAGGATATCGAAGACGACTACCCGGACGTGATCATCGACACCCTGGCCTATCAGCACACCAGGCAGGCCCCGAAGATCACGCGGCCCCGGGACAACGTCTGCATCCGGCTCTGCTCCATCGAGTGCTGCTTCAGCCATCCGCTGAACGATCCCTCCTGCTCCGTGAACGCGGCCTTCAAAAAGGACATCGAGGACTGGAACGAGATCTGCGACCGGATCTACGTCTGGGACTACGTGACCTGCTTCTCCTACTACGTAGAGACCTTCCCGAACTTCGAGGTGCTCAGGGAGAACATGCGGTTTTTCGCGGAGCACGGGGTGAAGGGGATGTATCCCGAGGGGAACTACAATTCACCGAAGTCCGGGGAGTTCGGCGAGCTGCGGTGTTATCTGCTGGCAAAGCTCATGGCGGATCCCATGATGAGCGACGAGGACTATCACGCGTACATGGACGAGTTCCTGGCCGCCTACTACGGGGAGGGCTGGGAGAGCATCCGGGAATACATCGACTGGAGCTGCGCGCTGGCGGCGAAGAAGCACATGAACATCTGGAATCCCATGACCTCGGTGCTGGGCATCAAGCGGAGCGAGCGGGCGGAGGTCCTCTCCCGCTGGGATGAGGCCTGGGACCGGGCGGAGGCGCTGGCGGGGGACCGTCTGGACGCGGTGAAGCGCTCCCGGCTTCAATGGACCTGCGTGAGGCTGATGTTCTCCCCCGACGCGGAAATGGCAAGGGCGTTTCTGGATGAGATCGAGCGGCAGGACATCCGCTGGAACGAATGGAACCCCATGCCGGTGAATCCGAACCTCTCGGTCTCCGCGGCGGGGTGGTGACGGTCGGAGATTATCGCGGAAAACACAGCGGCAGAATACGGAAAGGACGACAGCGATGAAAATGAAAAGACGAATCAGCGTTCTGCTGGCCATGATCCTGCTCTCCGGGGCCCTTGCCTCCTGCGGCGGGGGAACGCAGGAGAGCGGCGGTACCGGGGAAAACCAGACGGCGGCTGTGACGGAGGCGGAAGGACAGCAGGATGAGGCGGAGAATCCCGCCGGTCACAGCGGAGAAGCCGAGCCGGGAGAAGAAGCCGGTCAGCACTCCGAATCGGAGGAGGCCGAACCGGAGCAGCCGGCGGCGGAGCGGGACACGAGCCTCCACGATCAGGAGGTGACGGCACCCGAGGCGGGCATGACCGAGGTAGAGCGGGGGATGTTTCTGGCGAAGGTGGGGGACTGCGGGTTCTCGGCGTTTCTGGCGGGGGGCGGCGCGTCCTCCGACGGGGATGTGGTGGCCTTCCTCTCCTCCCTGCTGATGGCGCCTGGGCTGGACGTCTCTCCCGTCGGCATGGGATGCAGCACCTACGCGGCGGAAAGCGCGGACGGCGGGCACGTTTTCGGGCGGAACTTCGACTGGAGCTGCTCCCAGGTGATGCTGCTGGAGGCTCACCCCGCAGACGGATACGCCTCCTTCTCCACGGTGAATCTGGACTTTCTCCGGGAGAGCGCGAATCTTCCGAACGAGGTTCTGCCCACGGCGGCCTACTACGCGCCTCTGGACGGCATGAACGAGAAGGGGCTGGCGGTCTCGGTCAACATGATCAGCGACACGGCCCGGATCAGTCAGAACACGAACAAGCCGGACCTGACCACCACCACGGCCATGCGGCTGATGCTGGACCGGGCGGCCTCGGTGGAGGAAGCGCTGGCGCTGCTGGGAAGCTATGACCTCCACGGCTCCTACGACATGATGATCCACTTCGCCGTGTCCGACACCACGGGCCGCGCGGTGGACGTGGAGTACATCGGGGGCGAGATGACGGTGGTGGAGACGCCGATCCTGACGAACTTCTATCTGGCGGAGGGGGAGAAGCAGGGCATCGGCTCCGAGGAATCCCACCGGCGGTACGAGACGCTGGAGGCTTTTTTAAAGGCGCACGAAAAGGCGGACATTTACGACGTGCGGGACGCGCTCACCGCCGCCCGGGAATCGGCCTTCGATCCCGATCCGTCGGAGGGCACCGAATGGAGCGTGCTGTACGATCAGACCAACCTCACCGCCACCTGGTACCGGCGGGAAAAGTTCGATCAGGGCTGGACGGTGAAGCTGGGGTCGTGAGGGGAAAGGAATAAACTGAACGAAATATTTCTCCGGGAGTTTCCGATGCGGGAGCTCCCGGAGTTTTTTTCATGCGGGAGTGAAGAAAACAGAACATTTTTCTTATGTTCTTGTGCAATTTTCCGAAAAACGCTTGCGCGGGCGGGGGTATTTTGCTACAATAAAGACGAGAATCTCCTGCGGGCACTGTTCCTTTTCGGAAGGGAGCGCACGGAGACAACCTGAACGGACAAGGAGGATTTCACAGGATGAAAAGAACGGCGGCGATGCTTTTAGCGCTCACACTTCTCGGCTCCCTCGTTTCCTGCGCGGCGCAGAAGCCGGAGGAGGAACAGAATCAGACGCCCTCCGCAGGCGTTCAGACCCAGGCGGCGGATCCCGGAACGGAAACACAGGCTGCGCCGGAGGAAACCGTCATTCCGCTTGGCATCCCGGAGGAGGACAACGGAGGACGCGACTTCCACGTGCTCGTTCCAATCGAAAAGGCCTACGAGTTCGTCACGGAGGCCACCGGAGAGGTTGTGAACGACGCGATCTTCGAGCGGAGCAACAAGACGGCGGACCTCTTCAACATCAGCTTTTCCTATCAGTACGAGCCCGGCGGGTGGGACTACCGGGATTCCTACAACAATTTCATCAAGAACGCGGTGCTGGCCGGGGATTCCACCTACGATCTGGCAACGGGGTACATTGTCTGCACCCTGCCGGTCTACATGCAGGGCAGTCTCACGGACTTCATGACCGTGGAGGGGCTGAATCTGGACAATCCCTGGTGGATGAACGGGCTGTATGAGGACCTCAACGTGGACGGGCATCTCTTCTGCGTATACGGGGACGCCAATCTCTCCGTCTACAAGGATTGCTCGGTGATTTACTTCAACAAGCAGGTGCTGAACGACTTCGGGCTGGAGAATCCCTACGATCTTGTCCGGGAGGGGACCTGGACCATGGAAAAGTTCCTCTCCATGGCGGAAACGACGGTGGTGGACATTGACGGCGACACGAAGATCAATCCCGAAATCGACGCCATCGGAGCCTACGCGCAGGGGGTGCCGCTCCGGGCATTCCAGACCTCCCTGGACGTGAAGGTTATCGACACGGACGAGGCGGGGGAGCGCGTTTCTGCGGGGCTGACGGAGCGGCTGATCCAGGCTCACGAATGGGTGACGCGGTTTCTGCGGGCCGACTGCGAGTCCCTCTACGGGGAGATGAACGCGGTGGACTTCTACCAGTTCTGCCATCATCTGGCGGAGAACCGGTCCCTGTTCCACGCATCCTACATCTACATCATCGAGGGGGACGTGATGCGGAACATGGAGGCGGATTTCGGCATCATCCCCTATCCGAAGTTCGACGAGGCCCAGGACCGGTACAAGACGCAGATCGGCACCTCCTCCAATGTGGTCTTCCTGACGAAGACGGCGGGGGATCCCTCCCTGTCCTGCCGGGTGATGGAAGCCCTGAACTACTACAGCATGCTGGATGTCATCCCCACCTACTACACCGTGGCACTCGAGAACAAATACACGCGTGACAAGGACGTCCCCGAAATGCTGGCGCTGATCCGGGAGGGGATGACCATGGACTTCGCCTTCGCCTACTCCACATGCTTCTCCGGTCAGTGGCCAAACACTCTGATGGTTGTGGGAGACACCGATCTGGCCTCCAAGATGAAGGGTTGGGAAAAGATGTGGAAGAAGGATCTGGAAAAGCTGGCGAAAATTCCGGAACAGCCTTGAAAACAAAGAAGGACAAAACACAAAGGAGAATCATCATGTATCTGAAATATCTCTATCCCGCGCCGAAGAATTTCAGGGAAGACGAGGGCGAGCGCTTTGTATTCGGTGCCCGCGTGACAGCCCGGGTTTCGGGACTCACCCCGGAGGAAGCGGAACGGGTCAGGATCCTGTGGAACCGGTTCAGCTGCACGGCGTCGGAGCTGGAGCTTGTGCCGGGCGGCGAAGGGTTCCGGCTGGACATCGGGGAGGGGACGGACTGTGCCCTTGACCCCGTTGACCGGTACGCGCTGAAGGTCACCTCCGCCGGGGTCACGGTGAAAGGCGCGGACGGGGGCGGTCTGATGGACGGGATCAAGACCCTGGTACAGCTGATCTGTCCGGACGTGTTGGAGGAAGGGCGGGAATCCTTCTACATCACGGCGGCGGAGGCCCACGATTCCCCGGCCATCCCCTTCCGGGCGGTGCATTTCTGCGTGTTCCCGGATTCCAGCCTGTACAATCTGGAAAAGGCGATCCATCTGGCGGGATTTTTAAAGATGACCCACGTGATCCTGGAATTCTGGGGGACCTTCCGGTACGAATGCCTGCCGGAGCTGGCGTGGAAGGAGAAGTCCTTCTCGAAGGCGGAGCTGAAGCCGCTGGTGGAGCTGGCCCGCAGCTACGGCATGGAGGTCATTCCCATGTCGAACCAGTTCGGGCACGCCACCCAGTCCCGGTCCTGCTACGGCCGCCATGTGGTGCTGAACCGGAATCCCCGCCTGGCCCGCCTGTTCGAGCCCGACGGCTGGACCTGGTGCCTCTCGAATCCCGACACCTACCGGCTGCTTTCCGAGGTACGCGCGGAGCTGGCGGATTTCTGCGGGGAGGGGAAGTATTTCCACGTCGGATTTGACGAGGCCTATTCCTTCGCCACCTGCGACCGGTGCCGGAAGCGCGTGCCGCACGAGCTGCTGGCGGAATACCTGAACCGGATCACGGAGGACGTATGCGGAACGGGCCGCCGCCCCATCGTCTGGCACGACCAGTTCATCCGGCGGGGAGACTTCGGCGAGGGGCCCATCGTCACCACCGGGGACAACCGGAACACGGCGGCGGCGCTGGAGCTGCTGGATCGGCGGATCATTATGGCGGACTGGCAGTACTCCTACGGAAACGGGTTCAACCCCACGACGAAATACTTCATGGACCGGGGGTTTGACACCGTGGTCTGCCCCTGGGACGGGCACGAGAACATCCGCTCCCTGGCGGCGGACGCGAAGAAGCTCGGGGCTTACGGGATCCTTCTGACCACCTGGCATCACCTGCCGAACTGGCTCCGGGACGCGTCCTTTGCCGCCGGCTGCGTCTGGGGAGAGGGAGAGGAGAATCCGCCCCATCCCGACACGGAATGCGCGTATCTGCTCCGTACCCTGTACGACACGGAGGGGGATTACGCAAGCTCAGGCTGGAACATGAACGAAGTGCCGCAGTAACCCGCCCGGATATCGGACAAAGGAGGACGACATGGCTATCAGACACACCGCCGTCAGCTACTACGGCTTAAACTACGAGGAGCACGCCCGCGCGGACTTCCGGGAGATGCTGGAGCACGGATGCGACACCGTGATTTTGGCCATCACCGAGTTTGACATGGATTTCTGGTTTCCCAATCTGAACAACATCATAAAGACCGCTCACGACGTCGGGCTGCGGTGCCTGGCGGATCTCTGGGGTATCGGCAAGTACTTCGGCGGGGAGCAGGTGAGCCTGTTTTTACAGAACAACATCCATAACCGGCAGGTCTCCGCCATGACGGGGGAGCCGCTGAACGCCGCCTGCTTCAATACGCGCTCCTTCCGGGACTACTTCAGGCGGCTGGCCGTGAAGATCGCGGAGAACACGGAGATCGACGGGTTCTTCTGGGACGAGCCCCACTACGCCCTGCCGAAATCCTACGCCTCCATCACCGGGGGAGCGGGGGAGGACTGGGCGTGCCGGTGTCCGGTCTGTCAGAAAAAGTTCGCGGACTACTACGGCTACGAGATGCCGAAGCTTATGACCGACGACGTGAAGCAGTTCCGCTGGCGGGAGGCGCTGGAGATCCTCTCCGACACGTCGAAAACGCTGAAGGAGATCAACCCGAAGCTGGAGATCACCTGCTGCGTCCACGCGACCCTCAACACCTACTACGTCACGGAGCTGCGGGGCTACGACAACTGGGACGCCGTGGCCTCCTGCCCGTATTTCGACGTCTTCTCGACCACGATCCTCAACTGGGATCTGCCCGACGCGTTTTTCCGGGAGATCACGGAGCGGACGGTCCGGGCGGCGAAGAAGTACGGCAAGGAGTCGGAACGCTGGCTCATGGGCTACAACAAGATGCCGGCGGATCTCTCCCGGATCGACTGGGCCGTGGATCTTTACGAATCCCTCGGCGCGGACCGGCTCGGCACCTGGACCTACCGGGGCGGCTACGGCACCTCCGTGGCGGCGAAGGATCCCATCCTGCTGTGGGACCGGATCGGGGAGAACTACCGCAGGGTATTGAAGAAATAAAGGATCGGACAAACGGGCGGGATTTCCCGCATGACAAAAGGAGGTTCGCATGAAGATCAGAAGACTGACATCGCTCCTGCTGGCGGCGCTTCTGCTGGTTCCTGCGGCGGGGTGCTCCGAGACGGCGGAATCCTCCGATCCCGGGGAGACGGCGGCGGCGCAGATTCCGGAAGCCGTTGATGTGACGGTGGAGACGGAGCCGGAGACGAACTATGTGGACACGCTGCCCGTCATGGATTTCGAGGGGAGGCTGTTCCAGATCGGGGCGGATGCGGGCTATCACCTCTCCCCGGAAGAGCTGACCGGCGAGACCATCAACGACGCCGTGTACAAGCAGATGACCAATACGGAGGAGCGGTACGACACGGACATTCAGGTCATCGGCGTCAACACCGGTCTGGTGAAGGCTTCCGTCAACGCGGGGGACGACGCTTACCAGATCGTCACGGGCGGGACCAGCGGGTTCGCCTCAGGGTATGTGCTGTCGAGCATGGTGCAGAATCTGTACAAATTTGACCGGATCGACCTCACGAAACCCTGGTGGAACCAGAATTCCGTGAAGGAGCTGACCCTCAACGGCAAGCTCTACATGGCCTTCGGCGACTTCGCCTGCGAGCGCGGCATCACCTACACCCACTCCTTCTATTTCAACAAGGTGCTGGGGGAGGAGTTCAACCTGAACGAGAACATCGAGAACCTGTACGGCGAGAAGAATATGTACGAGCTGGTCCGCTCCGGGAAATGGACCATCGACGCGCTGGAGAGCCTGATCGCCGGGGTCTATGTGGACGTGGACGGCGACGGGGATGTGAAAAAGGACTTCGACGACCTCTACGGCCTGGGGCAGTCCATTCCCGTGTCCGGCGTATACCGCACGGCCTTCGACTGTCTGATTATGGCCCGTGACGACGAGGGCTGGCCGGTGCTGGACATCAACACGGACAAGTTCAACGCCATTGTGCCGCGTATCTATGCCCTCTGCTTTGAGAATCCGTCCGTTCTGGAGGGAGAGCACGCGGAGGAGGGGATCCTGGGCGACACCTTCGTGGCCGGGCGGCTGATGATCTATTCCGGCTTCCTCTGCGACGTGGCCAAGCTGCGGGAGATGAAGGACGAATTCGGCGTGTTGCCCTTCCCGAAGTACGACGAGGGGCAGGAGAACTACTTCACCACCGTCCGGGGGGACAACTATTTCCTGGGCATCCCGGTGACGGTGGCCGAGGCGGACCGGGACTTTGTGGGGCTGGTGACGGAGACCATCGCCTGTTACGGCTACACCGACGTCCGCCCCGCCGTGTACGACGACACGCTGAAGGGCAAGATGACCCGGGACGAGGATTCCGTGCAGATGCTGGACATTCTGGTGGACGGCATCGTGGTGGAGTTCGCCTTTGCCCACGCCAACGACGGCAGCTTCTCCTACGTGCTGTGGAACGTGCTGAACGCCAGACTGGACAGCTTCGCGTCGTACTACCAGAAGAAGCTGAAGGTCGCCAACAAATACTACGAAAAGGTCAACAACGTGTACAAGTCCATGGAGGACTGACGCCGGAAAAACAGCAGGAGGCATTATGATGCAGGAAAAGCTGGATTTACTGTTGGAGAAATACGATGTTCCCGCCGGGGCCGAAATGAGCGGGACGGACGAAGTCATCATCGGCGGGCGGGCGTATCCCCTCCTCCCCCATCGCTTCGAGCGGCGGATCACGGAGCTGAAAAAGATGCTCGGCGACGGGACCACGGGGAGGATCTCCGCCGTCCGGTGCGGTCATGTCTCGCCGTGCACCGTGCCGCTGTACGGGTTGATCCGCCGGGAGTTCGACATCGCGCGGTTCATCACGGGGCAGGAGATTGTCGGGGTGACGGCCTTTGTCCGCGCCGAAAACGGGGAGGACCGCGCGGCGACCCTCATTGCGGAGATGAGCGGCGGGGCGGTGTGCTCCATGGAGATCGCCGACACGCTGCCCGCCGGGGAAGGGCACATCGACAAGCACGAGGTCATCACGGGCCGGGGGCTGGTCTGCGACCGGGTGGTGGATTCCCAGATCCCGGCTCAGTCGGTCTACCTCTACGGGGAAAGCGGCGATGAAGCGTATACCGACGTGGATTATGAGCTCTACGGGCTGGATCAGGACGAGGCGGCCGCCGTCCGGTGCGCGTTTGCCTTAGCGAAGGACGAGGGGCTGCGGGCAGAGGCGCTGTCGAACGCCGAGAGGCTGGATAAGCTCATGGCGGCGGTGAAGCGGTCGGCAGAGAGCCGCGAGCGGGTATCGGTCGGAAGCGATGAGGTCTGAGGGGAGGACTGCAAGGATGGAAAAGCTGAAAATCGCCATGATGTCCATGACCCACGGACACACGAGAAAGTATTATCAGGTATTGAAGGAGAACCCGAAGCTGGAGTGGATCGCCGTTTCCACCGCCAACGAGGACGTGAAGCGGATCTTTCTGAACTCGGTGGAGGGGATCCCGTGCTACGACTCCGACGAGGCCATGCTGGACGCGCATCCCGAGATCGAAGCGGCGGTGCTGGCCAGCGAGAACAGCGAGCACCTCCGCCAGATGAAGCTTTGCGCCGAACGGGGGATCCATATTTTGTCCATGAAGATCCCGACCTTCGACATGGAGGAATACGACGAGATGATCCGGCTCTGCGAGGAGCGCCGGGTGGTCTGCCAGATCGAGCTGGAGCTGCACTACAATCCCGTGGTGCGCCGGATGCGGGAGCTGGTGGAGGCGGGGAAGATCGGCAATCTGCTCTCCTTCAAGGCGACGAACACCACGCTCTCCCCGGTCTGGGCGTTCCCCTGGCAGGGCGTGCCGGAGAAGAGCTACGGGCGGAGAGTTCCCCTCAAGGACGGGGATCCCCGGTTCCGCGGCGGCGCGCTGTGCGACCATCCCCACATCTTCGACCTGATCCGGCACGTCACGGGGAGCGAGTTTGAATCCCTCTACGCCTCCGCGGCGCCGAACATCCGGCCGGACATCGAGGAGGAGGACATGCTGAACATCGTGGGACGGATGAAAAACGGGGTGGTCTTCTCCCTCGATCCATCCTGGTCCAACATGGAGGAGAGGCTGAAGGTGCCCGGACCCGGCTGGGAGGTGGCCCCGAAGCGGATGGAGGTCAACCTGATCCTCTGCGGCGACAGGGGGACAATCATGACGGACTGCTTCGGCCCGAACACCTACCACAACGGCGCGCCCAACGACCGGTACACCGTGAACTACACCTACTTCGACGAATGGGTGGGGCTCATCGACGAGTTTGTGGACAACATCCGGCTTGACCGGCTGCCGAAGATCAATCTCCGCTGGCACCGGGAGACCGTCCGGGTTATGAACGCGGTTTACGACAGCATTGCGTCCGGCCGGGTGGTCACGCTCTGACGGTTTGCCATGAGCACGAAGATTGCCGCGCTGACGGAGGAGATCGGCCGGGGGATCCGGGAGGGGCTCTTCGGCGCGTCCGGGGAGGTCTTCCTGACGGCCCGTCAGATCGTTGCGGCCTACGATGTGTCCCTGGACAGCGCCATGCGGATCCTCACCGGTCTGACGGAGGCCCGCCTCCTCCGTCTGGAGGGAAAGCGCTATTACGTCACCGCCGGGTACGCCGCGCCGGACAGTCCGCTGGGGGAGAAGCTGAACAGAAAGCGCAGGCCGCTTCTCGGGATGATTCTCAATTCCGTCGACAGCCCGTTTTTCTCCTCCCTGGCCAGGGAGCTGAGCACGGCGGCGGACCACGCGGACTACACGATCCTGATGGCGGACAGCGGAAACCGGCCGGAGCGGGACAAGGAGCTGCTCGACCTCTTCATCGGGCTGGGGGCCGCCGGGATCTTTATCGCGCCCAGCATTTCCGCCGATCCGGAGCTCTACGCCCGCTGTCCCGTGCCGCTGGTATCTCTGGGGCGGGATCTGGGGCTTTCCAACTGCGACGCCGTGACGGTGAACAACGAGGCGGCGGGGCGGCAGGCGGCGGATCATCTGCGGGCGGTGGGCTGCACCAGGTTCGCCTACGTGGGCATCCGGCAGTATCTGGACGAGGACCCGCGGCTGCGCGGATACGCCGAACAGCTGGAGCGGCTGGGGATCCGTCCGGAGCGGGACGCTGTCCTTGCCGCGGATCAGCCGCCGGACCGGGGACTGGACTACGAATCCCTGTCGGGGCCGCTCGGGGCGCTGTTCCTCGGGATGGGGGAGGACGAGAAGCTGGGGATCTTCTGCTATCACGATCTTCTGGCGTCCTACACCCTGCAGCGGGCGAAGCACTACAGCCACCTCTATCCCGGGCGGTTCCGCATCCCGGAGGACGTGGCGGTGGTGGGCTTCGACGATCTGCCGGTGGCCTCCGTGATCGTGCCGCCGCTGACCACGGTGCGGTATCAGTACGGCGCTATCGCGGGGGTGGCCCTGACCTCCATGCTGGACTACATCGCCGATCCGGGACACACGCCGGGCAAGCACGAGATCTTTTCCTCCCTGAGCATCCGGGAGAGCACCATGAAGACCGTAGGGGCGGCGGGGGAGGACGGAAGATGAAGCTTCTTATAATTGGGCTCTGCGGGCAGTCGGTATTTCTCAGGGTCCCGCATTTTCACGCGCCGGGGGAGACCCTTCACGCCGAGTCCCTGTTCTCCGAGCCCGGTGGGAAGGGGTACAACCAGGCGGTGGCGGCCCGGCGCATGGGAGCGGAGACGGTCTTCGCGGGCGCTGTGGGGCGTGACGCGGAGGGGGTGCTCTGCGAGGCGCGGCTGACTGAGGAGGGGATTACCTCCTGTCTCATCCGCAAGCCGGAGCGGACGGCCTATGCCTCCATCCTGACGGACGGGCGCGGGGAGAACCGGGTGACGGTATTCCCCGGAGCGCGGCTGACGGCTGCCGACATCCGGGGGCTGGAGGGGCGGTTTGCTGAGGCTGGGATGGTGCTGCTGACCCCGGAGATCCCGGAGGAGGTCTTCGCGGAGGCGATGGCGCTGGCGAAAAAGCACGGCGTCCGGGCGGTCGTCAATCCCGCGCCGTTCTTCCCCTGGGTGAGAAAATATCTCGATTCCGCATGGCTGCTGACGCCGAACGGGAGCGAAGCCGGGGCCATGCTGGACTGCACACCGGAGGATCTGCCCCGTGCTCTGGCCGCGTCCAGGTATCCCCGTGTGGTTGTGACGCTGGGGGGAGAGGGGGCGCTTTGCCTGGAGGACGGCGTCATAACAAAAATCCCCGCGCCGTCTGTGACCGTTCGGGACACAACCGGGGCGGGGGATTGTCTGAATGGAGTGCTGTGCGCGCTGCTGTCGGAGGGGTATTCCCTCACGGAGGCTGCGGGAAAAGCCGTTCTTGCCGCCTCTCTGTCCGTGACGCGTCCCCATGTGCTGGACGGGATGCCGCGGCGGGAGGAGATCGTTTAATAATGAGCCAGCAAGCTGAAAATCGGTTTTCAGACGTGCGGCTGCCGGAACCCCGGGTTGGCCTGGGCTTCAGGCATCGGATACCGATTCCGGCAAGCTTTTGTTTGCTGGCGGAGCAATAAGGAAGGTCAGGCCTTCAGCATTTCGCGGACGCGGTCGGCGATGATTCCGGCCTGGATATCGATGGCTTCGGCTCGGAAGTGAAAGGTGTCCGACCAGTACCGCTCCCGGTCCAGGGGATCCATGGCGGAGAACAGGTCGATCACGGGCAGATTCTGCTCCCGGGACAGGCGCAGGACGGTCTCGTTCAGGGAAGCCGATATGGCGGTGAGGGCGGGATCCTTCAGGGGCGTGGAGAGGGTCAGGGCCAGCTTCGTCTCCGGGAGCTTCGCGCGGATGAACGCAACAGAGGAGGCATAGGCCGCGTCCCACTCCGCCCGGGCCGTGGTCAGGCTGTGGAGGCCGTTGTTGAAGCAGACCGCGTCATAGGGGCGGGCGTCCAGCATGAAGTCCAGCTCCCGGAAATAGTCCGGGTCTGTCACGCACTTGGAGGACGCCCAGAAGGAGACGTTCACCTCCCCGGCCAGCTTGTCCCGGACGGCGCCGTTATAGCCGTTGCAGATGGAATCCCCGATGAGGAGGACCCGGGGGCGGCTCTCGTCCAGGGTGTCATAAGCGTATGTGATGCTCCATTCGATGCCTTCCCGTTTCCGGGAGGTGGAGCGAGGCGCAAAATCCTGCCATGTCATAGGGATATCCTCCATTGCGGCTGATGAATTGCGGGTTGGTTCCTCTATGCGGAACGCGGGCTTCTTTGGGGGAATTCGTGAAAGTCCCTTATGATTGTAACACAATCCGGGAGATCCGTCAAGGTATCCGGCGGAACGCTCGGCGGAACGCCCGGCAGAATGCCCGGCAGAATGCCCGGCAAAGTGCCTGGCAGAATGCCCTTCATTTCCGCCGGCGGACTTCTTGACAGGGCGGCCGGTTTTTGCTATGATGAAGGGGAACGGGAACCGTACGGCTGGCGGACAGCCGGCGCGGGGGCCGATACTCGACGCGGACGGCGATGGACATGGAGAGGAAAGCAGTGAAACAGGTCATTTTGCGGTTTATGGCATGCAGCGATCTGCACTACAAGAACGATCCCGCCTGCCGGGAGAAAAAGCGCTTCGAGGAGGGGCTCCGCCAGCTGTATGCCTACGCGGATTCCCAGCCGTACAAAGCCGTAGATGCGGTGTACATCGTTGGGGATTTCACCGATCAGGGCACCATGGAGCAGATGACGCTGGTGAAGGAGTCCCTGGACCGGGGACTGCGGCCGGGAACGGAGGCGGTGCTCTGCATGGCGTCCCACGAATACGGCGGTCCGGGCGGACAGACGGGGGCGCGGGAGCGGTTCGGACAGATCTTCGGGCAGGACGCGGACACCCATCGCGTCATCCGGGGGTTTCACTTCATCGCCGTGTCCACGGACGAGGACTGCCGGTTCTGGGAGCCGCAGGTTTCCTTTGCCGCCGGAGCCCTGGAGGCTGCGCACGAGGATGATCCCCGGCGGGCGGTCTTTTTCTTCCAGCATCCCCATCTCACGGACACGGTGTACGGAAGCATCGTATGGGGGGAGCGGGACCTGAATCCGACCCTGTACAACTATCCGCAGGTCATCGATTTCTCCGGCCACTCCCATGTTCCGATCAACGACCCGCGCTCCATCCATCAGGACTATGTCACGTCGGTGGGCACGGGAACCTTCAGCTATTTCGAGATGGACGAGTTCGACAAGATCTGCGGTACGTTTCCGCCCGACGCTGGGGAGGCGGCCCAGATGCAGATTGTGGAGGCCTTCGACGACGGCAGCGTGCTGATCAAGCCCTGGGATGTGCTCACGGGGCAGCCCTTCCACGAAGGATGGACGGTGGAGCGGCCCTGGGATCCGGCGTCCTTCGTCTACACGCGGCCCATCCGGTACCGGTTCGCGGAGAATCAGAAGCCCCGGTTCCCGGAAGGCGCGGTCCTCACGGCGGAGCAGACGGAGGCGGGCTTCAGGCTGACCTTCGATCACGCGGAGAAGGTGATGGGATCGGACGGCAGGGAAGAAGACGTGGACGACTACGTCATTACGGTCCGGGACGGGGACGGGATCCTGTGCCGCCGGTTCGTGATCTGGTCGCCCTATTACCTGACGCGGCGGCCGGAGAAGATGAGCTACGATTTCCCGAAGCTGAAAAAGGGCGTCTACACCGTGGCGGTGAAGGCCCGGGGTTTCTGGCGCAACGAATCGGAGGACTGCCTCAAAGCGGAGCTGATCGTTGAGTGAACTAATCTCAATCTAAAAGGGAAACGCGGCTTCTTGAAAGAAGCCTGGCAAGAACTTTCAAAATACCCTGGTGCAGCTTCCTCTCAAAATGCAGCACGGGGTAACGTACAGCGCATTTTTCAGGTTCTGCTTTTTCACACGCCTTTATCAGATTTCCCTTTATAGCTGAGACAAGTATGATTTGGCGTCCCCGCGCGGCGAGTCGGCCGAAAGAATAAAAAACGGAAAGGATCATACCCATGAACAAAAACACCTTCTGCAATCCGGTGAACATCAACTATCAGTATCAGCACTACTTCAACGGGCGGGAATCTGCGGATCCGGCGGTGGTGCTGTTCCGGGGGGAGTACTTCCTTTTCGCGTCCCACGGCAGCGGGTACTGGGTCTCGGGGGATCTGGTGAACTGGGAATTCATCGAGGTGGATCTCGAGAAGCAGCCGCAGTTCCGGCTCTTCGCCCCGGCCACGATGGTGCTGGGTGACCGGCTCTATCTGGCGCACTCCGAGGGCGGGGACATGATGTACTCCGAAAATCCCCGGGATCCGGATTCCTGGGTCAATCTGGGCCATCCCTACGTCTGGAACGATCCGGCTCTGTTTCTGGACGACGACGGCAAGGTATACATGTTCGACGGGCTGAGCAATGTTACGCCGCTGCGGGTAGCCCGGCTGGATCCGGACAACGATATGGCGCTGCTGGAGGGGCCTGTGGACATCTTCCAGTCGGACAAGGACAGCCGTGGCTTCGAGCGGCTCGGAGACTGCAATGAGATCAACGACCGGAATCCCTCCCTCGAGGGGCCGTGGATGTTCAAGGCGGGTGGGAAATACTACCTGACCTACGCCGTGCCGGGAACGGAATTTTCGTCGTACTGTGACGGATGCGCCGTGGCGGACGAGCCGATGGGGCCCTACCGCTTCTGCGAGAGCAGCCCTTCCGTCTACAAGGCTACGGGATTTATGCGGGGCGCGGGGCACGGATGTCTGTTTGCCGACAAAAACGGGAACCTCTGGAAGATGGATACGGTCTCCATCAGCGTGAACCACCTCTTCGAGCGCCGCCTCTGCCTCTTCCCCTCGAAGATCGGGGAGGACGGGGAGCTCTACACCAACACCGTCCGGGGGGACTATCCCATGCGCATGCCCCACGCGGTGAAGGATCCCTTTGACGAACTGGACGCGGGCTGGCAGCTGCTTTCCCTCGGCGCGGCGTCCGGGGCCTCCTCCGTGCTGGACGAAGAACATGGTCCGGAGAAGGCGGCGGACGAGAACATGAAGACCTGGTGGAGCGCTGCTACCGGCGATCCCGGCGAGCGGATCTCCTTCGATCTGGGGCGGACGGCGGAGGTCCGGGCGGTTCAGGTGAATTTCGCCGATCAGGACACGGAGCGCGTCACGGGGCGGCACAACGGCTTTTCTTGGCGGTATCTGATCGAGGCGTCGGAGAACGGGGCGGACTGGTTCCCCCTCGTCGACCGGCGGGACAACGATGACGACCGGCCTCACGAGTATTTCGAGCTGGAGGAAGGGAAGCGTCTGCGGTATTTCCGGCTGACCAACTGCGGCGCGGTCCCGGCGGGCGGTAAATTCGCCGTCAGCGGCTTCCGCGTGTTCGGACCGGCGGAGATCCCCGCGCCTGCCTCCGCTCCCGTCTTCCGGGCGGAACGCTGTGAGGACGAGCGGGACATGCGGGTGAGCTGGGATCCCGTGGAGGGGGCCGAGGGCTATATCATCCGCTGGGGCGTCAACCCGGAGGAGCGGAACACCCACTGGCAGGTGATCGGGGACTGCGCGGCCGTGATCCGGTGCCTGACCCGGGGCGTGCGGTATTACGTTTCCGTGGACGCCTACAACGCGGGCGGTCTGATCCGGGGAACAGAGACCGTCCGGGTCTGACTGCAAGGGAAGGACAGAAAGGAGGCGGGCATATGATCGGATTCAACTACGGCAATCCCATGGCGGACAGGCCGGTGACGCCGGAGAGGATGCGCCGGGTGCGGGCTATGCTGGACACGCCGGTGAAGCGGGGGGCCGTCATGGAGTTTGACGACCGGTACACCGACTGTCCCTCCGTGTTCCGGCACGGGGACCGGTGGCTCATGACCTTCATCGCCATCGCGAAGGACACGGGGATCTCCGGCTACGAGACCCATCTGGCGGAATCGGAGGACCTTCTGCACTGGCGGTACGTCGGTCCCCTGCTCCGGCGGGACGAAGGGCGCGTGTGGGATTCCAGACAGATCGCGGGGTACGCCGCCCTGTACGATACGGCCGTGGACGGGGGATGCCGGCTTTCCACCCACGGCGGGCGGTACTGGATGACCTACCTGGCCGGATCCAGCGACGGCTACGAGCCCGATCCCCTGCTGATGGGCATCGCGTCCGCAGAAGATCCCGCCGATCCGGATTCGTATCTGCGCTGTGAGCGGCCGATTCTGACGCCCAACGACAAGGACGCGCGGTTCTTTGAGACAAAGACCCTCTACAAAAGCGCCGTGGTCCGGGATACGGATGGGCTGACGGGCTATCCCTTTGTGATGCTCTACAACGCCAAGGGGTACGACGGCCGGGAGCGCATTTACGAGGCCGTGTCGGAGGACATGGAGCACTGGATCCGGTACGGAAACCGCCCGGTGATCGACGACGTGACGGGGGATCCGGACTGCTATATCACCGCCGATCCTATGCTGCTGCGGGACGAGGACGGACTCTGGATCATGAATTTCATGAAGTGCAGCAAATCCCGGTCCGCCTTTGACACCTTCGCCTGCTCCTACGACCTGATCCACTGGACCGAGTGGCTGGGAGAGCCCACCGCCGCGCCGTCGAAGGACGATCCGGAGGAGGACCTCTACGCCCACAAGCCCTGGATCGTCACCTGGGAAGGGCATGTCTACCACTTCTACTGCGCCTGCACCGCCACAACCAACCGCCGGTATATCGCGCTGGCTACGGATTTCTGACGGGACGCAGCGGTGGAGAGAGGAAAAGCAGAACCATTGAACCCATATACGGGTATAAAAACGGAGGATGGAATCATGGGAAGAATGATCGTCAAGGGCAAGGAATTTGCCGCCGCGCGGGTCCTTTGCGGGGACAGCGCTCCTGAGAACTACGCGGCATCCGAGCTGCGGAAATACCTCGCCATGCTGGGGATTCCGGAGGGGGACGGCGCGGCTGTCTCGATCCGGGAGGACGCCTCCGTCGGACGGGACGGGTACGCGGTATCCGCCGGGGAGGACGGGGAGATCACCATCGCGGGGGGGAACGGACGGGGCGCCATCTACGGGGTCTACGCTCTGCTGGAGCGCTGCGCCGGGGTGCGGTTCTACATGCCCGGGGTGGAGAAGACCGGCGGGGACACCGTGGAGGTGAAGGAGGACTTCGCGCACACCCCCGTCTTTGAGATGCGGCAGTCCGACTGGAGGTGCGGCAACGGCAGCGCGGACTGGTGCGTGAAGAACGGCATCAACCAGCGGGAACTGCCGAAGGAGATGGGCGGGCACATCAAGTACGGCGGGTTCGTCCACACCATGACCGGTCTTGTGGGGACGCCGTGGGATGAGCAGCCCTGCTTCAGCGATCCCGAGGTGCTGAAAAAGGCCATTGCCGGAGTCCGGGCCATTCTGGAGAAGGATCCGGACGTGAAGATCGTCTCCGTGTCCCAGAACGACAACCAGAACTACTGCAAATGCGAGAAGTGCCGGGCCGTGGACGAGGAGGAGGGCAGCCACATGGGGACCCTGCTCCGCTTCGTGAACGCCGTGGCAGCGGACATCGCGGAGGACTACCCCGACGTGGTGATCGACACACTGGCTTATCAGCACACGCGGAAGGCGCCGAAAATCACGAAGCCTCTGCCCAACGTCTGCATCCGGCTCTGCTCCATCGAATGCTGCTTCAGCCATCCGCTGGACGATCCCACCTGCCCGGTGAACGCCGCGTTTTATCGCGACATCGTGGAGTGGAACAGGATCTGCGACCGGATCTACATCTGGGACTACGTGACCTGCTTCCCCCACTACATCCCCACCTTCCCGAACTTCGGCGTGCTGCGGAAGAACATGCGCTTCTTCGCGACCCACGGCGTGAAGGGCATGTATCCCGAGGGCAACTATCAGTCGGAGCAGTCCGGGGAGTTCGGCGAGCTGCGGTGCTGGCTGCTGGCGAAGCTGATGATGGATCCCATGATGAGCGAGGGGGAATACCTCGGTCACATGGACGACTTCCTCGAGGGCTACTACGGCGCGGGGTGGCGGTATATCCGGGCTTACATCGACTGGACCGTGTCGGAGGCGGCGGGGGCGCACATGAACATCTGGAATCCGCCCTTCGTCACCATTCCGCGGGAGAAGTACGCCGCCATGGAGGAGACCTTTGATCTCTGGTGGGACAGGGCGGAGGAGGCGGCCGGCGACCGGATCGAAGCGGTGAAGCGCTCGCGGCTCCAGTGGCGGTACATCAAGCTGATGCTCCATCCGGACGCAGAGGTCGGGAAGGCCTTCTTCGAGGAAGTGAAGGAGCAGCGGATCCGGTGGAGAGAGGTCCAGGAGCTTCCGGAGCATCCGGACTTCGCCGCGTCCCCGGAAACCTGGCGGTGAACGCGGACACGGACGGCGGCGCGGGGGATCCGGTTCCGGAAGGCGGAAGTCACGCCGGGATCGTTCTCCGCGCCGGGAGGCTTGTCAATAGGAGGGTATTGTATCCGCAGCGGAATAAAGAAAGGAGATCGTCATGACCGAACTTCAGAAGCGCGCCCTTTCCCTGATTCTCGTCCTCGCCCTTGCCGCGCCGGGGCTGACCGCCTGCAGCGAAACGCAGCCCGAAGCGCAGCAGCAGAACGCCGTCTCCCCGGCCGCGGAGGAAGCGGTGACCGGGACGCCCGAGACCGAGCTCACCCGGGAGAACACGCCGGATACCCTGCCGGACGATCTGGATTTCGGCGGGGAGACCTTCACCATCTACTACTCGAACGGCTTCAACTGGTCGGGGCAGATCGAGGGCGGGGAGGAGCTGACCGGGGACGTGGTGCCCGACACGGTGATCCAGTGCAACCAGTCCGTGGCCGAACGCCTCAACATCGATCTTGAGTACTATCCCGAGAATTCCGGCGACTGGAGCACCATCAACACGCTGGTCAGCAATCTGATCATGGCAAACGACGCCACCTACGACGTGTTCATGGGCGAGCAGTACGGCCTGACCCAGACGGCGGTCAAGGGCTACTACCGCAACGCGCTGGAGCTGCCGTACTTCGATTTCGATCAGCCCTGGTGGAACGTCACCTTCATGGAGAACCTCCAGCTGACGGACGACTACCGCATGTTCCTGACGGGGGATTTTAATCTGACCACCCTCTGCCAGCTCTTCGTGCAGTACTACAACAAGGCGGTCTACTCGAATCTCTTCGGCAATCCGGACGATCTCTACCAGACGGTTTTGGAGGGGAACTGGACCATCGACAAAATGAGCGAGCTGATTGCCTCCTCCTACATCGATCTGGACGGGAACGGAAAGCTCACCCCCGAGGATCAGCTGGGATACGTGGCCTACAAGACCTTCTCCACCGTGGACCCGTTCATGTACTGCGCCGACATCCCCTACACCTCCCGGGACGACGAGGGCAGAATCGTCATCGACATGAACCAGGAGCGGGCCGTGACCCTGACGGAAAAGGTGGTGCACCTCTTCAATCAGGAGGGGGCCTACACCGAGGGGACTGATTCCTTCATGACCGGGGGAGCCCTGTTCTGCGCCGGGCTTCTGCGGACGGCCGAGAACTTCCGCGACATGGAGGATGACTTCGGCTTCCTGCCCTCCCCGAAGCTGGACGAGAGCCAGGAGCACTACCGGAATCTGGTGGGGGACTGCAATCTGTTCACGGTGGTTCCCGTCACCTCGACAAGAGCGGAAATGGCGGGGGCCGTCCTCGAGGCCCTGAACGCCCAGACCTACCGGACCGTTTTGCCGGCCTGGTACGAGGTCACGCTGAAATGCAAGTACTCCCGGGACCTGATCTCCTCCGACATCATCGATCTGATCCACGATTCCATTTACACGGACTTCCTCTTCGCCTACTCCCCCATGGTGAGCCAGATGGGGCAGGTCATGCGGGATCTGGTGACGAACAACAACACCAATTATATGTCGAACGTGGCCTCCAAGGAAAAGGCGGCGGCCAAGTCCCTGGAGCGGATGTACAAGGAGCTGGACAAGAACCGGAATCCGTAAAAAAGAACGCATTTTTCACGGCGCCGGGATGGAAAAACAACCGGGGTTGTGCTATACTGGCAGGGAAACGGACGGTGTGAGTGACATACAGCCTCGCCGTAAGCGGGAAAGGAAACGGAATGCAGAACAGAATTGAAATCGAAAAAGACGGGCGGCCCCTGTTTGCGGCGGCATACGGTCCGGCAGCGGTGCGCCTGACCTACGGGCGGGATCCCGACACGCTGGGCGAATCCTGCATCGTCAAGGCCTCCCCGGCGGATTTTCCGGACGCGGCGGCGACGGCGGAGGTCGGGGAAGAAAACGCGATTCTCCGGACGGGCGGCTTGGTCGTGACGGCAGAGAGGCGCAGCGGAGCGGTCCGGATCGAGGACGGGGCGGGAAAGCTGCTCTCGCGGATCCACCGGTTCTCTCTGACGGAATACGACATGCTCCGCACCGTGGGCGGCGATACGGAAACCCGGCATACCGTGGACGGCGTCCGGGTCACGGTGAAAAACGGGGAGCGGGAATTCTCCCGGAAATCCTGCCACGGCGCCGTGACCTTCGATTTCACGGAGGAGGAGACCCTCTTCGGGCTGGGCAGCCACGAGGAAGGATACCCGAATCTCAGAGGACAGTTTGTGCCGCTCTATCAGGAGAACATGCGCATCGCGGTGCCGGTGTTTGTGTCCACCAAGGGCTACGGGGTGCTTATCGACTGCACCTCCGTCATGACCTTCGACGCCACGGACCACAGGCGGGGGAAGTTCTTCCTGGATTCCGCCGACGCGGTGGACATCTGGTTCGTGTACGGCGGGGACTATGACGGGGTGTGCCGGGAGCTTTGCAGGCTGACCGGGAGGACGCCCATGCTGCCGAAATGGGCCGCCGGGTACGTGCAGTCCAAGGAGCGGTACGGATCCCAAAAGGAGCTGATTGACATCGGCCGGAAATACCGGGAGCTGGGGATCCCCATCGACGTCATCGTGCAGGACTGGCTCTACTGGGACGACGGCATGTGGGGCAACAAGCACTTCAACAAAGAGCGCTATCCCGACCCGCAGGCGCTGACGGACGAGCTGCACAGAATGGATCTGCGGCTGATGGTGTCCATCTGGCCGAATCTCTCCGGGGAATCGGAGGACAGGGTCGAGCTGCGGGAGGCGGGGCATCTTTTGGGCGACGGCTCCATGGTGAACGCCTACGACGAGGCGGCCCGGGCCATGTACTGGAAGCAGGCTTACGAGGGGCTGTTCCGGTACGGCATCGACGGCTGGTGGTGCGACTCCTCCGAGCCCTACGACGCGGTCTGGGGCGGCGCGGAACGGGCTCCCCTTCCCGAGCGGATGGCGAAATCCGTGGGGGAATTCAAAAAATACCTGGACGACGGGGTGCTGAACGTCTACTCCCTCCATCACTCCATGGGTATGTACGAGAACCAGCGGCGGTGCTCGGACAAGCGGGTGGTGAACCTGACCCGGTCCGGGTACGCGGGACAGCACCGGTACGGAACGGTCGTCTGGTCCGGGGACTGCTCGGCCAACTGGGAGACCCTCCGGAAGCAGGTGCGGATCATGCAGAACTACATCGCCACGGGGGAGGCGTACTGGAACTCCGACATCGGCTCCTTCTTCGCGTCCGGCGGATACGAATGGTTCCGGGACGGGGATTATCCGGAGGGCTGCGACGATCCGGGCTACCGGGAGCTCTACACCCGCTGGCTCCAGTTCGCCGCCTTCACGCCCATGATGCGTTCCCACGGCACCAACACGCCGAGGGAGGTCTGGCGGTTCGGCGAGAGGGGGACGGCGTACCGGGACGCCATCGAGGGGGCCATCCGGCTCCGCTATGCCCTCCTTCCCTACATTTATTCGGTCCACGCGGCGGTGACCTTTGACGGGATCATGCCGGTGACGCCGCTGGCTCTGGCGT
Source organism: uncultured Ruminococcus sp. (assembly GCA_902761695.1). GTDB lineage: Bacteria > Bacillota > Clostridia > Oscillospirales > CAG-272 > UMGS1696. The sequence goes on from CACWLT010000006.1 coordinate 45,560, forward strand.
ATCCCGGAGACCGGGAGGCGGCGAAGGCGTCCGGGGAATATCTCTACGGAAAGTCCCTTCTGGTCTGCCCGGTGACGGATCCCGGGGCGGAGGAGATCACGGTATATCTTCCCGAGGGCGGATGGTACGATTATGAGACGGAGGAATTTTACGAGGGCGGCCGGTATGTGAAGCTCCCCGTGAGCATCGAGAAGATCCCGCTGTTTGTGAAGGCCGGGGCCATCCTTCCCGTCGCGCCCCCCGTGCAGTCCACGGCGGAGCTGGCGGGGAAGACCTATGAGCTCCGGATCTACGCGGGGGCGGACGGGGAATTCACCCTCTACGACGACGGCGGGCTGGACTACGCCTACGAACAGGGCGACTGCACCGCCGTGACCTATCGATACCGGGAATCCGACGGAGCGCTCACGGAGAGCGTTTCGGGAAAGCCGGACTGGAAGCATCCCATCACCGTGCGCAGGATCGGAAAAAACGGCTGAGGCCGAGGATACAGAAATCAGAAAGGATTTTGACATGAAAAAGCAGCTTTCACTTCTGCTGGCTCTTCTGACGCTCCTGCCGTCCCTGGCGGCGTGCGGCGAAAGCGAGGTCAACACGGAGGAGGAGACGACCTCCGTCCAGAGCAGCGAAGTGGTTTCCCCCGCGGAGACGGAGCCCCCGGAGACGGAGCTGCCGCTGCCCGAGGCCGATTACGACGGATACGAGGTCCGCGTGCTGAACAACATCTCCAACTTCGCCTACACCAACATCGGCGAGGAGGGGCTGACGGGCGAATCGCTGGACGACGCCGTCTTCAACCGCAACAAGACCGTTGAGGACAAGCTGAACGTCACCTTCACCATCGAGAAGCGGGAGTACTACGACACCCGGGATACCATCACGAAGGTGGTGTCCGCCGGCGAGGACGTCTACGATTTCTACACCTGCGACCTCAACATCCTGCTGGGCCACGCCATGAACGGGTACGTCCTGAACGCGAAGAACGTGGACACCCTCCAGTTCGATCAGCCCTGGTGGAACAAGCAGGCCATCGATTCCGTCTCCATCGGGGACGCGGTCTACGGCTTCTTCGGGGACCTGCACACCGGGTACTTCGAGAGCCACAACGTGGCGGCCTTCAACAAGCGGATCCTGACCGACCTGAACCTGTCCGATCCCTACGAGCTGGTCCGCAACAACGAGTGGACGCTGGATAAGATGATCGTCATGATGGACGCGGCGAAGATGGATCTGGACGGCGACGGCAAATGGACGGTGGAGGATCAGTACGGTCTCTCCATGTTCCAGGGCAACTGGTCCCTGGCCTTCATCACCGGCGGAAACGCCTTCATCGTGCAGAAGGACGAGAACAACCTGCCCGTCTGGAATGGTATCAGCGAGCGGTTCCTGACGATCTTCGAGGCGGCGGCGACGGGCATTTTCGACGAGAACACCAACAACGCCATCAACGCCCGGGGCACCCTTCCCGGAGATCTGGAGCTTTACCGGCTGATGTTCATCTACGACCGGGTGCTGTTCCTGGTGACGCAGATCGGCGTTCTGAAGAACATGCGGGACGTGAATTTCGAGCTGGGCGTCGTTCCGTCCCCGAAATTCGACCAGACCCAGGAGAACTACGTATCCCTCATCTTCCAGGGGGCCAACGCGGTGGGCATTCCGCTGACCAATCCCGACGCGGAGCGCACCGGCGTGGTGCTGGACTATCTGGCGGCCATGTCCACCGACACCGTCCGCGACGTCTACATCAACCAGACCCTGGACTTCAAGTACATTCAGGACCAGGAGAGCCAGGAAATGCTGGACATCATCCTGTCCACGGGCACCTTTGAGATCGCGGCGGTTTACGACTGGGGCGGCATCGCGGGGCAGGTCATGACGCTGCTCAACGCGGGCAAGACCACGCTGGCGTCCACGGCGGCCAAGCTGGAGAAGCGGGTCGTGAAGGCGATGGAGGAAACGGTCGACACCTTCTCCAAGGTGGGGCAGTGATACGCAGCCGACCGTTTGCCGGAGCCGATTTCACAGACAGAATCAAGAAAGGAACAGAGCAATGAAAAAAACAGTTTCACTTCTGCTGGCGTTTTTTCTGCTTCTGACATCACTGGCGGCCTGCGGGGAGAGCGAAGAGAACGCGGGGACCGATAACGCGGGATCCGTACAGTCCGGCGGCGACGGCAATCCTTCCGCGGAAACGGAGGCGGAGACCGAATCCCCCACGCCGAACTGGGACGTTGTCTCAAAGACGGATCTTGGCGGGATGGACATTATTGCCACCACCAACGACTTCGATTCCAACTTCTACAACGTTCTGGACTGGGACGAGATCACCGGGGACAATCTGAAGGACGCCATGTACAACCGCAACCGGGCCGTGGAGAGCGCGCTGAACTGCGTCTTCTCCGTGGTCTACGGCGGCGGGACCGGCATACTGGAAAAATCCGTCTCGGCGGGAAGCGGGGACGTGGATTTCGCCTACAACCTGGTCAGCGCGGGCGGCGGACTGATCCAGAAGGGGTATCTCTCGCCCTTCGACATGCTGGACAACATCGACATGACGAAGGCGTACTGGGATCAGGGCGCGCAAAAATACCTCCGGATCCTCGGGAAGATGTATTTCGGCTTCGTCGAATCCTGGGGAAGATGTATTTCGGCTTCGTGGATTTCGGCTTCGACCACTACGACTCCCTGGCGGTGCTGTTCTACAACGGCAAGCTGGTGACCGACTATCAGCTGGAGGATCCTCAGGAGATGGTGCTGGAGGACACCTGGACCATCGACAAGATGTCCGATCAGATCGCCGCGGTGCTGACCGACGTCAACGGGGACGGGAAGTACACGCTGACGGAGGACGTATTCGGTCTGACGGGCCGGGAATACTGGTTCCAGCCCTTCCTGAACCGCTCCGGCGAATACCTCATCACCTGGGACGACAAGGCGGAGAATTTCGTGCTCCACATGACCGACGACCGGTTCGTGCGGGTGTCCGAGGTGATCACCTCCATCTACAGCAGCCAGAATCCGGCGACGGACTACTCCGACTATGACAAGGGGCGCGTCGCGTTCTCCGAGGGACGGTCCCTGTTCTACTTCCGCCTGCCGGGCGACTTCCGGCAGCTGCGCGAGGTGGAGGACGACTACGGCGTGGTGTGCTTCCCGCGGTATGCCGAGGACGGCGGCAATTCCTCCTATTTCGTGAAGAATCCCACGACCCTGTATCTGCCCACGGTGGTCTGCGATGCCAACGGGGACGGGCGGCAGGACTACGACGAGATCGGCGCGTTCCTCGAGGCCATGGGCGCGTACACGTACGACAACACGCTGGACGTCTATCTGGAGAACACCGTCATCGGCAAGGGCATGCGGGACGAGCGGTCCGCAGACATGGTGCGGCTGATGATGAAAAACCGCTCCTTCGACCTGGGCGAGGCCTTCAGTCTCCACGACGTGATGGACATTTACCGCCTTGCCGTCATCAAGGGAGAGGGTCTGGCCTCCAGCGAGCAGAAGGCGGAGAAGTTCTTCAACCGGCTGACGTCCAAGATCGTCGACAAGATCCGGGAATTCGATATCGGAAACTGACGCGGCATCCTCAGCCGCGGCAAACAGGAAAGGAATAATCTCTATGACACGCACCCCCGAAATCCGCGCGAAGGAGCTCCTCGCGCAGCTCACCATCGAGGAAAAACTGCATCAGCTCACGGCGCAGATGGTGTTCGACATCGGCGAGGGCTACGAGGACCGGCGGGATCCCCTCTGCGGCTGCTACCGCAATCCCGGCCATTTCATGCACCAGAACGGGAGGATCTCCTCCCCCGGCGAGGTGGCCCGGCGGATCAATCTGGACGTGAAGCAGAGCATGGAGGCCCAGCCCCACGCCATTCCGCCCCTGGAGCACGGGGAAAGTCTCCACGGCGCGCAGTGGGGGATGGCGACCATCTTCCCGCAGCCCATCGGACTGGCGTCCACCTTTGATCCCGCGCTGGTGGGGGAGGCGGCGGACGTGATCGGGCGGGAGACTGCGGCGGTGGGCGTGCGTCAGGCGCTGGCTCCCGTGGTGAACCTGGCCCGGGACGTGCGCTGGGGACGGACCATCGAGACCTTCGGGGAGGATCCGAAGCTGGCGGGGGATATGGGCGCGGTCATGTGCCGGGGATTCGAGCACAACGGCGTCGCGGCCACTCCGAAGCATTTCGTCGACAACTACGCGGACGGCGGGCGGGACTCCAACTACTCCACCCACTCCGAGCGGGAGCTGCGGGAGGTCTATCTCAAGCCCTTCGAGGCTTGCTTCAAGGAGGGCGGGGCCCACGGCGTCATGGCGGCCTACAACAGCCTCTTCAACGGACTGCCCGCCCACGCCAATCCGTGGCTGCTGACGAAGGTGCTGCGGGAGGAATGGGGCTTTGACGGCATCGTGGTGTCCGATTACGGCGGCGTGGACGGTACGGCGGGCGCTCACCGGATCGCGGGGGATCTGCCCGAGGCGGTGGCCATCTGTCTCTCCTCCGGTCTGGACGTGACCCTGTCCAATCTGGATTACAAGGATATCCGGGAGGCCTGGGACCGGGGGATTCTGCCGGAGGAGGTCGTGGACCGGGCGGTGCTCCGGCTGCTGACGCTGAAATTCCGGCTGGGGCTGTTCGATCACCCCGCCGTCGACCCGGACGAGGCGGACCGTATCGTGCGGTGCGAGGCACACAAAAAAACCGCGCTGGAGGCGGCCCGGAAGAGTCTGGTGCTGCTCGAGAACGACGGGATGCTGCCGTTTGAGAAGGGCAAAATCAGGACCCTTGGCGTGTTCGGACCCGGGGCGGACGTTCTTCCCACGGGCAGAAACTACTCCGGTCCCTATGCCCATCTCTGGGAGGCCGAGGACGCGCGCTCGCCCCTGGCCTACTTCCGGGAGCACGCGGAGGGGGTGGAGATCGTGACCGGGGGAGACGACGAGATCCCGGCTCTGGCTCCCCGGTGCGACGCCGTGCTGTACTTCACCTTCATCGTGGAGGGCGAGGGGCTGGACCGCTCCGACCTGAAGCTGCCGGCCTACCGCACCGCCTCAGCGAAGGACGAGGCCGCCCAGATCGTGGACAAGGCGGAGCTGACCGTCGAGGTGGATCAGGAGGCGTCGATCCTCAAGCTGGCGGAGGCGAATCCCAACGCTGCGGTGATCCTGATGAACGGGGCTCCGGTGGACGTGTCGGCATGGCGGGGCGCGGTCCGGGCGGTGCTCGAGGCGTGGTATCCCGGCGAGGGAGGTGCGGAGGCTCTGTGGGAGACCCTGTGGGGGGACAGCAACCCCGGCGGGAAGCTGCCCGTGAGCTGGCCGAAATCCGTGGGTCAGCTGCCGCTCTTCTACGGATACAAGCCCAGCGGCCGGGGCTACGGCTACGAGAACAACGACGGAAAACCGCTGTATCCCTTCGGCTACGGGCTGAGCTACACGTCCTTTGTCCTGAAGAATCCGGAACTGACGAGGATGGATGCGGGCTGGGCGCTGTCCCTGGACGTTGAGAACACCGGGACCCGGGGCGGGGACGAGGTGGTGCAGGTCTATCTGACCTCGAAGCGGACGACGGTCGTGCGGCCGGTGAAGGAGCTGGTCGCCTATTGCCGGGTTTCCGTGCCGGGCGGCGAATGCGCGCGGGTGACGCTGGACATTCCGGAGTGGGTCACCTGGTATTACGACGCGGACATGAATTTCGGGCCCCACGGCGGCGAATTCACCCTGCTCGTCGGCACGTCGGCGGAGGACAGGGCGTTCTCCGTCGGGCTGGAATGAGCGCGGCATCCTGGAAGGACAATGGACGGTATGGAATTATATAAAGGGTCACCGGCGGACATGACGGGGCGGAGCGACAGGGAAAAGCGGGCCTACGCGCTGCTGGACAGGCTGGGCGTCCCGTTTGAGCGCACGGATCACCCGGACCGGCCGGCTGACACCATGGAGGTCTGCGCCGAGGTGGACGCGGTGCTGAACGTGCATATCTGCAAGAACCTGTTTCTGTGCAACCGGTCGAGGACGCAGTACTATCTGCTCGTCATGCCCGGGGACAAGCCGTTTAAGACAAGGGAGCTCTCCTCCCAGATCATGTCCAGCCGCCTGTCCTTCGGGGACGAGGAGACCATGGCGCGCCTGCTCGATCTGCATCCCGGCAGCGTTTCGGTGCTGGGGCTGATGAACGACGGGGAGCACCGGGTGCGGCTCCTGATCGACGGGGACGTGCTGGAGGAGGAGATGTTCGGCTGCCATCCCTGCGAGAACACCAGCTCCATCCGCTTCCCCACCCGGGAGCTGACGGAGAAGATCCTGCCCGCGCTGGGGGTGGAGCCGGCGATTGTGCGCCTGTCGGGGAAAGACTGACGGACGAGGGCTGGCCGACGGAGATTGACAGATAGGAATTGACCGGCGGGGAGGGCCGACAGGAAAGATGAACAGGAAGAATTTTGCGTTTGACGGATCCATGACGAGAGAGGTGCTGGAAAACTACCTCTCCCGGGCTGTCACCCACACGGGGCTGACCTACGACAACATGGCGCCCTCCCGCACCTTTGCGGATGATCTCCGGATGCTCCTTTCCGAAGGGGCGAAGTTCGTGGGGCGGTGCGGGCTGATCTGGCAGGCGACGGACGAAAAAGAGCACCGCCGGGTCTCGAGGGAGAGAGCGGAGATCATCCACCGGGCAGATCCCGAGATCATCCTGCAGGGCTGTATTTTTGAATGTATCTGGAAGCCCTACATCGACAGCCTGCCCGTTCCCGCATGGGTGTTCGAGGCGTTCGGCCTGCCTGTTGAAGCGCGGAATTTCAGCTACGACGCCATGCTCTACCCGGACGGCACATTTGTGAATCACTGGGGGATAAACGGCGGATCGGTGGAGGACATCCGGCAGCTCGAGACCCGGATGTACATCTATTACCGCGCCCGGTGCTACATCGACGACGGGTTCGAGGCCCTTCACTTCGGGCAGGTCCACCTGATTGGGGCGAAGGACGAGGGCTTCCTTTACTGGAAGGAGACGCTGGACCGGGTGCGAGCTTATGCGAAAGAACACGCCCGGCGGCATTTCGTCCTCTGCGACGCCCACACCCACGGGATCACCGTGGACGGCGTGTCCCTCTTCGACTACAACGCATGGCCCCTGCGATTGAAGGAGATCCCGGATCAGCCGCTGGCCTGCGTGCTGGAGGAAGGGTACAACGACAGCATCTGGGGACGGTCGAAGGGCGGCATGACTCCTTCTGGATGGTACGCAGACTCCCTGCCGTATCTGGTGGAGTTCGACAACTTCGGCAGACGCCCGGACGCCCCGGTGCCGACCCTCGACAGCCACTACGCCTGGGGCTACGACGAGATCGACTGGCTCATGCTGCACAAGAAGGAGGAACGGGCGGCGATCATCCGGTATGTGTACGATTTCGTCCGGGCACACGGCGGGCACCTGGAAATGCCTTCCCGCCGCTGTCTGACGGAGGAGTATGAATCGGTCTGGGCGCACCCGGACACGGACTGGCTGGACCGGGTGGCGAAGGACGAATTCCTGCGGTACACGGTGGACGAGGACGGAAACGCGCACATCCTCCGCCGGTATTACAGCGCGAACAACCCGTCGGACGGCTGTCCCTTCGGGCTGGGCGACGAGGAGATTATCACGGAGCTCTGGCGCGGGGAAGAATAATACTATTCTCAGTCTAAAAAGGAAATTTGAATAAGGTATGGGAAAGCAGAACCTGAGAAAATGAGTTGCACGTTACCCCGTGCTGCACTTTGATAAGGTCCGGGCTTCCCTTTCAAGAAGCCGCGTTTCCCTTTTAGCTTGAGATTGGTATTACGCTTCCGCCCCGAGGACGGCGGCGTAGGCGGTGTTGCGGATCATGCCGTGCCATTCGTACCACTTTGATCCGGCCTCCTGCTGGGCGTAGAAGATGCCGACGCCGTTTTCCGGGTCCGCCAGCAGATAGCAGCCGAGAGCTCCGTCCCAGCCGAACTCCCCGTTGGCGCTTAAGGAATTGTTCCGCTCCCGGCAGAGCAGGGTCCGCACGCCCAGACCGTAGCCGTAGCCCGCCTTGCTCCAGCCGCCCATGGCCTCGAAGTCCCGCATGGCGTCGGGGTTCAGCTGATTTTCGCGCATGGCGTCGACGGATTCCGGGGAGAGCACGCGTACCCCGTCCGCCGTGACGCCCCGGTTGGAGAGCATGGCGGCCAGCTTCGCGTAATCACGGAGGGAGGAGATCAGCCCGCCGCCTCCGGAACGGTACGCGGGTCCCATGCCCATGTCCACGCCCTCCTTGCGGATCACGGCGCGGGCAGTCCCCATGGCTCCGTCAAAGCCGTGGATCTCGGGGGCCATGCGGGACCGCTGCTCCTCCGTCAGCACGAAGGTTGTATCCGTCATGCCGAGGGGATCGAAGAGCTCCCGGCGCAGTACGTCGGGGTAGGGAATGCCCGCCGCCGCCTCCATCACCGCCGCCAGCACGTCGTGGCAGAAGCTGTACCGGAAATGGGTCCCCGGCTCAAAGGCCAGAGGCTCCGCGACAAGGGCCGCCGCGACCTGCCGGGTGGTGGGGCGTCCGTTCGTTTCCCGGATGAGGTTCTTCACGGCGGCGGTGGTGCCGTCGTAGGTGAGGCCCGCCGACATGGACAGCAGGTGGCGCACCGTGATGGAGATCCGGACGGGATGAACCTCTCCGTCCTCTCCCCGCACTGTCGCCCGGTCCAGCTCCGGGAGCCATTCCGCCGCCGGGGCGTCCAGCGTCAGGATTCCCTTCTCGATCAGCCTCACGGCGGCTGCGGCGGTGGAGATCTTGGTGGCGGAATAGAGGTTCACCAGGGTGTCCGGTCCGAAGGGAATCCCCCGCTCAAAGTCCGCGAATCCGGCGCAGTGCTCGTGGACGGTTTTCCCCCCGACGGTGACGGCGCACCCAAGGCCGGGGATGTTCTTCTCCCGGTAAAAGCTGTCGAGATACCGGTCCAGAGCGGTAAAATTCATGCCTTCCTCCTCATCCACCCCGCCGGCAGATCGTCGAGCGGTTCCGGCAGGGTGAGTTTCTTCCCCACCTCGGCGAAGGCGGCGCGGAGGTTGTCGTCCACCGATCCGTCCGCACGGGGGCTGATGTTGTTCATGAAGTTCACGTTCTTCGAGAAGCAGTCCTCTGCCAGCTCCACGATCCAGTCCGCGGACCGGGGCGGCGTTTCGGGATCCGTGGCCCGCCAGAACCACGTCCCGGTCATTTTCTGGCAGAGGATCCCGGGGCCGGAGAACTCCCCTTCCAGCTTCTGTCCCGCGCCGCCCTCGTAGAAGCAGATGTCGGAATGCTCGATGTCCTTCGTCCATCCGATGCAGAGGGAGAGGCAGTCCGGCTGGAGGGATTTCACAAGGCCGTCGATCTCCTCAAAGGGCAGGGCTTCGTAGGACGGTCCGCCCCAGGGGGAGCTCCACCCGTCGAACATGATGAAGGGGATCTCGCCGTAGTTCGTGAGAAGCTCCGTGATCTGCCCCTTTACGGCCGCAACCTGCTCCGGGGTGCAGCTGCGCCGTCCGAAGCCCGCCGTCAGATCGAGGATGGAAAAATACAGTCCCGCCACGATCCCCGCCTCCCGGAACGCCGTCAGATATTCCTTTACCACATCCGTTTTGTTCGTCGCGTTGCGGACGCAGTGCTCGGAGTACGCCGTGGGCCAGGTGCAGAAGCCCTCGTGGTGCTTGGTCGTATAGGCGGCGAAGCGGCATCCCCCGGCTTTCGCGGTTTCGGCCCACTGACGGCAGTCGAGGTGTGTCGGATTCCAGTCCTTTTCATTGAAGGGGTATTTCCGGGGCTCGTTCCCGTTTTCGTGCATGAACTCCCAGTCCTCGGTGTCCCCGGTGTTGAACTGGACTGCCGCGCTGTTCCAGTGGATGAAGGTCCCCATGCGGAGGTTGATGAAGTTTTTCTGTAATGTCTCAAGATGCGTCATGATGATGGATCCTTTCGTTTCGGGCTTGCGGTGCCGTTCCCATTATACAGGATCCGCGGAGGCATTTCCACCCCTTTCGCGCAATTCGTTCAAACGGAGTACACAAAGGTGTGGTACAATGGGACAAATCAGGAAGGAGGCTTTGTTATGTCCGAATGGAAACGCATTCCCGACCGGTATCGGGAGTCGGCTGAACCGGAGAAGAGCGGCACTCTCCGAGAATTTGCCTACACTGACCGGGGTACGCCCCGCCGCGCGCTGGTCTATCTGCCAAACGGTTATGAGGAAGAAGGGGAGCGGCGGTATCCGGTTCTGTTCCTCATGCACGGCGGCGGGGGGAACGAGGAAGAGTTCTTCGGGGGCCTGGACGCGAAAATGCCCCTGAAGCCCATGCTGGACCGGATGATCGGGGAGGGACTGGTACGGCCCCTCATCGTCGTAACGCCCACCTTCAATCGGCCTGTGGATGAAGGCGTGAACCCCGACGCGGTGCGGGTCCATGCCGGGGATGCCGCCGCGCTGACCGCCGTATTCTGGCGTGAGCTTGAAGAATCCCTGATCCCGGCGGTGGACGCGGCCTTCCGGACGGAGGGGAACCGCGATTTCCGTGCCTTCGGCGGATTCTCCATGGGCGCGGAGGCCACCTGGAGCGTGCTGTGCCGGGGAGGGGCTGCTGTCCGGTACTATCTGCCCATGAGCGGGGACTTCTGGGCCGTGAGCGTCAAGGGCGGCAAGGACCACACCGCCGAGACCTGCGACCGGCTCATCGACGGGATCCGGGAACGGGGGCTTTCGCCGGAGGATTACCGGGTGTTCGCCGTCACCGGAGAGCAGGATATCGCCTATGAGGCCATGAAGCCCATGACGGAGGAGCTGCTCGGCCGGGCGCCCTGGTTCCGGAGCGCGGACGAAGGGGGCAACCTGACCTGGCGCGTCTCCCCCGGCTGGCATGCCTACGAGTGGTGCTGGGACTATATCGCTCTGGCCCTGCCGGAGTTCTTTCCGGGGGCGTGATACTAATCTCAAGCTAAAAGGGGAACGCGGCTTCTTGAAAGAAACCCAGAGCAGCAAGCTGCTCGGCAAGAACTTTAAAGTACACTGGTGCATTTTCCTTCTCAAAGTGCAGCACGGGGTAACGTACAGCGCATTTTTTCAGGTTTTTTTTTCACACATCTTGGTAAGTTTGTCTTTTTTTGGATGGGTATAGTATAGAACCCGGGCGTCATGAGCGGAAAAACAGCCGTCTGTCCGGCAATCCTGCGGGATCCGGACGGGCGGCTGTGTCTTGTCGGTGGGGCGTTCAGCTCCAGGTTTTCCACACGTCGGGGGCGTATCCCACGGTGGCGTATCTGCCGTTGCGGACGATGGGGAGCTTTAATACGGACTGGTTCTCGAAGGCCTTGTCCGCCCGGTCCCGCTCGCCCAGATAGGTCACCAGAGCCAGAAGCTCCCGGTCCCGGCAGTCCGGGTCCAGCATGGCGTTGAGGGAGCCCACCGCCTGCAGGACGGAATTGAATTCGCCCCGGGAGAGGCCCTTTTCGTTCATGTCCACATACTGAAAGCGGATTCCCCGTTCCTTGAAGAACCGCTCGGCGGCGCGGGAGTCCTTGCTTTTCTTTGTTCCGAAAATCTGAATGTTCATGGCTTGTCCTTTCCGTGGAAGAATTCCGGTTCTGCCGGGGAAAAACGGTTCACGACACCCGGCCGTTTTCCATGCGGAGGATCTCGTCGGCTATGCGGGCGGTGGAGGTCCGGTGCGTCACCAGAACCACGGTTTTGCCCGCCGATTCCTCCCGGAGAGATTTCAGAATGACCGCCTCGTTCAGGCTGTCCAGATTGCTGGTGGGCTTGTCCAGAAGCATCAGGGGCGCGTCGTGGAGGAAGGCGCGGGCCAGGCCGATCCGCTGCCGCTCGCCGCCGGACAGGGTGTCTCCCAGCTCGCCCACCGGTGTCTCGTAGCCGTCGGGCAGGGACAGGATGAAATCGTGCACCGACGCCTTCCGGCAGGCCTCCTCGATGTCCTCCTGACCGGCGTCCGGGCGGCCGATGCGGATATTCCCCGCCACGGTGTCCCGGAAAAGCTGGACCTCCTGGGTGGTATAGCTCTCCATTCGGCGCAGATCGTCCGTGTTGATCCGCTCCACGCTGCGGCCGGAGACGGAGACGGTTCCCGCGTCCGTTTTCCAGAACCGCATCAGGAGGCGGAGCATGGTGGACTTGCCGCAGCCGCTCTTTCCCACCACGCCGATGACCAGGTTTTCCGGCAGCGTCAGGGACAGATCCCGGAGAACGGCTTCCCCGCCGTAGGAGAAGGAGACGCCGTCGAAGGCCGCGCCGGAATAGGAGACGCCTTCCATGCCGGTCACGTCCTCCGTTTCGGGTTCCTCGTCCAGAATCGCCAGGATCCGGGCTCCGGAGGCGACGGTGGCCTGCAGGGTGGTGCCCAGTCCCGCCAGTGCCGTCACGGGTCCGAATGAGGACATGAGGGCCAGGAGGGGAAGGAGGAATCCGTCAAACTCCACGGCGCCGTTTGCGTACAGGATGGCGCAGAGGGCCAGCATGCAGAGATCGAAGAAGAGGA